>NZ_FOZY01000067.1:0-8112 GCF_900116245.1 Methylobacterium sp. yr668 | reverse complement strand
CCTGCAGGATCAACTTGTCCAGGGTGAGATCCGCGATGGCTTTTCTGAGCCGCTGGTTCTCCGTCTCCAGATCCTTCATCCGCCGGACCTGATCCGACTTCAGGCCGCCGTACTCACGCCGCCAGCGGTAGTACGTCACCTCGCTCACGCCGATCGCGCGGATCGCCTCCGCCACGCTCTGGCCTTGGCCGACCAGCACGTCCGCCTGCCGCAGCTTTGCGACAATCTCCTCAGGCTTGGGTCGCTTCCTCGACATCGATCCGTCCTCCAGGCTCGAAAGCCATACCAAAGGGCGGACCACTTCATTGGGGGCGGATCACTGGCTGACCCTCTTGGCGCCCTTCCACTGGCATGGCACCCGCCGCCGTGCCGCAGCTCGGCGCATGGTCCGGATCGGGCCGGACCGTGGGTTTGCCCGATGGGAGCGGGCCGCGCGGCGATGGCTGGCCTGTAGCGCCAGGATCGCCACTCTCCTCGACGCACCCGAGCCGCCGCAGGCCGTGCGCCTGCGTGCATCGCTCGAGGATCCGCGGTCGGGCGATCCCGCCGCCTGATCCGACATCAACCCGCCGAACCGGAACAACGCCTCGTGCCACGCGCGCGAGCGACGGCCGGCGGCTGTCTCACGCCTACCGAGAGGAGCCTACCATGCACGCGACCGTCACCCGCCGGAGCCTCGGCGCTTTGCTCGGGCTGGGCCTACCCGCGCCGGCCATGGCCCTGCCGTCGCCGGATCCCATCTTTTCGGCGATCGAGACGCACCGAGAGGTGGCGCGGGAGGAGGCCTCCACGGTCTCCGCCTTGGCGCGCGCCTCTCGCCTCGGGCTCAGCCGCACGGGCGAACTGCGCGCCGAGATGAGGCGGCTGCGCAAGCTGCGGCATAGCAAGCGCCGGGAGCTTCGACGCACGACCCCGACCACGGCCACCGGCTTCCGAGCACTGGCCGCCTATCACGCGAGCCTCGTCCCGGACCCGGATCCTGACGATGTAGCCGGGCAGTGTCAGCGGGATATGGAAGCCGCCTGCGCCAGGGCGACGACCTAAGTTCCTCTCAGGGGTACGCGTCTCGTGCGTACCCTACAGGCCTTCACGGATTTCGACCGCGGCGTAAGAGTTGCCACGGTGTCGAACGCAAAAGGCGAGGTCGGTTCGGGAGCAGCGGTATGTTGCCGCCGATCTGCACCCGCCATGGGAGCACCCGGCCACGACTTGGCTAGATGGGGTTCGCCTCTCTTCGATAGGGTCTGGGATAATGCTCTTTGATTTCTCCTGGATACATGGGGGTTGACCCTTTGCCCGCGGCTTGGACTGACCCTCTGTCCGGGTGGGGGACCGATGGATTGGCCCTTCCCCGGTCAGATGCTCTGCCCAGCTATCGAACTGACCGTCTGCCCAGGCTTGGCTCCCGGCTCGGAGATCGTCCGGGGTCAGTCGGATCCCGGGACGGGACCTGAAGCCCTGCATGCCCATTCGCTGCCGGACGACGTGATACGGGATGCCGCGCTTCGGGTGCTCCTCATTCATCACGTTTCCAGCCGACCCAGCTTTAGGTTCGATAGGGTGGTCCTCGCGCTCGGGCGCCGCCGCGGCGGGGACGGCCGCGCTGATCGTCGCGTCGGCGACTAGGCTTGGAGCGGGCGCTGGCTCTGGGGTGGGCTGCGGCGTCTTAAGGACCTCTGCGGGCGTCGGCACGACGCTCTTGGCTTTGACCTCGCCACCGTTGCGAGCCGCATTCTCTGCCGCCCGTCGCCGCGGGTCGACACCCTTCGGAACCCCTCCGCGCCGCGCACGAGGTTCCTGCAGTTCGATCTCGGCGTTGAGCACCGGATAGATCACCCCATGGGCTTCCCCCGGATCGGCTCCTCTCTGCGGAGGATGTGACCGCCGATCTCAAGCTCCGACAGGCCCTGCTTGATGCTGGAGGTGCTGACGGCGGCCGACTTCGCCATCGTGGATTTGGTCTGCCAGCACCCCCCTGTGGTCGCGTTGAAGGCGAAGCTCAGGACCACCGCAGTGCGGAGCGCGCCGCATGACATCCGCTTGTCGGAGGCGACATTCAGGAGCCAAGCCTCCATCATCGCGGGCTTCTTCCCGGGCGCCCACGTAAGGGGCGTGCGCAAGCCTTTCTCCAACATCGACCCATCCTTCGGGACCGAACGTCGGTCCGGTGAGCCTGTACAGAAAAGCGACGAAAAACCCTGAGGGCGGACGAGTTGGTACCGAGGAAAGGCTGCCGAGGGGCAGCGGTCGACCCGAGCCGAAGCGATCCTGTGAGAATTCTCGCGGCGGTAGATGGGCCGAGCTATGCGGTGAGGGTCTATGGGCGGTCGGTCTGACGAACGCTCAGGCTACGTAGCTGAAACATTAAGACAGACCGTTTCCCTCGTTTGGAGGACGCGCGCCGGGTGTTGTCGCTCTACCCAGGTGCCATCGTGGAAATGGGCCCTGGCGCAGCGCCGGACTGAGCTCGCTGCCCATAGCTCTTGAGGCCTGCCATGAGCCTGCGCATCGCCATTCTTGCTCCTGTTCTGGCCTGGGTAGCGCTACCGCACGCCGTCTATGCCTGCGGCGATAGCGAGGCAGGCCTGTCCTGCGATGATGCCGGTACGGGTATCGAAGCGAGCGTCAAGTGGCTTCTGACGCGCGCCAGCAAGGCGGTAAGCTCCGATCAGGCGAAGGCGCTCGATGCGTTCAGCAAAGGCGCTGATGGCTTCCGCACAGCGGAGACTTACGTCTTCTGTGTTGGTCCGGATGGAGTGATGAACGCCCACCCAAACCCGATCCTAAGAGGGCAGGATGTGCGGGACCTGCACGATCGGACCGGCAACCACTTCATCCGAACGATGATGGACACGGCTAAGCCTGGGCAGATCTCGGTGATCCGCTACCTGTTCCCCAAGCCCGGGAGCACGGTCGAAGAACCCAAGACGACCTATTACACCAAGGCCGGCGATCAGACCTGCGCGGTCGGTGTCTACGATGCCGATATCGCTGCACCGATCAGCGCGACGCCCGAGGCGCGGGTGGCAAACCTGAGGGCAAAGCTCGACGCCGAGATCCCGGCTGCCGCACGACCGGACTGGATCGCCTTCCTCGAAGCCTTGAACGCGCAGGGCGAGGCGACGACGGCAGCGATCTCCGAGGCTCGACGCAACTTGACCGCAGCTGCGACCGCCCTCCCTCCGGCCAAATCGAAGGCAGCTGCCGCCGAATAGTGCGGTTCGACGAGGAGTGAGCTTTGGCGCTGATCAACCTCATACCGCTGGCCGAGACGGCGGTGTTCACGTTCGGCTGCGCCGTGCTGAGGACACGCTGGTTTGATCCTGAGCGGATTGGACTCGTCCTGTCGACTGTCGCGGTCCTGCTCGTGGCGGGGCTGCTGGTCGTTGAGACATCCAAAAGCACCAGCATCGACACGGACGCTCTCGATCCCGCTATGACGTGGCCAGGCCTGTCGAAGCAATAGCTCTCCAGCGGACGAGCTCGCCCTTTAGCGCGCTCGTGTCCTGTGTGGCGGCGCACAAAACCCGGCGAACGATTGGCAGAGT
Source organism: Methylobacterium sp. yr668 (assembly GCF_900116245.1). Lineage (NCBI taxonomy): Bacteria > Pseudomonadati > Pseudomonadota > Alphaproteobacteria > Hyphomicrobiales > Methylobacteriaceae > Methylobacterium > Methylobacterium sp. yr668. The sequence continues at coordinate 4,564 of NZ_FOZY01000067.1, read as the reverse complement.
ATGCCGTTGAGAGGTCACAGCCGGCCAAGCACAGCCGCCGCGATCAAGACCGCCAGACCGACGATCTTCCTCACGCGACACGACTTACCGGATGGCTTCCTTGTGAAGTCAAACGAACCCGCATGGAGATCGTCATGAAGCTGCATCTGCTCGCCGCGGCCGCTCTGGTTGCCGTTGCCACCCCCGCCTTGGCGCAGGGCATCGACAGCAAGCACAGCCCCTACCCGGCTTCAGCCTACTCGGGCTACGTCGGCAACGCCTCTGTGGTCCTGCCAGAGATCTCGGTGACTCACTACCGTGCGGCCCCCGCCTATCGGTACTCGGGCCAGCACGCCGGTGGCCCGGCCGACGCCTTAGCCCGCTGACGGACGACACGACTGCGTCGTCCTTAAAGTGAGGCGTGACGCAGCCCCAAGACACGGCGGAAGCCTGAGTCATGGTGTGGAGGCGCACCTTGGCACACATTCAGGGCGACTTATGCACGCTACGAGGCCCTGCGGCAGTTGTGCGCTGCACCGTGCAGGCTTAGGTCGACCACGTGAGATCGCGATGGCGTCGCGGTTTCGCAGCCCTTCCCAAGGGCGTTTCCTCCCAAGACTTCGGGCCGCTCCTTCGGGAGTGGCCTTTTTTCTGTCCGGGGAGCGCTACGTATTCGACGGATCAACGGTGATCAAGCAGGATGCTGCTTACCTGACCTAGCCCGGCATTTTCGTGCCGTCACCAAGAGAAGAACGAGTCCAGTCCTGGCATCAGGAAAGCCAGCGTTGCAGCGGCTCCTACCACCCCCGCGACCATCACCACAAACTCCACACTCCACCTCCAAAACGATTGTGGGCAATCAACCATCTGGAGTCGGCGAAGTTTCTCAGGATACCGTTCACCATCTGATGAACCGATCCAGGCCGGGAAGGGCTGCGATCGTGAGGGCGATGGCGCAGACCGCCGCCACGAGCATGATGACTAGGGGAAGAGACAAAGCTACGTGGCTCCCAGCTTGTTTCGGGGTCAACAAACCGAGCATGAGTTCTGTGCTGTGCGACAGAATGGCTCCGCCCTTAGGACAGAAGCCATCACTCAGCACTGCAATCGATCGAGGCCTAAACAGGACTATGGGCCATCAAACAAATTGCCGGCAGCTTCTCTCGGGTCGCCGTATGCCATGAAGCTGATGCTGATCACGGCTGCTATCGTGGCTGCTCACAGAGGCGACCCTCATTGTACAGAAGGGGGCTAAGACTGTTCAGCAAGTCGGCCTCTGCGATCTCAGGCGGGAGGGCGATGTTGCCGAAGACGCCACTCCATGATTGCGGAGCGGCGTCTCATTCAACAATTTAGAAAGCCGCAGATGGCTACTCGGCCGCCTCAACCTCCGCGTCATCACCGTCTAGGATCGTTTCCAGATCGCCCACCAGTGCGTCGAGCTGGTCGGCTGTCGCCCTGAGCTTCAGCTTGGTGCCGTCCTGGGCCTCAATCGCGATCTCGATGTGATCGTCGACCTTGGCGGCCAGCGCCTGCTTCACCGTGTAGGTCGTCACGTCAGCCTTGTCCGCCATACTGTCTCCTGGGTTGGCTCCCGACCAACCCGAGGCGCGCCGTATCGGTGCTGCGGCAGAACCCCGCGTCTTGGCCTTTCTACGGACCTTGGCTGGGCAACCGCGTGCTAGCTGAGCATGCTGCTCCTCTACGGTCTTACCATCCTCGCCGGCATCGCCAACGCGATCCAGCCTGGCCAGAACGCGACGCTGTCCAAGTCACTCAGCCTCCCTGTTACGGCGGGGCTGATCACCCTGCTTGTGAGTACGGTCGCGCTGCTGCTCGGCGGCCTCGCCATCGGCAAGCTGGAGATCCCCACAGGTCAACAACTGGCGACAGTGCCTTGGTGGGCATGGTTCGGCGGGCTCTTCAGCGTCTTGCTGATCCTGGCGCAGCTCTACGCCTCGCCCGCTATCGGTGCAGCGTCGTTTCTCGGCATCATCGTGACCGTGGGCGTGGCCGTTTCGATCCTGCTCGACAACTACGGTTGGGTCGGCTTCTCGGCTCATCCAGTAAGTCTCTGGCGCACCCTCGGTGCCGTCCTGATGATCGCGGGCGTAGCGTTAGTGGCTCTGTTCTGATCGCCTCGGCTAGGAACAACGGCGACAGCCCGCGCCTTCCCCCTCCATACAACAGGAGGAAACATGCCACGTTTCACCACGCTGATTGGCGCCGCGACCATCCTGGCGCTCACGGCAACGACATCATTCGCAGCACCGTGCGCGGTCGGCACGACGACCAGCAGCAAGGGACCCACGACGAAAGACACAAGCTCCAACGTCGAGGGCGGCTCGACTGAGAAGGTGACACCAGGTGCGAAGGGTGAGTCTCCTGGCACTGTAGGCGCGCTGAACAACGTCGGCGCAGGGTCGATGGCCGACAAGGGCGAGAAGAAGGCTCCCGAGGGCAAGCCGGTCAAGCCGGGCGACGACAATTGTTGACCTCTGCCCCTTTTCCCAACCTGGAGGAACGTCGATGCCGATGAAGACGCTCACTTTCGCCACCGCCTTTACGCTCGCTTTGTCTGGCGCGGCGATGGCTCAGACTGCTGCCGGCGGTGGAAGCGCCGAGGGCAACATGAACAACCCAGGCTCCGTGAAGAGCAATTCAGAGAAGTCCATGGAGGGTGGGACCCGTTCGATGAGCACGGGGCCCGGTACCACGGGCGGGCCGCCCGTCAGCACGCCTGGCGCGCCAGCCGGAAGTGGGACTGGCAATGGCGCTACGGGGAGCGGGGCTGCACCGAGCGGCAAATAAGCTGAGATTGCCCCGCAGCTCCTCTCTGCGGGGCTGCCAAACCGGCCATTCTCGTTCGGCCTATGCGATTGCGGACGGCGGCATCGAGCCCTGGTCGACAAGCTCGCCTATCAAGGCCCACAAGGCTTGATGCTCAGGGCCACCGCGATCGGCGGATAGAAAGGCCGCCAAGGCGATGTCGGTGACGTGGCCGCCCGATGCCACATTGGCTTCGTGCCGGACGAAGCTGCGATCGTCAGACGGATCGCGCAGCAGAAGCCAACGATCTCCGTTCGAGCTGGCGTAGATCATCCGGCTCACGTCAGGATGCCCTTCAGTCAGCGGGCAGGCTGGCCGAGATAGGCCGCCACGCTGGTTACGCGGGATCCGACCATGCGCACAGCCTTGCGCAGGCGTTCCTCCGTCACCCCAAAGTGCAATGCCCAATGCTCTCGGGCGGGGCGGTCGAAGACGTCGATGTGGACCTTATCGTGCAACTCGGTCGGCATGGCTGGATCCAGGGGGACTCTGACGACGCTGCTCCAACTCGGAAGCGCCGCCCTGGTTTCGGGAGTTCTCCGTAGTTGACCGCATTCTGTGTGTTGCTCTGAACCGCTTCCGAGGACAGGGGAGCGGGCCGCTGCTAAGAGACAGCCTCTTCCCGCACGCGCGCCCGAGGCGTTCGCGACACCGCACGGCACGCAGCGGGTGAGCACGTGACGACAGGCGCAACCGGGCCAGTTCCCCGGGGCTCGCCCGTGATGCCTAGGCCCGGCAGTCGCGTGAGGGTCGGCGCGGCGGGGGAACTGGACACCGCAAGCGCCGGCTCACGCCCCATTATTGCAGGCGGGATGTGCCGGTGTTGGCCCTGATCCAGTTGGGGGCCAGGATGTCGCCGGCCGCGGTGATGATCCAGGGCTTGGCGTCCTCCACGTCGATCGCCTCGGCTGCGGCGGCCAGAGCCGCGCGCAAGGTCGGGAAGCTACGAGCGTCGGCGACATGGGCCGGCGCATGGCCAGGCCACACGGTGAGTTCGGCGGGCTTGTCGAGGTCGGCCAGGGTCATCGGTTCGCTGGGGTTCACGGCGGGCGGGGCTTATGCCGCGGGGCTGTGGCTGCTGGTACCCGGTCGCACGCTTGCGGCCGGAGGGATGGCTATGCGTGGGCTCGCATTGCCAGAAGGGTCAGGCGGTCCTCGGCCCAGGCTGAGGGACACGAGCTTCGACCAGCTGTCCGGTGAGCGGATTGAGGACCAGCATGGCTGTGTGTCTCCGGTGGGTGTGCCGGTAGAACGTCGTCACATCGCGGTAGGATCAAGGCGATCCGAGCAATTGCGGCGAGTTGGTGAACCGTTCGTTTACTCTGGTGCCGCGGCGGTCAGGAGCGGGTGGCACATCTACGCGCAGGATCAGCCGAACAGGTCGCCGAGACAAAAGGACAGGCCGGCTGTAGCATAGCCTGACTCGGTCACATGACGCGTCACGACGGTCATGGTGGCAAGCAGATCTATCGTGATGAACAGACAAACCGATCGCTTAGATATTGCCGTGGTTGGGGCTGGCCTTGCCGGGAGCTGCCTTGCCGGGGCTCTAGCTCGCCGTGGGATCCAAGTCGCCCTGATCGATGCTCAGGCCGGACACGTCGGCGAGCGTCGCGACTTCCGCGCGGAGAAATTTGGGGCCCGCCAGATGGCGTTGTTTGAGTGATCGGCCCCCACGAGGTGGTCCAAGGTCAAAGTTAGTGCAGTGTCGGTCGCTGGACCACGGCGAGCTTGGCCGGTGCAGCCGGCCAAGCGG
>NZ_FOZY01000005.1:0-307046 GCF_900116245.1 Methylobacterium sp. yr668 | reverse complement strand
GCGGGCCGATCTTCCGGCAGTAAACCTTTCCCCATAAGGGCGTATCCGGTATTAGCCCTAGTTTCCCAGGGTTATTCCGAACCAGAAGGCACGTTCCCACGCGTTACTCACCCGTCCGCCGCTGACCCCGAAGGGCCCGCTCGACTTGCATGTGTTAAGCCTGCCGCCAGCGTTCGCTCTGAGCCAGGATCAAACTCTCACGTTGAAGAGATTGATCTGGCCGATCACGTGTATTCTCAGACGGAGCCTCACATCGACCAAGTGCCAGACGCTTCACAGCGCCAGAACACCCGTCGGTGAGCTCAGAAAGAAGAACAACAGATCGGCACAAGTCTACTCACGCTAGGTCTTTCGACCTGGCCGCAAGGACAAACGCCGCCCGCGTCTCCCTTCCTCAATCCAACTTGTCAAAGAACGCCTCGGTCGCCCGAGGCTCATCAGAGGCAAACAGAAGACCGCCCGGCAATCCCGCCGGCCAATCCCGCCGCTTGTCAGAAGATGGCTCAGCGCCCGGTCCACTTCCGCGGCCGGCGCCGATGAGCCGGGGTATAGAGCCCTCGAATTTGCCCGTCAACAGCCCTGTTCCATCTCCGGGCTGTTTTTTCGCACGGCCCGGGCGATCGCTGCCGCGACGCCTCCCTGCCCTCTCAGGAGGCCAGAGAGGTCCGGGATCCGGTCAGTACCCCTTCTTCACCTGCGCGAGCGCCGCGCTGAGCCCCTGGGCTACCCGCGCCCGCTCGTCCGGCCCGGCGTCGCGCGCGACCAGCGCCTGCTGCCGGCGCGAGACCAGGGTCAGGCGCTGGAGGCCGTACTCGTCGTCCTCGACCGTCTCGAGCTTGGTCCAGAGCGGATTGAACCGCCACTCCCGCCGCTCACCGCGGTGGCTGACCCGGGCGAGCAGGATCTCGATCTGCGAGATCATCACCTCCTCGAAGGAGCGCCCGCGCCGGAAGCTCACCTTCAGCGCCGCGTAGATCGCCAGCATGTCGAGGCCGAAGAAGCCGGCCACGGGCCAGAAGCCCATGCGCCACGCCCAGACCGACACGGCGACCGAGACCGCGCAGCAGCCGGTCATGACCACCCGGAAGCCGCGCCGGCTCAACGACTGGTGCGGCCGGATCGTCGCGGTGAAGACGGGCCGGTCGATCGTGTCCGGATCGAGCCCGTACGGGTGGACGGAAGGATTGCCGCTCGCCATGCGATCCATATAACGCGCCGATGCCCGCCAGAAAGACTCCCCCGCCCGTGACGGATCGCGCCGGTCGCGCCGCCGCGGGACCGGCCGAGACCGCGTCCGAGACGGTATCCGGGACAGCCCCGACGCGGCGGGGCAAGGGCAGGTCCGGGAGCAAGGCCGTGGGAGCGTCCAAGAAGGCGTCCGGGCGGGCGTCCAAGGGAGCATCCGAGAGCGCCGTCTCCGCGCGGCTCGGGGGTCCGATCGGGCCGGCCGTCACCGCGCAAGTGGACACGGCTCCCGAGGCCGTCGACGCGGCTACCCTCGCCGAGATCTTCCGCCGCTTTCAGGCGGCGGAGCCGGAGCCCAAGGGCGAGCTCCACTACGTCAATCCGTTCACGCTCCTCGTCGCCGTGGTGCTGTCGGCCCAGGCGACCGACCGCGGCGTCAACCTCGCCACCGGCCCGCTCTTCGCGGTCGCCGACACGCCCGAGAAGATGCTGGCGCTCGGCGAGGACCGGGTCCGCGACTTCGTGCGCACGATCGGGCTGTTCAACACCAAGGCGAAGAACGTGGTCGCCCTCTCGCGCATCCTCGTGGAAACGCACGGCGGCGCGGTCCCGGCGAGCCTGGAGGCCCTGCAGGTCCTGCCCGGGGTCGGTGCCAAGACCGCGAGCGTGGTGCTCAACATCGCCTTCGGGGTTCCGCGGATCGCCGTCGACACCCACATCTTCAGGGTCTCGAACCGGATCCCGCTCTTCGTCGGCGCGACGACCGACAAGGTCCAGGCCGGACTCGAGGCGATCGTGCCGGACGCCTACCGCCTCCACGCCCATCACTGGCTGATTCTCCACGGACGCTACACCTGCAAGGCGCGCAAGCCCGAATGCCCGCGCTGCCTCATCGCCGACCTCTGCCGCTACCCGTCCAAGACGATCGATTGACGACCGCACGACGACCGCGAGACGCGCGCGCGACGGGTCGCGAAGGTCGTCCCGGGCACGTCCCGACCGGCCTCCGCAATCCCGCCCTGCGGGCTAACGCGTTGTGCTGGAAGCCCGCTTCCGCTAGTTTGGCGGCCGGTCGCCGGGGCCCTCGGGCAGAGGCCGTCCGGCGGCCCGACCTCGCGTCCGGTCGCCGCGCCGCGGATTCCTCCCCATCGTCGCGCATCAGGAGCCTCGGCCCATGGACTTCCTCAAACCACGGTACACGCCTATGAATCGCCGCCGTCGCATCTACGAGGGCAAGGCGAAGGTCCTCTACGAGGGGCCGGAGCCCGGCACGCTCATCCAGCACTTCAAGGATGACGCGACGGCCTTCAACGCGAAGAAGCACGAGGTCATCGACGGCAAGGGCGTGCTGAACAACCGGATCTCGGAGTTCGTCTTCCAGCACCTCAACGACATCGGCGTGCCGACGCACTTCATCCGCCGGTTGAACATGCGCGAGCAGCTGATCCGCGAAGTCGAGATCATCCCCCTCGAGGTCGTGGTGCGCAACGTCGCGGCCGGGTCGCTGGCGACGCGCCTCGGCCTGGAGGAAGGCACGCAGCTGCCGCGCTCGATCATCGAGTTCTACTACAAGAACGACGCGCTGAACGATCCGATGGTCTCCGAGGAGCACATCACCGCCTTCGGCTGGGCGACGCCCCAGGAGATCGACGACATCATGGCGCTGGCGATCCGCGTCAACGACTTCCTGTCGGGTCTCTTCCTCGGCGTCGGCATCCGGCTGGTCGATTTCAAGATGGAGACCGGCCGCCTCTGGGAAGGCGACATGATGCGCATCGTCGTCGCCGACGAGATCTCCCCGGATTCCTGCCGGCTCTGGGACATCAAGTCCTCCGACAAGCTCGACAAGGACCGGTTCCGCAAGGATCTCGGCGGCCTGATCGAGGCCTATACCGAGGTCGCCAAGCGGCTCGGCATCATGTCGGAGAACGAGAAGGTCCAGGGCGGCGGCCCGCGCCTCGTACAGTAGGCCCGGTCAGGCGCCCGGCCGGCGCAGGGGCGCCGGTCCGGCCTCGGGAAACCCCGCGCGCAGCCGCGCGTGGGTCGAGAGTTCCGGGTCGAAGCCCGGGTGATAATGGGGGTCCTGCACCAGCAGCGACCCCCATCGCGTTCTCAGAGCCGCGATCTCGCGCGCGTGGCGGGCCCGGGCCTCTCGGGTCCAGCGGCGGCTCGCCGCCTCGCGGTGATGGAGGACCGCCCCGGGGACCAGGAGCGTGCGGTAGCCGGCCGCGTTCAGGCGCAGGCAGAGATCGACGTCGTTGAAGTCGACCGCGAAGACCGCCTCGTCGAAGCCGCCGACCGCGCGGAACTTCGCCGCCTCGACGGCCAGGCACGCCGCGGTCACCGCCGACACCGTGTGGGTGACGCGCAGGGTCCCGAGGTAGCCGGGGGCATCGCCGGGAAAGTGCCGGTGCCCGTGGGTGACGAGGCCGCCGGTGCCGAGCACGATGCCGCCGTGCTGGATCCGGCCCTCGCCGTCGAGGAGCTTGGCACCGACCGCCCCCACGTCCGGACGGAGGGCCTCCCGGGCCATGCGGGACAGCCAGTCGGGCCGGAAGGCCTCGACGTCGTTGTTGACGAAGACCAGCAGCCTGCCGCGGGCGCGGGCCGCGGCGGCGTTGTTCATCGCGGCGAAGTTGAACGGCCCGGGCCAGGGGACGACGTGCCCCCTCCCCTCCCCCTCCAGCGCCCGCAGGTAGGCCAGCGTCTCGGGCTCGCGACTGTCGTTGTCGCAGACGATGATCTCGGTCGACGGCCAGTCGGTGCAGCCTCGGAGGCTCTCGAGGCAGGGGCGCAGGAGATCCAGGCGGTCGCGGGTCGGCACGATGAGGCTCGCCAAGGGCCGCTCGTCCGGCAGGGGATGCTCGACCTGCACGAGACCGTCGAGCCCGACGGCCACGCCAACGCCCTCCCGCCCTGTCCGGTCGAGGTGATCGCGCACCAGCGCGTGGTGGGGGACGCGCCCGGTTTCGCCGCCCCGCGTCGCGGTCGAGGCGCCGCGCCGGACCGACAGGATCTCCGGCAGGTGGCCGATGGCGCCGGGACCGAAGCGCTCCGCGATGCGGAATGCGGCCTCGGCGGGACTGCCGGGATCGTCGCCGGGCTCGAGGGCGCCGCGTCGGCAGGCCAGCACGGGTCCGAGATAATCGAGGGCCGCGAGCCGGTCGGCGTCGAAGACCGGCGGCAGAAGCGGCAGCACCGCGCCGCCGGGTCTCTCCTGCACCAAGGCGTCGCCGTACAGCGCCTGCAGGTCGGGCTCGCGCGCGAACGCGGCGGCGATGCGGCCGGGCGCACCGGCGACGAGGACCCCGTCGCCGATCAGGCGGATCGCGTCTGCCGGACCGGCCGGCGCGGGGGGGAAGCCGTCGAGGATCCCGGGCGGCAGGGCGAGCCGATGGTCGATCCCGATCAGGGCGGCGAGCGCCTGCCGGGCGCGCAGGCGCTTACCCGTCACGCGCGCGCGCAGGATCGCGGCCGCCGCCCGGGGATGCGCGAGGAGCTGGCGCGTCGCGCCCACCAGCGCGCGCCAGGAGCGGCGCGACGGTCCGAGATACGTCGCGGCATCGTGGCCCGACGCGCCGTCCGATGCGCCGTCCGACCGCGGCGTCATTCCAGATCCTCGCCGAACGTCGTGACCGACAGGGCGGGGTGGTAGAACGGATCGTGCCGGATCACGGCCCGCCAGCGCTCGGAGAAGCGGGCGGCCTCCTGCTCGAAGCGGGCGCGCTTGGCCCCGACGGACGGACCGCGGCTGACGGATTCGAGATGGGCCAGCGTCGCGGCCGGCGTCCAGACCGTCTTCCAGCCGGCGGCGCCGAGGCGGAGGCAGAAATCGACGTCGTTGAAGTCGACCGGGAATGCCTCGGCGTCGAAGCCGCCCACCGCCAGGTACTTCTCCCGCGCGACGGCGAGGCAGGCGGCCGTCACCGCCGAGACCTCGTGCGCCACCCGCAGCTGGCCGAGATGGCCCGGCGTGTCACCGGGCCGGCGGCGCAGGATGTGGCCGGCCCGGCCGCCGAGGCCGACGACGACGCCGGCATGCTGCAGCGTGCCGTCGCCGTAGAGAAGCTTCGCCCCGACGGCGCCGACCTCCGGCCGGCACGCCTGCCGGACCATGGCCTCGAGCCAGCTCGGCTCCAGCACGGCGACGTCGTTGTTCAGCAGGACGACGATCGTCCCGGACGCCGCGGCGACGCCGGTGTTGACCATCGCGGCGAAGTTGAAGGGCTGCGGGTCCATGAGGATCCGGACGCGCGGATCGCCGCGCAGGGTCGCGTAGTGGTCGAGCACCGCTGGATCGGTGGAGCCGTTGTCGACGATGATCAGCTCGATCGCCGCGTAGGCTGTCTCGTGGAGCACCCCGCGGCAGACGCGGGTGATCAGGTCGAGGCGGTCGCGCGACGGGATGACGACGCTCACCAGCGGCACCGGATCCGGCAGGGGCCACGCGAGGCGAACGGCACCGTCGTGGATCCCGGCGCGGAACAGCGGCTGTCGGGACCGGTGCGCGTCCAGCGCCGCGGTCCGGGCCGACGGGTCGAGACCGTCTCCGGCGGTGCGGGCGAGGATCCGCGGGACATGCGCCACCCGCGCGGCGGTGGTCATCGCCGCGATCGCGATGGCCGGCGCGAGCGCGGCCATCGGGCCGACCGGGCGCGCCATGGCCGCGGCCAGCCACGCCCGCGACAGGAGCAGGGGAAACCCGGGATAGCCGGTCGCCAGGGCGAGGTCCGGGCTCCAGTCCGGCTTCAGTTGCGGGCGACCGTCGGGGCCGACCGCGTCGCCGTAGGCGATGTCCGCTCCCGACAGGGCCTGGGCCAGCAGCGCCAGGGCCTCCGGCTCCGGGACGTCGCCGGGGCGCAGCAGGCACAGGGCGTCCGCCTCGCCGGAAAGTTCGTCGAAGCCGGAAGCCCCATCCCAGGTTCGATGCGACAGCGGCCCGTCGACCGATGCGGGCGGCGTCCCCGCCCACGCGACCTGGATCGACTCGGGACGGTGCGTCTGCGCGTTCAGCGCGTCGCGCGTGGCCGACAGCGCCGCCGCGTCCTCGGCTCGCGCGAGAACGACGCAGCGGATCCGCAGGGCGGAGGGCGCGACGCGGGCGGGCCGGGTCCGGGCGGCGGCCCAGGCCGGGAACCGGGCCATCGGGGTCACCGCGCAGGCGCCGCGCAGGATGTCGCGGTAGCGCCGTTCCGAGCCGCGGGCGCGCTCGTAGAGGGCGGAGACGCAGCGCCAGGGCCTGCGCAGGAGGCACTGCGCGAGCACCTCGACCTCGCGCCGGGCGCCGACCCGCTCGAGGGCGAAGTCCGCACCGGCAGAGAGACGGATCTCCCGGGTATCGGAGGGGATCAGCCCGAGCCAGTGGGCGAGCCCCTGCGCGGCTCCCGGCAGGAGGAAGTCTTGGACCGTCTCGTCAGGCCCTCGCAGGACGCGGAGGATCGGGCGCCGGGGCGCATTCGTCGGATCGCCGGCATAGCTCAGCACGATCCAGCCGGCGGGATGGTCCGGGAGCACGAGGCGGCGATCGAAGACGGGATCGTCCGTGGATTCCAGCCGGAACCGGGTCTTCCGGCCGAGCCAGAGCCTGTCGCGGCCGGTCCGGGCAATCAGCGGGGTCGGATCGCCGAGGCGCGCCGCGGCGTCACTGGGCAGCGTCGCCTCCGCCGGGTGGCGCCGCGGCGACAGCCGGTTTGCGGCGGCGCGGTTTCGCGGCGGGCTTGCCGCCCGCACCCTTGCCGGTCCCGATACCCACCGCGATGTCGTAATCGGCCGTCATGGCGGCCGGAACCTGCAGCTCGTCGGCCACGACCGTGGCGAAGCCCTGCGCCTCTCCGGGCCCGACGATCACGCTGGCCCGCTCGGTGCGGCTCGAGACGGTCTTGCCGTCGTGGCGGATCTGGAACGTCACCGGCACATCGAACCGGCCCGGCGCGCCCGCCGGCCCGAGCAGGACGTTGATCTCGGCGCCCACCTTGACGGTGATCGAGCCGTCCTGACGCCGCGTGCATTCGCGGGCGAGACGGCCGAGGGAGAACTGGGTGCGCACCGTGTCGCCCGCGAGCGTGCGCGAGGCGGCCCCGCCTTCCGCGACCTCGACCGTCGGGCAATAGGCCGGGTCGAGGGCTTCGGGCTGCGACGGCGGGACCGTCGTGCCGCCGTACTTGAACAGGTTGGAGAAGATGTTGCCCTCCTCGGCCCGGCCCGGGGCCGTGGCGGCGAGCGACGCGGCGAGCACAAAGCCGCCGAGCCGGAGAGCGACGGTCCGGCGCCGGGCCATGTCCGGGGACCGCGTGAGGCTCCTGTTCCGATGTCCGATCATCGCACGGCTCCCGAACCGCACCGTCATTTCAGGCTGTCGAACCCGGCCGCGAAGCCCTTCATCGACAGCGGGATGCCGACGCCCTCCTCGGGCGTCTGGAACACGATGAAGGTGGCCTGCGTGCCGTTCTTGAACTGGCGGATCAGCCCGTCATCCATCACGACCTCGGCCACGCACCCGGTGGTGAGGCAGCGGACGAAGCCGGCGCGGCCGATATCCGTCTGGTCGATCTTCAGGCCGAGGCCGGAAGGCAGGAGAACGCCCAGCGGCGCCACCACCCGCAGCAGGTAACCGCGATTGTCGGCGGTCTTGAGGACGATGACCACGAGGGTCAGGTTGGGCCTGTCCTCGGCGGCGAGATACTGGACGAGGGCGCACTGCTCGGCCTTCGCGCCGGCGGGCGTCTCGCAGCGCAGCTGCCAATCGTCGAAGGTCTTGCGCACCATGCCCTGAGCCGCGGCCGGCCCGGCGGGCGCCAGTGCCGCCGCGACGAGGGCGAGGAGAACCGGCAGCGCGGCGCGCCGGAAACGAACGAGCCTCGCGTGAAGCGGCACCACCGATCCCTTCGGAACGCTCCGGCCGAGGACCGGCGGGAGCCGTACAATCGGGCGTGTTCCGACCATGGTCCGCCCCGCGCTGTCAAGCGATGCGGGCGCGGTGTTGCGCGTCGGCGCTACCCGTAACGGTTTCAGCGGCCTAGATTGTGTTCGAACACTCCTCCAGCGCCGGATTTTGACGCCGTGATGCGCCCGCTCACTCTCTCGGCCGCCTGCTTGGTGGCCACCCTCGCGCAGGCGGGAGCCCAGTCCCTGCCGGTCGGAGAGACCACCTACATCGAACGCTCGCTGAACCACTCGGACACGCTGGTGATCGAGCATCCGCCCGTGGCGGCGAACCCGTACGGCCGCCGCAACGGTCAGGCGGCCATCGCCGGCTACTGCAGGGACGGCGGCCTGGTCCGCCGCCGGGACGAGTTCGGCAACCCGGTGATCATCCGCCAGCGGGAGATCTGCGACAGCGTCGCGCCGCGCACCCTCAGCCCCGGGCAGGTCGATCCCCGCCCGAGCTGGCCGGCGGATGCCGTGGCGCGCCAGCGGGTGCTCCGCGTCAAGGGCTGAGGCGGGGCTGAGGTCGGCTCAGCCGTAGCGATGCAGGCCGGTGCCGTGGCGCTTGAGCCACGCTTCGGCAGCGTCGGTGTTCGGGCAGAGCGCCTGCACCAGCGCCCAGAAGCGCGGGGAGTGGTTCATCTCGCGCAGATGCGCCATCTCGTGGGCGACCAAGTAGTCGAGCACCATCGGCGGCGCGAGGATCAGGCGCCACGAGAAGTTCAGCTCGCCGCGGGCCGTGCAGGATCCCCAGCGACTGCGGGTATCGCGCAGCGTGACCCGGACCGGCCGCTGCCCGAGCCGCGCCGCGTAGCGCTCGATCGCTCCGGTCAGGTCGCGCTTGGCCTCGCGGGCCAGGAAGTCGCGGACCCGGCGCGCCACGTGGGCGGCGTCGCACGACACCGACAGCACCGCCTCCCCCTCGACGGACTCGATGCGGACGGGACCGCTCCGGGTGCCGCGCTGGCTGATCCGGTGGGGCTCACCGCGGAGCGGCAGGCTGGCTCCGAGCTCGAAGAGCACGCGGGTCGGCACGCGCGCCAGGCGCGCGGCGATCCACTCCGCGTGGCTCGCCGCGAAGCGCTGCGCCGTGTTGATGGCGGTGCGGCTCGGCAGGGTGATCACGGCCTCGCCGGTGGCGGCCGACACGCGGAGCGTGATGCGGCGCGCGGTCGGCCGCCGACGGAGGGCGATGCGGAGGCTGGCCCCCTCGTGCTGGACCTCAAGATGATCGGGATCGGGGCGACGCAGCAGCGCGAGGGGCATGCGCGACTTCTAGCTGGGCCGGGCCCGGGGCTCCAGATCCCGCGTCTCTGAATCGCCGCGGCGGCCTCAGCTGGCGAGGGCCCGGGTCCAGACGTCGGTCTCGGGGAGGACGAGGAGCGCGGCGGCGGCCAGCGCGATCCCGTACGGGATCCCGGTCTTGGCGTCGTGCAGGTGCAGGGCGAACGGCATGCGCGCGATCCGGCCGGGCAGCGGGTGCGTCCGCGCGAACAGGATCGCCAGGGTCAGGGCACCGCCGAACACCGAGGCCACCAGGAGGTAGTCGCCGAGGCCGTCGAAGCCGAGCCACAGGGCCGTGGCGGCCGCGAGCTTCGCGTCGCCGCCGCCGATGACGCCGAAGGCGAACAGCGTGAACGTGACGAGCAGGACGACCGCACCGGCGGCGCAGTGGAAGCCGATCTCGGTCCAGCTCATCGAGCTCGTCAGGGCCAGCAGCGCGAACCCGGCCACGAGGGCGAGGGAGATCCGGTTCGGGATCAGCATGGTGAGCAGGTCGCTGGCGGCCGCGTAGGCCATCAGGAAGGGAAACAGGATCAGGAGACCAAAACCGGCCGGGCCCAGACCCGCCAGTCCCAGACTTGCCGTCGCTGAACCGACCATCTCGGCGCCCATGTCGTCGCAGCCTGTCGCGTCACACAATGCGGTCCGCCCCGGCGGACTGCCGGCCGGTCCGGACCTCGGATGTGCCGGGCGGCGAGCGCCGCCGCGAACAACGGCGATCCCGGCAGGCCGGGAACCCCCGCCTCTCTCCGGATTGCGAGGAGAGGCGGGATGTCTCGAACCTGCCGCAGATCGGACGGGTCTCGATCAGTTCAGGTTGCCGGAGATCTGGCTGAACTTGCTGGTCAGGCTGGTGCCGACGGTCTTCAGCGCGGTGATGATGGCCACGGCGATGAGGGCCGCGATCATGCCGTACTCGATCGCGGTGGCGCCGGACTCGTCCGAAGCAAAACGCGTGAACAGGGTCTTCATAGAGGGTGATCCTTCGATCAACACAGAGCGAGATAAAACTTGCGCGATGCCCGATGAAGAATTTTCAGGTCTCGATCGGCGGCCTGCACAGACTGCCGATTACGCCTTGAAAATCGGTTAAATCGATCCCGCACCGACCTAAAAGGCTGTCTCGCTGCGAGTTTGGTGAAGGTTGGGTTTCACCGATACGGCACAGTGCCGCGACTTGGTCTTGCTTAGCGCTTCCTTCACGGGTTCCGCGCTAGCCTCGGGCCTCGGGTAGGCTCTCTTCGACCGCCCGCCGTCTTGAGGAACCCCGATGCGTCGCACCCTGTCGATCGCGGGCCGCGCCGGCCTCGTCGTCCTGCTGACGGGCGCCGCGGCCGCGGCCGGCCAGCCCGATCTGCTGCCCGTCGTGACCGTTCTCGTCGACAACGCCAAGGTGCTCCGCCTGCCGGAGAAGACGTCGACCGTCATCGTCGGGAACCCGATCATCGCCGAGGTGACGCCGCAGAAGAACGGCGTCCTCGTGCTCACCGGCAAGAGCTTCGGCTCCACCAACCTGATCGCCCTCGACAACGGCGGCGCCATGATCGCGGAGACGACCATCCGGGTCGAGGCGTCGCGGGACTCGACGATCACGGTGCAGCGCGGTCTCGATCGGGAATCCCTGTCGTGCACGCCGGGCTGCCAGCCGTCGGTGCAGCTCGGCGACTCGGCCAGCTACTTCGGTGCCACGAGCGGTCAGGCCGATGCCCGTCGCAAGCTCGCGACCGGCGGCGGCGCGGGCACGGTCCCGGCGGCCGATCACTGACCGGGCCGGGGTTCCATCGCGACATCAACCGCGGCCTGGGGCAGGATCCCCCGGCCCTCGCCGATTCGCCGCGATGCCGCGGGGGCGCTGACGCCAGGGAGACGTCGAGGCCGATGTCCGCCATCACCCGCAATCCGCCGCCGCCCGCCGTCGACCCGGCCGTGCTGGCGGCCTTCCGCGATGTCTCGACGGCCACGATCAGCGACTGCCTGGCGCGGATGCCGGTCCTGGCCGGCCTGCGCCCGTTCCATCGCGGCGGGGCGCTCGTGGGAACGGCCTTCACGGTCCGCGTCCGGAGCGGCGACAACCTGGCCATCCACCAGGCTCTGGAAGAGGTCCGCCCCGGCGACGTGATCGTGGTCGACGGCGCCGGCGACACGAGCCGCGCGCTGGTGGGCGACATCATGAAGGCCATCGCCGAGAGCCGGGGCGTGGCCGGCTTCGTGATCGACGGCGCCGTGCGCGACACGGCGGCGTTCGCGGGCGCGGACTTTCCCTGCTACGCCCGCGACGCGACGCCGCGGGGGCCGTTCAAGACGGGCCCCGGCGCGATCAACGTGCCGGTCTGCGTCGGCGGCTGGACGGTGAGCCCGGGGGACGTGGTGGTCGGCGACGCCGACGGCGTCGTGTCGTTCCCGCCCGGCGACGCGGCCGCCCTGCTCGACGCCGTGCGGGCGCAGGCGGCCCGCGAGGCGGAGGTCCTGGAGCAGATCCGGGCCGGTCGCTACGACGGCCGCTACGCCCGGGTGGCGAAGGCCTGATCGGGCTGGGCGCCGTCGGGCGCGTGCAGGCGCCGCCACAGGGCATCGGCCGCACCGCCTCGGCCCTCGCGCGTCCGGAACAGCCGGATCTCCACCGGAACGTCCAGCTCCTCTGGGCCTGCCCGCACGAGCTGTCCGCGGGCGATCGCCGCCTCCGCGAGCGTCACCGGGAGCCACGCGACACCGTCGCCGCCCTGGGCCATGGTCATCAGCGTCGCCGCGAGGTGCGACGTGAAGGCCGGCTCGTGGCCGGCCGCTGCCCCGCTCGCCGCCAGGATCCGGCCGAGCCCCGAGGCCTCGCCGTAGGCGAGGTAGCGGACCGCACCGCTCAGGGGCCAGAGCGGCGCCCCTTCGGACGTCGGTGCGCAGAGCGGCACGAGGCTGTCCGCGCCGACGCGGACCGACTCGCAGCGGCCATCGTCCAGGGGCGTGGGGAGGTCCGCGCGGTGGTGGCACAGGAGGAGTTGCACCTCGCCGGCCAGCAGGATCGCCTCGCAGGCCGCCATGCTGTCCGAGATCAGGTTGAGGGCGCCCAGCGTCTCGAAGGGTGCGTGCCGGCGGATCCAGCCGGGAAAGAACGTGAACGACAGCGCGTGCGTGGCCGCGATCGCGAGGCTCGCATCCGCGCGCGCGCCCGCGGCCCGCGCCTCGCGGCACGCCCGGTCCAGGCCCCGCATCAATTCCTCGGCGTGCGGGCGGAAGCCCGTTCCGGCGGCGGTGAGGCCGGCCCCTTGCGCGCTCCGCAGGAACAGGGGCGTCCCGAGCCACGCCTCGAGCGCGCGGATCCGTCGGCTGAAGGCCGGCTGCGTCACGTGCCGGACCTCGGCGGCCCGCGAGAAGGTCCGGTGCTCGGCGAGCGCGAGGAAGTCCCGCACCCAGTCCAGATCCATAGCGCCTCTCCGACAGGACGGGGCCGATGCCGCCCGCGCATCGCGCGCTCCGGAAACGGCATTGGCTGACCGGGGGCCGCCGACGCTATGGCACCGGGACGCACCGGGGAGAGTGAGCCATGCGCATCGTCGACGTCCGCGAGGTCACCAAGCCGATCGCATCGCCGATCCGCAACGCCTACATCGACTTCTCGAAGATGACCACGAGCCTCGTCGCGGTGGTCACCGACGTGGTCCGCGACGGCCGGCGGGTCGTCGGCTACGGCTTCAACTCCAACGGCCGCTACGGCCAGGGCGGCCTGATCCGCGAGCGCTTCCGCGACCGGATCCTGGAGGCCGACCGGGACAGCCTCCTCGTCGATGCGGGCGACAACCTCGACCCGCACCGGGTCTGGGCCGCGATGATGCGCAACGAGAAGCCCGGCGGCCACGGCGAGCGCTCGGTGGCGGTGGGCACCCTCGACATGGCGATCTGGGACGCGGCGGCGAAGATCGCCGGGAAGCCGCTGTTCCGGATGCTCGCCGAGCGGAAGGGCGTCGCCGCCGACCCGCGGGTCTTCGTCTACGCGGCCGGCGGCTACTACTATCCCGGCAAGGACGATTCCGCCCTCCGCGCCGAGATGCGCGGCTATCTCGACCGCGGCTACACCGTCGTGAAGATGAAGATCGGCGGCGCACCGCTCGAAGAGGACCGGCGCCGGATCGAGGCCGTGCTCGCCGAGATCGACGGACGGGGCCGTCTCGCGGTGGACGCCAACGGCCGCTTCGATCTCGAGACCGCCATCGCGTACGCCCGGATGCTGCGGCAGTACCCGCTGTTCTGGTACGAGGAGGCGGGCGACCCGCTCGACTACGCGCTCCAGGCGGCGCTCGCGCCCTACTATCCCGGGCCGATGGCCACCGGCGAGAACCTGTTCTCGCACCAGGACGCGCGCAATCTCCTGCGCTACGGCAACATGCGGCCCGACCGCGACTGGCTGCAGTTCGACTGCGCGCTGTCGTACGGGCTCGTGGAGTACCTGCGCACCCTCGACGTGCTGGCCGAGTTCGGCTGGTCGCCCGCCCGCTGCATCCCGCATGGCGGGCACCAGATGTCGCTCAACATCGCGGCCGGCCTCGGCCTCGGCGGCAACGAGAGCTACCCGGACCTGTTCCAGCCCTACGGCGGCTTCCCCGACGGGGTGCGGGTCGAGGACGGCCACATCACCATGCCGGACCTGCCGGGCATCGGCTTCGAGGGCAAGTCGGACCTCATCGCGGAGATGCGCGCCCTCGCGGCGTAGCGCGCCGACCCGGGCGGCCTTGCGGAACGCGCCACCGCGTTGGACGATGGCGCATGGATTCCGGCCCCCTCACCTACGCGATCGGCGACGTCCACGGCTGCGCCGCCCTCCTCGACACGCTGCTGGAGCGGATCGCCGAGCACGCGGGTGACCGTCCCCACCGGCTGGTCTTCCTCGGGGACTACATCGACCGCGGCCCGGACAGCGCCGCGGTGCTCCGCACCGTGAGCCGCCTGAACTGGGCCGAGCCGGAGCGCGTCGTCTGCCTGATGGGCAACCACGAGCGGATGCTGCTCGACGCACTCCAGACGGAGAGCGCGGCCGCGCACTGGATGTTCAACGGCGGCGAGGCGACGCTCGATTCGTTCGGCGCGCGGGATCCTGCCGGCCTGCCCCGGGACACCCTCGACTGGATCGAGGCGCTCCCGACGCTGCACGGTGACGGCGCCCACTGGTACGTGCATGCAGGGCTGCGGCCCGGCACAGACGCCCTCGGCTCGGACGCGCATGATCGCCTCTGGATCCGCGAGCCGTTCCTCGAGGGCGACCACGATTTCGGACGGTACGTGGTCCACGGCCACACGCCGCAGCGGAGCGGGCGCCCGGAAGTGCGCCGGTTCCGCACCAACCTCGACACCGCGGCCGTCTACGGCGGCGCGCTGACCGCCGGGATCTTCTCGGACGCGCAGGGGCCGGCCCTGGAGTTCCTGCAGGTGAGAGCATCATAGGGCGCGACGGCGCCGTCTTTGCGAGCGGAGCGAAGCAACCCAGGGCAGCGCCGCATCGCGCGGCCCGGCGCCGCGTGGACTGCTTCGCTCCGCTCGCGAAGACGCTGGCCCGCGGGCCGCCGGCCGGAC
Organism: Methylobacterium sp. yr668; assembly: GCF_900116245.1. Lineage (NCBI taxonomy): Bacteria > Pseudomonadati > Pseudomonadota > Alphaproteobacteria > Hyphomicrobiales > Methylobacteriaceae > Methylobacterium > Methylobacterium sp. yr668. The sequence goes on along the minus strand of NZ_FOZY01000005.1, from coordinate 292,097 downwards.
CTGTCAGACCCCGCGTCGCGCGGGCACCAGCGCGCAGAGGATCCCGGTGAGCCAGCCGCCCATCAGGGCGAAGCCGCCGGTGGGCGCCGCCATCGGGAAGAGCGCGTGCTGAAGCCATGCGCGCACCGAGAGGTCGCCGCAGAACAGGATCAGGCCGGCGACCAGCAGCCCGGCCGCGACGCGCGCGAGACCGGCCCGGACGAGGCCCGCGGCCCCGAGACCGACCAGCGCCAGGATGGCGGGGGCGTGGAACAGCAGGAACTGCGCCGCCGTCTTCAGCGAGTCCGCCCCTGGGATGTGCGCCGCGGCGGCGCTCAGCGCGACGCCGAGCAGCCCGGCCAGGGCGGCGAGCGCCGCGAGCGCGCGGTCGACACCCGCGAGTCTCACGCGCCGCGCTCCGCCAGGAGCTTGGCGATGGCCGCGCGCAGATCCGGCACGCCGGAATCGTCCCGGCTCGAGGTGAGGATCACCTGCGGGTAGGCGGCCGGCCGCTTGGCGAGCCCTGCCTCGATCCCGGCGATGCGGCTCGCGACCTCGCCCTTCTTGAGGGAATCGCCCTTCGTCAGCACGACCTGATAGCTCACCGCGGCCTTGTCGAGGCCGTCGAGGACGTCGGTGTCGATCGACTTGAAGCCGTGCCGGGCGTCGATCAGCATGAACACCCGGGCGAGGTTGGCGCGGCCCTTGAGGTAGGCGTGGATCAGCCGGGTCCACGCCTCGACCTTGGCCTTCTCGACGGCGGCGTAGCCGTAGCCGGGCATGTCGACCAGCGACAGGCGCTCGCCGATCCGGAAGAAGTTGAGCTGCTGCGTCCGCCCCGGCGTGTGCGAGGTCCGCGCCAGGGTGTTGCGCCCGGTGAGCGCGTTGATCAGGCTCGACTTGCCGACATTCGAGCGCCCCGCGAAGGCGATCTCGACGCCCTCCATGGGCGGCAGCCGGTCGAGGATCTGGGCGGCCGCGTAGAAGTCGGCCGGGCCGGCGAAGAGAAGGCGGCCGGCCTCGAGGAGGTCGGCCGCGTCGTCGTTGGTCTCGCTCACGGCGTCTCGCCCGTCAGCTCTTGGTGGCGGCCGCCTTGGTGCCGCCGCGCTTGAACGTTGTGCGGAGGTTGTCCCACAGCTCCACCTTCACGCCGTTGCGGCGCATGATGACGTATTGCTGGATCACCGACAGGGTGTTGTTCCAGGCCCAGTAGATCACCAGGCCGGCGGGGAACGAGCCCAGCATGAAGGTGAACACGATCGGCATGAAGGTGAAGATCTGCGCCTGGACCGGGTCCGGCGGCGCGGGATTCATCTTCATCTGCACGAACATCGTGATGCCCATGATGATCGGCCAGACGCCCAGGTGCACGAAGTCGGGTGCCGGGAACGGCAGCAGGCCGAACAGGTTCACGATGCTCGTCGGATCCGGCGCCGCGAGGTCGCGGATCCAGCCGAAGAACGGCGCGTGGCGCATCTCGATGGTGATGAACAGGACCTTGTAGAGCGCGAAGAAGACCGGAATCTGAATCAGCACCGGCCAGCAGCCGGCGACCGGATTGATCTTCTCCTTCTTGTACAGCTCCATCGTAGCCTGCTGCTGCTTCATGCGGTCGTCCTTGTACCGCTCGCGGATGGCGGCCATCTCCGGCTGCACGGCCTTCATCTTGGCCATGGAGACGTAGGACCGGTTCGCGATCGGCAGGAACAGCAGCTTCAGGCAGAAGGTCACCACCAGGATCGAGACGCCGAAATTGCCGAACAGGTGGTAGAAGAAGTCCAGCGCCCGGAACATCGGCTTGGTGATGAAGAAGAACCAGCCCCAATCGATCATCAGATCGAAGTGCTTGATGCCGAGGTCCTTCTCGTAGTTGTTAATGACGTTGACTTCCTTGGCGCCGGCGAACAGCCGCTGCGTCGCGGTCGCCGAGGCGCCCGCCGCGAGATTCACGGCGTCGCCGCGCACGCTGGCCTGGTAGACGTTGGTGGCACCGTCGGTCCGGTCGGTGAAGGCGCCGGTATAGGGCGCGTCCTGATCGGGGATCGCGGCCGCCGCCCAGTACTTGTCGGTGATGCCGACGAAGCCACCGGTCACGCCGCTCCAGGCCTTGCCCTTGGTGTTGGCACCGCCGTAGGCGCCCTCCTTGGCGAGCTTGTCGTAGGTGAATTCCTGCAGACCGTCGTTGCCGAGATAGCCGATCATGCCCTCGTGCAGGACGTAGTAGCCCTGGGTGTGCGGCTTACCCCAGCGGGAGACGAGGCTGTACGGGTAGAGCGTGATGGCGCCCGAGCCCTTGTTCTCGACCTCGTCGCGGATCGTGAACATGTACTTGTCGTCGACCGCGATGATCCGCTTGAAGACGAGGCCGGCCCCGTTGTCCCAGGTCAGGGTCACGGGCATGCCGGGCGACAGCGTCTTGCCGTCGCTGGTCCAGAGGGTGTCGTTGGTCGGCAGCGGACCGGCATTGGCGCCGACCCAGCCGAACTCGGCGTAGTAGGGCGTTTCGGTCCCGGCCGGCGAGAACAGCACGATCTCGGGGCTCTTGGGGTCGATGGTCTCGTGGTAGTTCCTGAGCGAGACGTCGTCGACGCGGCCGCCCTTCAGGGCGATCGAGCCGGAGAGCGCCGGGGTCTCGATCCGGACGCGCGGCGAGCGGGCCAGCGCCGCCTCGCGGGAGACCGGGCCGCCCTGGGCGGTCGGCAGCGTGCCGGGCGCGGGGGCCGCCGGGCCACCCTCCTTCGGGGACGGCGAGGGCACGCCGTCCGGGGTCACGCCCGGGGGCTGCTGCTGCGCGGCCTTGTTCTGCGCCTCGATCTGGCGCTGCTGCTCCATGCGCGGGCCGGCCACGAAGTACTGCCACCCGAGCAGCACCAGCAGCGACAGGCCGATGGCCACGAACATGTTCGTCTTGTCATTGCCCATCAGGGACACCGCCGCACGCGTTCGGAGTGGCAACAGGAACGTCGCCGGCCCCGGAGGACCTGCGCGCGCCTGTGATTCGGGGATCTCTGTCGCACCCCTGCGACGGGCCGATGTCGGCACCGCCGGGTGGGGCCGCCTGCGCGGAGGCGCGGCCGGCTTCGTGCGGGAGAGAGGACGACTGAGAAGTGGCCGTGTCAGGGGCCGGCTTGGCGCGCCGACCGCCGGATCGGCCGGGTGACCTGTCCCCGCGGGGCGCGACCGCGCGGGTCACCGCGGGAATCGCGCGGCGCAGATCCTCGGCGAGGGCCTCGAAGGAGGCTTCGAGGGCGGGGCGGCGGGCGATCAGCACGATGTCGGCCGGAAGGCCCGCGAGCTCGCTCGGCAGATCGGACGCGACCAACCCCACGGCAGCGCGGAGTCGGCGGCGGATGCGGTTGCGCTCCGTCGCGTGGCCGACACGCTTCGTGATGGTGAAGCCGAGACGGAGGCCGGGGCAAACGTCCGGGTTCCGAAGACGCCCCTGCGCGGTCATACGCTCGGTGTGGAAGCGACGCCCCTCGGCCGCCGCCAGGAAGTCGGGTCGTTTCTTGAGCCGCTCGATCGTCGCCATCGATGGTTCGATCCCGGCCGATACCACTTGCCTCGTGGCGCGGATGCGTCGGAGCGTCCGCGCCGGCGAGGATCAGGCCTCAGGCCGACAGGCGCTTGCGGCCATGGGCGCGACGGCGCGCGATGACCTTGCGGCCGCCGGCGGTGGCCATGCGCGCACGGAAACCGTGACGGCGCTTACGGACGAGCTTGCTCGGCTGGTAGGTTCTCTTCATGGCTCAGAGCCTTCAAAGGTCGAGGCGCGCTCGCGGGCAGCTATTGCTGCACCCGACCTTCACGCGTCCTGGTTGTCTGCAAACACGAAGGGCGCCCATGCGGGGCGCCACGTCGCGAGTGGCGGGCTTATGGCGGATGAGCCCAGCGAAGTCAACGTTTCGCGGGGCTCAATGACCCTCGAACTGCATGAGGGTGCGCACCTCGACGCCCAGGTCGCGCAGGCGCTGCGCGCCGCCGATCTCGGGCAGGTCGATGACGAAGCAGGCGGCCACGATCTCGGCGCCGATCTTCTGGAGCAGGTTCACGGCCGCGATCGCGGTGCCGCCGGTGGCGATCAAGTCGTCGACCAGCAGCACCTTGTCGCCGGGCCGTACGGCGTCGACGTGGATCTCGATCTCGTCGGTCCCGTACTCGAGGGCGTAGGCCATCGACACGGTTTTGTGGGGCAGCTTGCCCTTCTTGCGGATCGGCACGAAGCCGCAGGAGAGCTGGTGGGCGATGGCCCCGCCGAGGATGAAGCCCCGGGCCTCGATGCCGGCCACTTGGTGGATCTGTCCGCCGGCGTAGGGATGCACCAGGGCGTCCACCGCCCGCCGGAAGGCACGCGGGTCGCTCAGCAGCGTGGTGATGTCGCGGAAGATGATCCCCGGCTTCGGGTAATCGGGAATCGAGCGAACCGATTCCTTCAGCGCGACGTGGCGGCGGGCTTCCATGCGTTCGGCCTTCCGTGGGGAACCGCGGGCTTAAAGCAGAAGCCCGACGGCCTGACCAGTCGGTGGCGGCTCAGACCGCCTGGACCTTCTTGAGGATGGCGACGAGGTCCCGGTGAAGCCCCTCGTTGCCGCAGGCCACCGACCGGGGCGCCAGCGGCTCGGCCGCGCCGTCCGCCGAGGTCACGAAGCCGCCCGCCTCGCGCACCAGGATCACGCCGGCGGCGAAGTCGTAGGTCTGGAGGTCGCGCTCCCAGTAGGCGTCGAGGCGGCCGCAGGCCACGTAGGCCATGTCGAGGGCCGCCGAGCCCATCCGGCGGGTCCCGCCGGCCACCGCCATCACGGCGCCGAGCTCGCGCAAGAGGCGCGGGTGGCTGCCGCGACCGAGATAGGGCGTGCCGTAGCCCACCAGCGCGTCCGCCATGTCCTGGCGGCCGGAGACGCGCAGGCGCCGGTTGTTGAGATAGGCGCCCTTGCCGCGCTCGGCGACGAACAGCTCGTCCTTGATCGGGTCGAAGATCACGCCGGCCACGATCTGGCCCTCGCGCTCGAGACCGACCGAGACCGCGAAATGCGGCACGCCGTGCAGGAAGTTCGACGTGCCGTCGAGGGGATCGATGTGCCAGGTGTGGCTCTTGTCGGTCCCCTCGATGATCCCGTTCTCCTCGAGCACGAGGCTGTAGCCCGGACGCGCCTTCATCAGGGCGTCGCGCAGCACCTCCTCGGCCTTGCGGTCGGCCGCGGAGACGAAGTCGCCCGGACCCTTGCGCGAGACCTGCAGGTTCTCGACCTCGCCGTAGTCGCGGCGCAGGCCGCGCGCGGCCTTGCGCACGGCATCGACCATGACGGTCATGAGGGGTGAGGAGATCATAGGCGGACTTTTCGCGGATGAGGATTGGCGCCGTCGTTACAGGTCGGCGCCGGAAAAGACGAGATGGGGACGGGACATGGAAGCGCTGCGGGCCGCTGCCTCAGCGCGGAGCCGGCGCGGTCAGGCCGGCCTCAGCATACCGGCGCGCGCGTCTTTGCGAGCGGAGCGAAGCAATCCAGGGCAGCAGGCCGGCCGCGGATGTGGCATCCCTGGGTTGCTTCGCTCCGCTCGCAAAGACGGGCGCCCGCAACACGGCCCGGCCGGGACGGCGGCGCGGATCCTACTCCGCGGCCTCGACGAAGACAGTGCCGGCGCGGGGCAGGTCCAGGGCCTGCCAGGTCTCGCCCAGCGCCGCGGCGAGGCGCTCGATATGCGCCGCGTCGTGGAACGGCGACGGCGTGATCCGCAGCCGCTCGGTGCCGCGCGGCACCGTCGGGTAGTTGATGGGCTGGATGTAGATCGCGTGGTGCTCGAGCAGATGGTCGGCCGCGGCCTTGCACAGCTCGGCATCGCCCACCATCACCGGCACGATGTGCGTCTCGGTCTCCAGGACCGGCAGCCCCGCCGCGGTCAGCGCCGCCTTCGTGGCCGCCGCCTGACGCTGGTGCGCCTCGCGCTCCGCGCTCGACCGCTTGAGGTAGCGCACCGACGCCCGTGCCGCCGCCGCCACCGCCGGCGGCAGCGCCGTCGTGAAGATGAAGCCCGGCGCGAAGCTGCGCACCGCGTCGCAGATCGCCGCCGAGGCGGTGATGTAGCCGCCCACGCAGCCGAAGCCCTTGGCCAGCGTCCCCTCGATCACGTCGACCCGGTGCATGACGCCGTCGCGCTCGGCGATGCCGCCGCCGCGCGGGCCGTACAGGCCGACGGCGTGGACCTCGTCGAGGTAGGTCATCGCGCCGTAGCGCTCGGCCAGGTCGCAGATCGCGCCGATCGGCGCCACGTCGCCGTCCATCGAGTAGACCGACTCGAACACGATCAGCTTGGGCCGCTCGCCGGCCTGCCGCAGCAATTCCTCGAGGTGGGCGAGGTCGTTGTGGCGGAAGATCGTCTTGGCGCACCCGGAATGGCGCACGCCCTCGATCATCGAGTTGTGGTTGAAGGCGTCCGACAGGATCAGGCAGTCGGGGATCAGCTTGGCGATGGTCGAGATGCCGGCCTGGTTCGAGACGTAGCCGGAGGTGAAGACGAGGCCGGCCTCCTTGCCGTGCAGGTCGGCAAGCTCGCGCTCCAGGTCGACCAGCGGCGAGGTGTTACCGGCGATGTTGCGGGTGCCTCCGGCGCCGACGCCGCAGCGGGCGGCGGTCTCGGTCATGGCGGCGACCACCTCCTTGTGCTGGCCCATGCCGAGGTAGTCGTTGGAGCACCACACGGTGATCTCGGTGGTCTTGCCGTCCGGCTGGCGCCACTTGGCGGTCGGGAAACGCCCCGAGATCCGCTCGATGTCGGCGAACACCCGGTACCGCCGCTCCCCGTGCAACTGATCCAGGGCCCCGCGGAAGTAGCGCTCGTAGCCGGATCCGGCGCGCGTCGATCCCGCTTGGGCGAGCATCGTGCTGGGCATCCGGGTGACGGTCATCGAGCGTCCTTCGCGTGTTCGGCCGCGCGGGCGACACCGCGTGAGCGGCGTCTCAGGCCCGCGATCGAGGTCCGGCCTCGGTCCAGTCCTTCGCGTGAGGGCCGCAAGATACGCGCGGATCTGGAACTGGTTCAAGGTAAGGTTCCGACATCGCAGCGTTGCATCCGTTGAGAGGCCCGCGTGAACCCGCTAGCGTCCGGCACGTTCTTCCGACCCGAACTTGGCTCCCGCCCCCTGCAACAGCTCATGTCTCCGACCGCATATGGCTCGTCCGGCGTGGACCGCGCGGCCTCGACCTTGCGGCGACCAAGGGTCGCGCCGTGACGGACTCCAGGGACGAGCGGGCGGAGCGCCTCAAGGCCGCGCTGCGCCAGAACCTGCGCCGCCGCAAGGCGCAGGGCCGCGGGCGGGCCGAAGGAAGACCGTCTCCCGGCGCGGATCAGTCCTGCGCGCGGGAATCGGACGGAAACGGTCCTGATTCCGACAAATCCGGTCTATAGGGCACGGCCAAGCCTGGGCGCTGCCGCGCCCGCGATCAGCACGGCCGGCCGCGCGCCCTCGCGGGTGCGCCGCCCGAGGACACACGATGGACCGCATCCACATCACCGGCGGCGCGCCGCTCAACGGCGTGATCCCGATCTCGGGCGCCAAGAACGCGGCGCTGCCGCTGATGATCGCGAGCCTGCTCACCGGCGAGACGCTGGAGCTGATCAATGTGCCGCGGCTCGCCGACATCGCCGCGCTGACGCGGATCCTCGGCAACCACGGCGTGGACCACATGGTCGTGGGCAAGCGCCCCGGTCAGACCACCGAGACGGGCCAGACGATCCGGCTCACCGCCTCGAACGTCATCGACACCACGGCGCCCTACGAGCTGGTCTCGACCATGCGGGCGAGCTTCTGGGTGATCGCGCCGCTGCTCGCCCGGTTCGGTGAGGCCAAGGTCTCGCTGCCCGGCGGCTGCGCCATCGGCACCCGGCCGGTGGACCTGCTGATCATGGCGCTGGAGAAGCTCGGGGCCGAGATCGAGATCGACGCCGGTTACGTCGTCGCCAGGACCAAGAACGGCCTGCGCGGGGCCGAGTTCGCCTTCCCGAAGGTGACCGTGGGCGGCACGCACGTGGCGCTGATGGCCGCCGCCCTGGCCTACGGGACCACGGTGATCGAGAACGCCGCCCGCGAGCCGGAGGTGGTCGACCTCGCGGAGTGCCTGAACAAGATGGGCGCCAAGATCCGCGGCGCCGGCACGCCGCGCATCGAGATCGAGGGCGTGGCCCGCCTGAACGGCGCCCGCCACGAGGTCCTACCCGACCGGATCGAGACCGGCACCTACGCCATGGCGGTGGCGATGGCCGGCGGCGACGTCGTGCTCAAGGATACCCGGGCCGACCTGCTCCACTCGGCCCTCGACGTCCTGACGACCACGGGCGCGGAGATCACGCAGGTCGAGGGCGGGATCCGCGTGCGCCGCAACGGCGCCGGCATCGCGGCGGTCGACGTCACCACCGACCCGTTCCCGGGCTTCCCCACGGATCTCCAGGCGCAGTTCATGGCGCTGATGACGCTGGCGAAGGGCCAGTCGCACATCCGCGAGACCATCTTCGAGAACCGGTTCATGCACGTGCAGGAGCTGGCCCGCCTCGGCGCGAAGATCCGCCTGGAGGGCGACCTCGCCATCGTCGAGGGCGTGGACCGGCTGAAGGGCGCCCCCGTGATGGCGACCGACCTGCGTGCCTCGGTCTCCCTGGTCATCGCGGGCCTCGCCGCCGAGGGCGAGACCCAGATCAACCGGGTCTACCATCTCGACCGCGGGTTCGAGGCGCTGGAGGCCAAGCTCGGCCGCTGCGGCGCGCAGATCGAGCGCGTCCGGGCCTGAGCGACAGCGCTCGGTCCGAACCGGCCGGCGCGCGGCAGCGCCCGAGGCTCAGTCCTCGATCTGCCCGCGCCTGTAGCCGAAGCCGGGGATCTTGCAGCGGCAGAGCGCGTCGGGAGGCCCCGGGCGCACCCTGCACGTGCCGCGGGCCGTAACGCAGACGCTGTCGTCCCACGGGCGCCCGAAGTCGCCGCGCCAGCGCGGGCCGCGCCTGTCGTACGCATCGTCGACTGGCGGCGGGGGCGGATGCCAGCCATACCCGTCATCCGCGGGCGGAGGCGGCGGACGCCCGCCGGGCGGCGGCGGTGCGTAGAGATCCCGATCTGGCGCCGGACGACCGTAGATGTAGGGCCGCGCGTCCGGACCGACCTGCGCGACGGCGGGTCCGGCCGCCTGCAGCCCGACGGTCAGCACCGCCACAACCGCGCGCTCGGTGAGTGCCGCCATATGAGACCCTGCCCCGGCTCGACCGCCGGCTCGACCGCCGGTGCGTCTAAACGGCGACGCTGGCCCGAGCCTGTGCCCGGCCGGGATCGCGATCCCCAGACCAGCCGTTGCCCGAACGGGGCCGCGCCGCTACCTACGCCGTGCCGCGGACCGGCCCTCGCCGCCCGACCCGCGCCCCGTATTCCCCGAGGACCCTCTGCATGGAGCTGCTCAGGCTCGCCGCCCTCGACACCGAGGACCTGACCGTGATCTCGGCCCATCTGCAGGACGCGATCCTGCGACCGCAGGACCTGACCTTCCTCGCCGGCGAGCACCGCTTCCTCATGGCGGTGCGCCGCTTCGACTGGACGCCGAGCGCCCCGCCGCGCCGGCGCCTCGCCGGCCTGCACATCGAGCGCGTGCTGGGCGTGAAGAGCCGCGGCCTGAAGCCGGACGACGCGACGCCGATGAGCCTGCTCGCCCTCACCTTCGAGCCGACGGACGCGCCCTCCGGGCACATCGACCTCGTCTTCTCCGGCGGCGCGGCCCTGCGGCTGGAGGTCGAGTGCATCGAGGTCCGGATGAAGGATCTCGGCCCGGTCTGGGAATCGGCGAACCGTCCCGGGCACGACATCGACACCGATACGGCCGCCGGCTCGGCGGCCTGACGCGAGACAGAAGGCTTCCCGATGGTCCGGCTCGACAGCAGCGATCCGAATTTTGCCGCCGCCTTCGCGCGCCTCCTCACGGTGAAGCGCGAGATCGCCGAGGACGTGGACGAGGCGGTGCGCGGCATCATCGCCGACGTCGTCGCCCGCGGGGACGAGGCGCTGGTCGATTTCACCCGGCGGTTCGACCGGCTCGGCGCCGATTTCTCCGCCGCGCAGCTGCGGGTCACGGACGCGGAGATCGAAGCGGCCGTCGCGGCCTGCCCGCCGGACTCGCTGGAGGCCCTGCGCCTCGCCGCCGAGCGGATCGAGAGCTTCCACCGGGCGCAGCGGCCCGCGGATCACCGGGCCACCGACGCCCTCGGCGTCACGGCCGGCTGGCGCTGGACCGCGCTGGAATCGGTCGGCCTCTACGTCCCGGGCGGCACCGCGAGCTATCCCTCCTCGGTGCTGATGAACGCGCTGCCGGCGCGCGTCGCCGGGGTGCCGCGCCTCGTGATGGTGGTGCCCACCCCGGACGGCCAGATGAACCCGCTAGTCCTGGCCGCCGCGCAGCTCTCCGGCGTCCACGAGGTCTACCGGGTGGGCGGCGCCCAGGCGGTCGCGGCCCTCGCCTACGGGACCGCCACGATCGCCCCCGTGGCCAAGGTCGTCGGGCCCGGCAACGCCTGGGTGGCGGCGGCCAAGCGCCGGGTCTTCGGCCAGGTCGGGATCGACATGATCGCCGGCCCCTCCGAGGTGCTGATCCTGGCGGACGGCCACGCCAACCCCGACTGGATCGCCGCCGACCTCCTGGCCCAGGCCGAGCACGACGTGGCCGCCCAGGCGATCCTGATCACCGACAGCGCCGAACTCGCCGGCGCCGTCGAGGCGGCGGTCGAGCGCGCCCTCACCACCCTGCCCCGTCAGGAGATCGCCCGGGCGAGCTGGCGCGATTACGGCGCCGTCATCCGGGTCCGCACCTTCGACGAGGCCGTGCCCCTGGTCGACCGCCTCGCCCCCGAACACCTGGAGATCGAGACGCAGGACGCGGAGGCGCTCGCCGCCAAGGTCCGCAATGCCGGCGCGATCTTCCTGGGCTCGCACACGCCGGAGGCGATCGGCGACTATGTCGGCGGCCCCAACCACGTGCTGCCGACCGCGCGCTCCGCCCGATTCTCGTCCGGGCTGGGCGTGCTCGACTTCATGAAGCGGACGACGATCCTCGCCTGCACGCCGGAGAGCTTGCGGGCGCTCGGCCCGGCAGCGATAAACCTCGGCCGGTCCGAGGGCCTGGAGGGGCATGCCCGCTCCGTCGCGATCCGGTTGAACCTGTGAGGTTTTGGGGATGGCGGAGAAGCAGCGCGGGCCGAACCGCCTCGCGAAGGTGAGCCTGGACGAGGGGTCCATCGCCCGCGGCAATCCGGATCAGGAGCACGAACGGGCGATCGCGCTCTTCGACATCCTGGAGGACAATTCTTTCACCATCCCCGGGCGGGAGGGCCCCTACGCGCTCACGCTCGGCCTCGTCGAGAACAAGCTGTCCTTCGCCATCACCACGGTGGACGGTGAGCCGGTGATGACGCACCTCCTGTCGCTCACGCCGTTCCGGCGGGTGATCCGCGACTACGAGATGATCTGCGAGAGCTACTACAACGCGATCCGCACCGCCTCACCGTCGCAGATCGAGGCGATCGACATGGGTCGGCGGGGCCTGCACAACGAGGCGTCCGAGACGCTCAAGCAGCGGCTCGAGGGGAAGGTCGACCTCGACCACGACACGGCGCGCCGCCTGTTCACCCTGATCTTCGCGCTGCACTGGAAGGGTTAGGCGCCCTCCGCGCCGACCGGCGATGGCTGAGCCCGCTCCCGAGCCTCCTCCCGAGCCTTTTCCCGACGCGCCCCCGAAGAAGCGGCGGGTGCAGTCCGTCCTGTTCATGTGCAACTACAACGCCGTGCGCTCCGTGGCGGCGGAAGCGATCGCGCGCGCCTATTTCGGCAAGTCCACCTACGTGCAGTCGGCCGGGGTGCGCTCCGGCGAGCCCACCGACCCGTTCATGGTCGCGGCCCTCGACGAGGTCGGCATCGACGCGAGCCGGCACCGCCCGCGCACCGTGGAGGAGCTGGAGGACTGGGAGGGCCTGAACTTCGACCTGATCATCACCCTCGCGCCGGAGGCGCACCACCGGGCACTGGACCTGACGCACACCCTCGCGGCCGATGTCGAGTACTGGCCGACCCCCGACCCGACGCTGCTGCAGGACGCCTCGCGCGAGCAGCGCCTCGACGCCTACCGCGACGTCCGCGACGGGCTGACCCGGCGGATCAAGGCGCGCCTGAAAGCATAGGCGGACATGCCTCCGCGACGCTGCCTTGCTGGCCGACCTCACGCGCTTGGCGGGAGCGTCCTTTCCCGATGGCCGCTGCCGGGAATCGCCGACGTCAGCCGCGGTTGCCGACCAGCCAAGCGCGCATCCGGCCAGCGAGGAGCGGCCGGGCGCGCCCGACATCCTCGTCGTCGAGCAGCGGCGAGGCCGTGAGGGTCGCGAGATAGGCGTCCTCGGCGGTCCGGCAGGCCCGGAAGGCGGCGTCGGCGGCGAGATCCCGGTCCGTCAGTGCGGCCTGGATCCGGAAGTTGCGGCTGACGCAGTCGCGCCACGCGGCGTGGCGGGCTTCGGTCTCGCTCGCGGCCCGGGCGGTGCCGCAGGCGGCGGCGACGAGGACGACAGCCAGAAGCGGGACCGGCGTCACGTGGCGGGCTCGCGGCATCGTTAAGGCACTCCGTCACCCGACAGAGTGGCGCCGCAGGGTTAGCGATCCGTTAAGGAACAGCGCATGCGGCCGAGGTTCCACTGCTCGCCGCGTGGCTTGTTCACCGGTTTGCGGTGGTGACCGGGGAGGTGACGCCGCCGAGGGAGACCCAGGCGACGGCGTCCTGGCTCTCGCGCTTGATGAACACGTAGCCGGTCTTGTGCCAGGGCAGGATCGCGCTGGTCTTGTTGTCGAGCACCAGGTCGCCCCGGTCGGTGATCAGGGTCAGCACGGCGTGGCCCTCGCCCTTCTCGTCGATCACCACGGTCATGCGCATCGCCCGCCGCGGCAGGCCGGCCTCGGCCAGCATGTGGCGCTTGAGCAGCTGGAAGTCCTCGCAGTCGCCGATGCCGTCCTCGGCCAGGTCCCAGCGGTCGGCCACGTGCAGGTGGTCCTGGTCGGTCATCGGCTCGATCGCCTTGTTGACCCGCCGGTTCACCGACACGATCGTCGCCCAGGTGGCGGGCGTCAGGCTGATCCGGGCCGGCTCACCCCGGTCCAGCGCGCACTCCGCCGCGTAGGTCTGGCAGAACGTCACCCACGCCGCGATCGGCTTGGCATCGCCCTGCACCCGGGCGCCGGCCTCGGTGGGCAGGCTCGCCAGCGTCTGCGCCTGGGCCGGGGCGGCGAGCCCCGCGACGGCGAGGGCAGCCAGGGCCGCCCGGCGGCTCCGGGAGAGCCGACGCGAGGCGGGTCCCTTGACCAGGCCCTGCATCATGGAAACCGCGAACCGCATCGCCGGGACCCAACCGTTAAGCTCTCGTTAACGAAAGCTCTCACGCCGGCGGGCCGGCGGCAATCCGCCGATTAACAAAAGGTTAATGCTGTGCGCAACGCGGATAAGCGCACTCTCGGCCGGTCATCGTGACGCTCACCGGCCGTGCGCGAAAACGTGAAGGCGCCTCAAGGTGTTCTCCGACGAGATCCGCCGTTATCCCGGCACCGCGCCACCAAGAAGAAGCCTGTGGGCGGCAGGAGGAAGACGTATGCGTTGCGTTGCAGACAGAGTGGCCGGCCTCGTCCTGGCCGTGCTCGCAGCGGGAACCCTGGGGATGCTGCCGGCCTCCGCCGCGGCTCCGACCGCCGCCCCGCCCGCGACCGACCTGAAGAGCGAGGGGCCGACGCAGCCGGCCAAGGTCCAAGACGGTCAGTACACCGACAAGAACGGTAACCCGACCTACCACGTCACGGACGGCGGCAAGATGGTCGACTGGTACACCATGTCCGGCTACGTCCGGTACAGCGCGAACTGCATGGCCTGCCACGGCCCCGACGGGCTGGGATCGACCTACGCGCCGTCGCTGGTCGAAGCCCTCAAGGGCATGGACTACGCGCAGTTCGCCGGCATCGTCGTGGGCGGCAAGAGGGACGTGAACGCCTCGCAGGAGCTGGTGATGCCCGCCTTCGGCGAGAACAAGAACGTCACCTGCTACCTGCCGGACATTTACACCTATCTCCGCGCCCGCTCCGACGGGGCGCTCGGCCGCAACCGGCCGTCCGAGCACGAACCCAAGCCCGCGGCCTTCGAGAAGGCCGAGGATGCCTGCATGAAGTGAGGCCGCCCCGGTCCGGCTTCCCGCGCGAACCGGACCGGGTCGACACGCCCCGTTGCACCGCTCGATTGCGCACGACATACTCCGCCCAAGACGCTGAAGAGCGGGCGCCAAGCCTGCCGAGGGGGTCGCAGGGGGTGGAACGTGGCTCAAGGATCGGGAGTGCGCCGCCATCTGTGCGGCATCTGGACGGCCTGGACGGACGCGGCCGGGGCCGCCGACGCGGCCGCGGAGGTGGCGCTCGCGGTCGGTGACACCGCCCTGTCGCAGGTCGTCGCGTTCTTCTCCGCCGATTACGATGCCGAGATCCTGGCGCGCGCGCTGGAGACCCGGTTCCCCGGCGTGCCGGTGGCCGGCTGCTCGATGTCGGGCGGCATCGCCCCGGCCGGCGGCCTCGACCGCGGACTGGTTGTCATCGCGTTTCCGGCCGAGCGGTTCCGGATCGTCTCGACCGTCCTCGACGCCATCGACCACCTCGACGTGGAGCGGACCGCCTCGGCGGTCCGGGCGCTGCGCCGGACCCTGGACCCGCTGGACCGGTGCCGCGATGTCGACGCGGCCGGCACGGGCCACCGCTTCGCCCTGTCGCTGATCGACGGGCTCGCCAACGCCGAGGAGACCGTGGTCTCGGCGATCGCCTGGGCGCTCGACGGCATCCCGATCGTCGGCGGCTCGGCCGGCGACGACCTGCGCTTCCGGGACGCCGTCATGCTCCACGGCGGGAAGATCCACCGCAAGGCGGCGGTCCTGGTGCTCGTCGAGACCGACTTCTCGGTAGAGATCTTCAAGAGCGACAATTTCGAGCCGACGCGGACCAAGTTCGTGGTCACCGCCTCGGACGGCGAGCGCCGCACCGTGCACGAGCTCAACGCCGAGCCGGCGGCCCGGGAATACGCGATGGCGATCGGCCTCGACCCCGAGGGCCTGTCGCCGATGAGCTTCGCCGCCTACCCGCTCGCCGTGAAGGTCGGCGGCGAGTATTTCTGCCGCTCGATCCGGCGGATGAACGAGGACGGCTCGCTCAGCTTCTTCTGCGCGGTGGACGAGGGCGTGGTGCTCACCCTCGCCGAGCCGCGCGACATCGTCGCCTCGACCCGGGCGGAGCTGGCGCGCCTCGACGCCGTGCTCGGCGGCGTCGACCTCATCATCGGCTTCGAGTGCGTGCTCCGCCGCCTCGACGCCGAGAGCCGGCAGGTCCGCCACGGGATCGCCGACCTCTACCGCCGCTACAACGTCGTCGGCTTCGAGACCTTCGGCGAGCAGTACCGGGCGATGCACCTGAACCAGACCTTCACGGGCATCGCCATCGGCAAGACCCTCGCCGCGGGCGCGCCGGCCGCGGCCCCCGCCCCGGCCGCGTCGTGACCCTGCACCCGAACGGCCTCGAGACCGACGCGTCCCTGCACCGGCGGATCGAGAAGCTCGAGCGGATCAACGCCGCGCTGATGTCCCATGTCGAGCGCTCCATGGACCAGCGGGGCAGCGCCTACTCGCTGTTCCAGACGGCGATCATGCTCGAGGGCCGGGTCCGCACCCGCACCGAGGAGCTGACCGGGCTGATGCACCGGCTGGAGCGCTCCAACGAGGCGCTGGCCGCGGCCAAGGAGGAGGCCGAGACTGCCAACCGCTCGAAGACGCGGTTCCTGGCGGCGGCGAGCCACGACCTGCTGCAGCCGGTCAACGCCGCCCGCCTGTCGATCTCGGCGCTGGCCGACCTCGACGTGCCGCCGGAGGCGCGCACCATCGCCGGACAGGTGGAGCGGGGCCTGCAGACCATCGAGGACCTGATCAAGACGCTGCTCGACATCTCGAAGCTCGATGCCGGGATCGTCCGGCCGCAGGTCCAGCCCGTCTTCCTGCCCGACCTGCTGGCGGGAATCGCCGAGAGCTTCGAGCCCTTCGCGCAGCGCAAGGGCCTGCGCCTGTCGGTCCACTGCCCAGACCTGACCGTCACCAGCGACGTGGTGCTCCTGCAGCGGATCCTCCAGAACCTCGTCTCCAACGCCGTCAGCTACACCCGCACCGGCGGGATCGTCCTGGCGGCCCGGCGCCGCTCCGGCGGCGTCCGGATCGAGGTGACCGACACGGGCTGCGGCATCGCCGCCGAGGAATGCGAGCTCGTCTTCGACGAGTTCTTCCGGGGCGGCGACCGGCCGAGCAGCGGCGAGGAGCCGGGCCTCGGCCTCGGCCTGTCGATCGTCCGCCGCATGGCCCTCGCCCTCGATCATCCCCTGCGGCTGCGCTCCCGGGTCGGCCACGGCACCCGGGTGTCGCTGACGCTGCCCCTGAGCGCGGTCCCGGCCGCCGCGGCGCCGCCCGCGCCGGTGGCGACCCGGCTCTCGGGAGCCCACGTCCTCGTCGTGGAGAACGACGCCTCCACGGCCGACGCCCTCGCGCGCCTGCTCCAGAACTGGGATGCAAGGGTCTCGACCTTCCGCGACCTCGCGGGGGTGAAGGCCGCCGTCGCGGCGGGCGCCGGGGCGCCGGACATCCTGGTGCTCGACTACCATCTCGACGACGGCGCCTGCGGCCTCGACGTGGCCGCCTATCTCCGGGCGCTGCATACCGGGCCGCTCCCGGTCATCGTCACCACCGCCGACCATACCGGCGCGGTCGAGGAGCGCGTCACCGCCGCCGGCGCGGAGCTCGTGCACAAGCCGATCAAGCCGGCCCAGCTCCGCTCCCTGCTCACCTACATGCTGGCCTGAACCCGATCGGGCGCCGCGGCGCGCCGGCTCGCGCCGGATCCGAGCCGCGGGCGTCCGCGGCGAACACTCCCGTCCGCGCCGTGACATAGGACACACGGCACCCCTCGACGGGCCTCCCCGCCTGCGCGACAGGGAGCAGCATCCGCGGCGCGTCCCGTGCCCGGATGTCCCCCCGCCATCGACGTCACGGACCCGCCGGGACGCCGCAGGAGCGCGCACCCATGGTGCAGGTCCCGCACGGTCCGACAGGCAGCCCGCCGGGTCATCCTCAGGGCACCGCGCAGGGGCCCGTCCAGGACGGCCTGCCGCCGCGCGAGCGCGTCCTCGCCATGGCGGCGATCGGGCTCGCCATGACCATGGCGGTCCTCGACGGGGCCATCGTCAACGTGGCGCTGCCCGTCATGGCCAAGGACCTCGCGGTCCGGCCGGCCGACGCGATCTTCGTGGTCAACGCCTACCAGGTCGCCGTCACGGCGAGCCTCCTGCCGTTCGCGGCCCTCGGCGACATCTTCGGCTTCCGGAAAGTCTACCTGCCGGGGCTCGCGCTGTTCGTCGCCGCGTCGCTCGCCTGCGCGGTCGCGCCGAACCTGCCGATGCTGATCGCGGCGCGCATCGTCCAGGGCCTCGGTGGCGCGGCGATCATGAGCGTGAATATCGGCTTCGTGCGCTTCATCTACCCGCACCGGATGATCGGCCAGGGGGTCGCCAACGTCGCGCTGGTGGTGGCGGTGGCCTCGGCCGCCGGCCCGACCGTGGCGGCGGCGATCCTGTCGGTGGCGACCTGGCCCTGGCTTTTCCTCGTGAACATCCCCGTGGGCCTGCTGGCCCTGGCGGTGGCGTCCCGGACCCTGCCGGTCACACCGGCGAGCGGCCGCCCCTTCGACCTCGCGAGCGCGGTGCTCAACGCGCTGACCTTCGGCCTGCTGATCATCGGGATCGACGGTCTCGGCGATCCGGAGGCGCGCGGGGTCGCGATCGTCGAGCTCGCCGCCGCCCTGGTCATCGCCGCGGTGTTCGTCCGGCGCCAGATCCGGCTGCCCGCCCCGCTCCTGCCGGTCGACCTGCTGCGGATCCCCGCCTTCGCCCTGTCGATGGCGACGTCCGTCGCCTCGTTCTGCGCCCAGATGGTCTCCTACGTGGCGCTGCCCTTCTACTTCCAGGACGTGCTGCACCTCTCCAGCACCCAGACCGGCTTCCTGCTCACCCCCTGGCCGATCGCGGTCGCCGCGATGGCGCCGATCTCCGGCCGCCTCGCGGACCGCTACCCGCCCGGCATCCTCGGCGGCGTCGGGCTGGCCATGATGGCCGCCGGGCTCGTCAGCGTGACGCTCCTGCCCGCGGCCCCCGCCACCCTCGACATCGTCTGGAGGCTCACCCTGTGCGGCCTCGGCTTCGGCCTGTTCCAGTCGCCCAACAACAAGGTCATCGTCACCTCGGCGCCGCGCGAGCGGGCCGGCGGGGCGAGCGGGATGCAGTCGACGGCGCGGCTCACCGGGCAGTCGTTCGGCGCGGCCCTGGTGGCGGTGATCTTCGGCCTGACGCACGGGCTCGGGGCCGAGCGGGCCGTCACCATCTCGCTCTCCTGCGCGGTGGCGCTCTCGGTGATCGGCGGCTGCGCCAGCGTCCTGCGGCGGAGTCGGAGCGGCTAGACCGACCCCGTATGCCACCGCGGGCGCGGGACCGCGTTGACGCGACGAGTCACGTGCAGGAGCGTCCCATGGATCTCGATCTCTCCGGCCGGAAGGCCCTGGTCACCGGCTCGACCGGCGGCATCGGCTACGCCATCGCCAAGGAACTCCTCGACCTCGGCGCCGAGGTCGGCATCAACGGCCGCACGCCCGAGCGCGTCGAGGCCGCGCTGGCGAGGCTGCGGGGCGAGGCGCGGGCCGGCCGCGCCTTCGCGGCACCGGGGGATGTCGCGACCGCGGACGGCGTGTCCGCGCTCGTCCAGGGGCTGCCGGTCGTGGATATCCTGGTCAACAACACCGGGATCTTCGAGCCGAAGCCGTTCTTCGAGATCCCGGATGCCGACTGGCAGCGCTTCTTCGACGTCAACGTGATGAGCGGCGTGCGCCTGTCCCGGGCCTACACGCCCGGCATGGCGGAGCGCGGCTGGGGCCGGGTGATCTTCATCTCCAGCGAGTCCGGGATCAACACGCCGACCGAGATGGTCCATTACGGGATGACCAAGACCGCGCAGCTCGCGATTTCCCGCGGGCTCGCCCAGACGGTGGCCGGCAGCGGCGTGACGGTCAACAGCGTCCTGCCCGGCCCAACCCTGTCGGAGGGCGTCGCGGAGTTCATGACGCAGATGGCCGGCGGCGCGGCCGACGCCGACCTCGAGGCCATGGGCCGCCAGTTCGTCGCGGAGCACCGGCCTTCCTCGCTGATCCGGCGCCTCGCGCGGGTGGAGGAGGTGGCGAACCTCGTCGCCTATCTCTGCAGCCCGGCCGCGAGCGCCACCACCGGCGCAGCTCTGCGGGTCGACGGCGGTGTCCTGCAGGGCCTCGCCTAGGATCAGGCAGGGCCCGAACCCGGGATCAGGACCGGTCCGAGCATCACCCGCCGGTCTCGGAAGCGGTGGCCCGGTCAACCAACCCGCGGGCGCGGAACCGCGATGCCCGGCGAGAGCGCGCGAGGAAGCCCGCGATCCAGACCCGTGGATCCGGACCTGTGGACGCGCCCCGCTCCGCGGATCGCCCGAGCCCGCCGGAGCGACCGGCGGCTCTGGATACCGGGCTTTCGCCCGCGGCGCGCCGCGCCATGTCGGCCGGTCGGCCGGCCCGACTGGAGCGTCGCGGAGGCACCTAGAGCCGTCGGCCCAGACGAGACGCCGGACTTGGCTCTAGGTCGTGATCAGGCCTTCAGGTGGGCGGCGAGATGCTTGTTCATCTCGAACATGGAGCACTTGTCCTTGCCGAAGACCTTCTTGAGCTTGTCGTCGGCAACGATCTCGCGCTTGTTCTGCGGGTTCTGAAGATTGTTCTTCTTGATGTAGTCCCAAACCTTGCTGACCACCTCGCCGCGGGGCAGCGGGCTGGTGCCGACGATGGCGCCGAGCTCGGCCGACGGCTTCAGCGGCTGCTGCAGAGCGTTGGGCTTGGTGCCGGCCGACTTGGCGGCAGCCGGCTTCGCAGCCTTCGCCGGGGCGGCCTTCTCCGCAGTCTTGGTGGTCTTGGCCGCCTTCGGCGCAGCCTTCTCGGTCTTTGTGGCCATAAACTTCCTCCGGTTCTCGGGCCGCAGGCCGGGGCATGATCGCCCCACGGCCGAGCCAGCATAGCAGCAACTAAGCGGTGCCGCCGCCGTTCCAAGGGGAAATTGCCTTTGCAGCCCCCTCATCCACAAGGCACGCACGAGAATCCCCTGTGGGATCGCCCGATCGACGCCGTGGTGAAGATTATTCGGTCCGATGCCGGGCGCGAAACCTGCTCTTAACAATCCTGCGCGCGAAGTACAGACATGTTCGCCCCGGCCCTCACGCTCGCGCTCCTGCTCGCCACCGGACTGGTCACCGGTCTCGGGTTGGTGATCCGCGCGGAGACGACGGCCTCCGGCACCGCGCCGGGGCGCGGACTGATCTGAGCGACCCGGGATTGCCGCGCCGGTCCGCCGGGTGCATCAGCCCGACCGCATGACCGACCCGATCACCCTCGCGAGCCTGGAAGGGACTGCCCACGTCGTCCAGGTGGCGCTCAGCCCCGTCTTCCTGCTGTCGGGCATCGCGACGCTCCTCAACGTCTTCGGGGCCCGCCTCGCGCGCGTGGCGGACCAGGCCGACCACGTCTCCGGATTGCTGGCGGGGGCCGGCGACGCCGAGCGCGTCCGCCTCGGGCAGCGCCTGGACCGCCTTCACCGGCGCTCCCTCGCGCTCGACGCCGCGGTGTTCCTGGCCGCGCTCGGCGGCGTGGCGACCTGCGGCTCGGTGCTGACGCTGTTCGTGGGCGCGCTGCGCGACAGCACGGTCGCGACCCTGCTGTTCGGCCTGTTCGGCGCGGCGATCCTGTGCACGCTGTGCGCCCTCGTGGCCTTCGGCTTCGAGATGCTGCTGGCGAACCGCTCGGTCCGCGACCGGATCAACCAGCGGCGGGCGAGCGCCGGCATGCCGCCCGACCGCTGAGCGCTCGGTGCGGGTCCGGACCCCGCGCCCCGCCGGCGGAACCGGTCCCGACCGGCGCGCTTAGTGAGCCGAGGGACCGCCGCGCGGGCACGACCCCGCGCGCGAACCGGGAGAGATCATGCCGACGGACCTGCCCAACGAGCGCACCCTGAGAAAGCCCGGCACGCTGGAGCTCGACCCCGCCGCCGGCGAAGGCGTCGCCATCGACGAGACGCCGCGTCTGATCGCGTCCAACAGGGTCGAGGGCACCGCCGTCTACGACCGCAGCGGCCGCCACCTCGGCGCCATCCACAATTTCATGGTGGACAAGATCTCCGGACAGGTCGCCTACGCGGTTCTGGCCTTCGGGGGCTTCCTCGGGCTCGGCGAGACCCACCACCCGCTGCCCTGGAAGGCGCTGAGCTACAGCACCGAACTCGGCGGCTACGTGGTCGATCTCGAGCCCGGCGTGCTCGCGGAGGCGCCGAGCCAGGCGGCCGGTTAGGCCCGGCTCGTCGACCCGGGCTGTCGGGCGCGGATCATCCCGCGTCGCGGCGCGCGGATGCCCCGCTGCGGAGCGGTGCGGGCCCCGGGACGTGCCGGCTCAGAACTTCCCGCCGAGGCCGACGCTGCCGCCCGGCGACAGCATCGGGCCCATCGAGCCGCTGCCGCCGCTGCCGCCGACGGCCGCGTTGCCGCCGTCGAGATCCTCGCGCCGGATGCGGCGCTCGCCGCTGTCGGCCGTCCGCGTGGCGCCGCCGGCGGTCTTGGGAATCGCGAGCTGCCTCGTCGGCGCCGTCTGGAGAGGCTGACCGTCGGCATCGACCGCGGCGTTGCGCGGCTCGCGGTTCGGCAGCGAACCGCGCAGCGACGGCGGCAGCCCGACCTCCGTCGCCGGCATCACGCCTCCGCCTCCGCCGAGCGCCTGACAGCCGGCCACGAGACCGGACAGGGCGGCACCGAGCGCGAGGCCGCGCGCTGCCGCGCATCGCGACGTGGTGAGGGTCGACATCGTGTAGTCCTCGACAGTGGCCGCGGTGCCATCCGCGGCTCGCGTGGGTTTATGCGCGGTTGTCTACGCTGGGGATGCGGCGAAAACCAGACAGCGCCGCGGGACGCCGGGGGATGACGCCGCCCCCTCGGACCGTGCGGGCGCCCCGCGCGGCCCGAGCCTTGCTGCGAGGCCGCCGCGGTCCATAACTTCGCCCAGGTCCTGCGGCACGACGCCATCCGCGGGCGGGATCCTGCCGGCGGCGGACCCGGAACCGGCCGAATGCGGTCGTGGACGCGCCGGCACGCCGGCGCGGCCCGGCCTTTCCTCAGAGGACGAAGCGTGTTCAGAACCAACCGGATGATCGCGGCCGTGACGCTCGCCCTCTGGGCGTCGGGGGCCGCGGCGCAGGCCCAGGTGAGCGGCAGCGAGGGTCCTGCCGGTCAGGCCGCGCCGCAGAGTCCGGCCGCGCCGCCATCCGCACCGCCGGCCCAGACGCCGGCCCCGGTACCGGCCCCGACGCCACCGCCCGCGGCGACCCCGGCCGCCCCGCCCGCCAGCCCGCCGGCTGCCGCGGGCGCGCCGCCCTCCGCGGCCCAGGCCCAGCAGCAGGGGACACCCGCCACCGTCCTCGACACGCAGGATTACGAGAGCCTGCTCGGCCGCAGCGTGCGCAGCGCCGGCGGCGACGAGCTCGGGCGCGTCATCGACATCATCATCGACAAGGAGGGTCATCCCCGCGCCGCCATCATCGATTTCGGCGGCTTCCTCGGTGTGGGAACCCGCAAGATCGCCGTGGACTGGCGCGCCCTGCGCTTCACGCCGGACGGCGGGAAGGAGCGCAAGCTGTCGGTCGCGCTGACCCGCAATCAGGTCCGCGTCTCCCCGGAATACAAGGCCGGCGAGCCGATCGTGGTCCTGGGCCCCGCCAGCCCGGCCGCGCCCGCGGCCGAGGGCGAGCAGGCGGCCGCGCCGACGGCGGGCTCCGCGACACCGCCGCAGTCGGCCCCGGCCCCGGCCGCGCCGGTGCCCGGCAACGCAGCCTCGGGCGCCGCGGCGCCTGCCGCCGCGACCCCGCCGACCCCCGCCGCGCCTGTGCCCGCGCCCGCGCCCGCCCCGCCCCCGGAGAAGGCACCGGATAAGTGACGGTGGCCCGGTTGAAGGTCAGAACCGCCGCCGCCCCCCGCGAGCGTGACGTGCCCCGGCAGGACATCCGTTCCCGTCCGACCCGCCTGAAGGATCAGGCGGCCGAGGCCGCACGCGCGCCGGCAGGCTCGGCGGTCCACGGCGAACGCGCGATCTCGTCGGCGAGCCGCTACGGCCTCGACGCCTTCGCGTTCTTCGTCGCGAACCTGCAGACCGGGTTCGGCCCGTTCCTGGCGGTCTACTTCTCGCAGGCCAAGTGGACCCAGTCCGACATCGGCTTCGCCCTCACGGTCGGCAGCCTCGTGGCGCTCCTCGGCCAGGTGCCGGGGGGCGCCTTCGTCGACGTCGTGCGCTCGAAGCGCTTCGCCGCCGCCGTGGCGGTCATCGGGATCGCCGGCAGCGCCTTCGCGCTGGCGGTCTGGCCGAGCTTCCTGATCGTGCTCCTGGCGATGGCGCTCCACTCGGCCGCGAGCTGCGTGCTGACGCCGGCCATCGCGGCGATCAGCATCGGCCTGGTCGGGCGCGCCCGGGCCGGCGAGCGCCTCGGCCGGAACGCGAGCTTCGCCGCCCTGGGCAACGCCCTCGGCGCGGCCGGCATGGGCGCCATCGGCTACTACCTGTCGAACGGCGCCGTCTTCTACCTCACCGCCGCCCTCGGGATCCCGACGGTGATCGCGCTGGCGCGCATCCGCGCCCAGGACATCGATCCGGGTGTGTTCAAGGAGCCGGCCCCGGCCCAGGCGGCGCCGGCCTCGACGGCGCCCGCGTCCGGCCAGGACGGCATCCGCGCACTCCTGACCAACCGCGGCCTCCTGTGCTTCGCGGCCTGCATGGTGCTGTTCTTCCTCGCCAACGCCGCGATGCTGCCCCTCGTCGGCAGCGTCCTGACCCTGCGGGCGAGCGAGACCGCGACCGCGCTCGTGGCGGCCTGCATCATGGTCCCGCAGGCCGTCCTCGCGGTCAGCGCCCCGGCGGTCGGCCGGGCCGCCGAGCGTTTCGGCCGCTACCCGGTGCTGCTGTTCGGCTTCGGCGCCCTCCCGGTCCGCGGCCTGCTGCTCGCCTACACGACCAACCCCTACGGCCTCGTCGCCATCCAGGTGCTCGACGGGATCTCGGCCTCGGTGCTGGGCGTGATGGTGCCGCTGATCGTGTCGGACCTCACCCGCGGCACCGGCCGCTTCAACCTCGCCCTCGGTGCGGTCGGGACCGCCATGGGCATCGGCGCGGCCCTCTCGACCTCGCTCGCCGGCATCATGGCCGACCATCTCGGCAGCCACAGCGCCTTCCTGGGGCTCGCGGTCGTCGGCTTCGCGGCCTTCATGCTGGTGGCGCTGATCATGCCGGAGACGCGCCAGCCGGAGCGCGCGGCCTGAACGGTCACGGCATCGGATTCGCTTGGGTGTTTCCACGCCGCTCAAGCGGCGTTCAGGTTCTGCGGATAAAAGCGCAACGAAGGTGCGAGCCGGTGAAACATATGGCAACGCTCTCGCGTTGCCGCTGCGGGTCAGACTGCGCCCGCGCTGCACTCCGCCTCAGCCCGTAAGCCAAAGCCGCGCGAATACGGAATGGTCACCGCGATGGAAGAGCTGCACCGATACGCCGACAGGCCCTTCGCCTTCGTCGGACGGTATCTCCGGCGCCGCTGGCTGCCGCACCTGGTCATCCTGATCTCGGTGCTCGGCGCCGTCGGCTTCTCGGTCTCCACCGACTACGCCCTGAAGGGCGTGGTCGACGCGCTGACGAAGGGTCCCGGCCCCGACAACACCGTGATCTGGGGCGCCCTGGCGGTCCTGATCGCCTTCATCGCCGCCGACAACATGCTCTGGCGCGTGGCCGCGCTGACCGGCGCCTTCACCTTCGTGGGCATCACGGGCGACATCCGGCGCGACCTGTTCCGGCACCTGACCGGCCACTCCCCGACCTTCTTCTCCGACCGCCAGCCGGGCACCCTGGCGTCGCGGATCACGGCGACCTCGAACGCGATCTTCACGGTCGAGAACATGTTCGTGTTCAACGTGATGCCGCCGACGGTCGCGGCCTTCGGGTCGATCGCCTACATCGCCACCGTCAACCTCACCATGGCGGGCATCCTGGCGGGCGTGTTCGCCGCCGTCGTCGTGCTGATGTTCAAGATGGCCGCGGCCGGCAAGCCGCTGCACCACGACTTCGCCGCCAAGGCCGCCTCCGTCGACGGCGAGATGGTCGACCTCGTCGGCAACATGTCGCTCGTGCGCGCTTTCTCGGCGTTCAAGCGCGAGGGCCAGCGCTTCGAGGGCACCGTCGCCACCGAGATGCGCGCCCGCCGCTCCTCGCTGCTCTATCTCGAGAAGCTGCGCATCGTGCACGCGGTGCTCACCGTGCTCGCCGTGTTCGGCCTGCTCTACTGGGCGATCCAGATGTGGGAGGCCGGCCAGGCGACGAACGGTCAGGTGGTCCTCGTCTGCACGCTCGGCATCCGCATCCTCGCCGCGACCCGCGACCTCGCGGTGGCGCTGGTCGACGCGACCCAGCACACCGCCCGCCTCTCCGAGGCGCTGCACACCCTGCTCCAGCCCCACGACCTCGTGGACCATCCGGAGGCGCAGCCGCTCAGCGGCCAGGGCGCCAAGATCGAGTTCGAGCACGTCGCGTTCAGCTATCCGGACGGGCGCCCCGTCTTCACCGACTTCGACCTCGTCATCGAGCCCGGCCAGCGCGTCGGCCTCGTGGGCAGGTCGGGCGGCGGCAAGTCGACCCTGTTCTCGCTGATCCAGCGCTTCTACGACGTGCAGAGCGGCGCGATCCGCATCAACGGCCAGAACATCGAGCGCGTCACGCAGGAATCCTTGCGGGAGGCCATCACGGTCGTGCCGCAGGACGTCTCGATGTTCCACCGCTCCCTGCGTGAGAACATCCGCTACGGCCGGCCCGAGGCGACCGACGAGGAGGTCTGGCAGGCGGCCGAGGCGGCGCACTGCACCGACTTCATCAAGGCCCTGCCGGAAGGCTTCGACACGATCGTGGGCGATCGCGGCGTGAAGCTCTCGGGCGGCCAGCGGCAGCGCATCGCCATCGCCCGGGCGATCCTGAAGAACTCGCCGATCCTGCTGCTCGACGAGGCGACCTCGGCGCTCGACGCCGAATCCGAGCAGGCGATCCGTCACGCCCTCGCCAACCTGATGAAGGGCCGGACCGTCATCGCGATCGCGCACCGTCTCTCGACGCTGCAGGATTTCGACCGGATCGTCGTGCTCGACGGCGGCCGCATCGCGCAGGACGGCTCGCCCGACAAGCTGACCCATCTCGACGGCTTCTTCCGGGAGCTGATGAAGAAGGAATCGATGGCGATGGCGCTCGCCGCCGCGTGATGATCCTTCTCGCCGAGCGGACGCACCGCAGCCGTCTTTGCGAGCGCAGCGAAGCAATCCAGTGAGGCACGCGATGCCCGAGCGTGGCGCATCCCTGGGTCGCTTCTCTGCGCTCGCGATGACGGTATGGATCGAGTGACGGCCCGGCGGCCGGCGCTCGCCGGCCGATCGTCGCGCGGGCACGGCCGCTCCGGTTCCCACGCCCGCCCGGCACTGCTAGATCACCGCGCGGCCGGACCGGAGCTTGCATCGCCTGAGACGTCGCGAACCGGCCCGGTTCCGACGCAACGCGACGCCCGAGCCCGACCGTGCCCGACCTTGCCCACGTTATCCGGGAGATCTCCGAGGAGATGGCCCAGCGCCCCGACCGGGGCGCGGTCGCGGACTACATCCCGGAGCTCGCCCGGGTCGATCCCGGCCAGTTCGGCCTGGCGGTGATCGACGCCGAGGGGCAGGTCTTCACCGGCGGCGACAGCGAGACGCCGTTCTCGATCCAGAGCGTGTCGAAGGTGTTCACGCTCACCCTCGCCCTCGGCATGGTCGGCGACCGCCTCTGGAAACGGGTCGGCCGCGAGCCCTCGGGCAATCCGTTCAATTCCATCGTGCAGCTGGAGCGGGAGCGCGGCGTGCCGCGCAATCCCTTCATCAACGCGGGCGCGATCGCGGTCACCGACGTGATCCTCTCGGGCCACGAGCCCCGCGAGGCGCTGGGCGAGATCCTGCGCTTCATGCAGTTCCTGGCCCAGGATTCCAGCATCACCATCGACGAGACGGTGGCGGCTTCGGAGAAGCGCACGGGCTTCCGCAACACCGCGCTGGCCAACTACATGAAGTCGTTCGGCGTCCTCGACAATCCGGTCGACTACACGCTCGGCGTCTACTTCCACCACTGCGCCATCGCGATGAACTGCCGCCAGCTCGCGCGGGCCGGACGGTTCCTGGCGCATAACGGCGTCAACCCGTCGACCGGCCACTCGGTGGTGTCGGCGGAGCGCGCGCGCCGCATCAACGCGATCATGCTGACCTGCGGCCACTACGACGGGTCGGGCGAGTTCGCCTACCGCGTGGGCCTGCCGGGCAAGAGCGGGGTCGGCGGCAGCATCCTGGCGATCGCGCCCGGCAAGGCGTCCATCGCCGTCTGGTCGCCCGGCCTCGACGCGGCGGGCAATTCCCATCTCGGCCGCATCGCCCTGGAGCGGCTGACGCAGCGCATGGGCTGGTCCGTCTTCGGCGCCTGAGGAGAGCGCCGCGCCCCGCGTCGCACCCTCTTGCGCGGCGCCCGCTTCCGCGGCACTGCGCCGGCGGGGCGCCGCGGCGCCGAGACGGGGCGCACCGGCATGGCGACGCGTACGGCAGTCCGGGCTGCCGAGGAAGCTCTCGATCCCGGCGCCATCCTGGCCCGCCTCGACCGGCTTCCGGCGACGCCGACGGTCTGGCGCCTCGTGGTGCTGCTCGGCCTCGGCTTCTTCTTCGAGCTCTACGACCTGCTGTTCACCGGCTACGTCGCGCCGGGCCTCGTCAAGGCCGGGATCCTCACGCCGACGACCCCGGGCCTGTTCGGCGCCAGCGGCGTCGCGAGCTTCGTGGCGGCCCTCTTCACCGGCCTGTTCATCGGCACCATCGCCTGCGGCTGGCTCGCCGACCGGTTCGGCCGGCGGGCGATCTTCACGTGGTCGCTGCTGTCCTACACCGCCGCCAACGTGGTGATGGCCTGCCAGAGCGACGCCTTCGGCCTCAACCTCTGGCGCCTGATCGCGGGGATCGGCCTCGGCCTGGAGATGGTGACGATCGGCAGCTACCTGTCCGAGCTGGTGCCGAAGGCGATCCGGGGCCGGGCCTTCGCCCTGTGCCAGGGCATCGGCTTCACCGCCGTGCCGGTGGTGGCGTTCCTGTCCTACCTGCTGATCCCGGCGGCGCCCCTCGGCATCGACGGGTGGCGCTGGGTGGTGCTGATCGGCGCCTCGGCGGCGATCGTGGTCTGGTGGATGCGAGCGGGCCTGCCGGAGAGCCCGCGCTGGCTCGTCGAGCACGGCCGTCTGGCGGAGGCCGAGGCGGTCCTGCGGCGGCTGGAGGCGCGGATCGCGGCCGAGCACGGCGGCGCGCTTCCCGCACCGGCCGCGCCGGAGCCGGTGCAGCCGCGCGGCGCGTTCCGCGACATGTGGTTCCAGCCCTACCGGCGCCGCGCCCTGATGATGGCGGGGTTCAACGTCTTCCAGACGGTCGGCTTCTACGGCTTCGCCAACTGGGTGCCGACCCTCCTGGTGGCCCAGGGCATCACGGTGACGTCGAGCCTCGCCTACACGGCGCTGATCGCGCTGGCCGCCCCGGTCGGGCCCCTGATCGGCCTCGCCATCGCCGACCGGTTCGAGCGCAAGCACGTCATCGTGGCCGCCGCCCTCCTCTACATCGCCTGCGGCCTGGCCTTCGCGCAGACGCGGGACGTCGCCGTCATCGTGGCGCTCGGCATCGGCCTGACGCTGGCCTCGAACGTGATGTCGTACAGCTTCCACGCCTATCAGGCCGAGCTGTTCCCCACGGGCATCCGGGCCCGGGCGGTCGGCTTCGTCTATTCCTGGAGCCGCTTCTCGGCGATCTTCACCGGCTTCGTCATCGCGTTCGTGCTGCGGGAGGCCGGGACGCCGGGCGTGTTCCTGTTCATCTCGGCGGCGATGCTGGCCGCGGGCCTGCTCGTCGGGCTGCTGGGTCCCCGGACGCGGGACGTCGCGCTGGAGAAGATCGCGGGGTGAGGCCCGTGAGGAGCACAGCTCCCGGCAAGCCGAATCCGTGCTAACCTCGGGCATGGTCGCTCAGCCGAGATCCCGGATGACGGTCGACGAGTTTCTCGCCTGGGCCGAGGGGCAGCCGGGGCGCTTCGAGCTGGTCGATGGCGAGGTGTTCGCGATGTCGCCGGAGCGCGTTCGGCATGCCGAGGTCAAGGCGGCCACCTATCTGGCGCTCCGGTCCGCACTGAAGCAAGCGGGGAGCGCCTGCTACGCGCTGCCGGATGGCATCAGTGTTCGCGTCGATCGGGATACGGTCTTCGAGCCCGACGCCCTCGTTTACTGCGGGATGCGCGCTGACCCCGATGCGACCGAGATCACCGATCCCGTCATCGTCGTCGAGGTTCAGTCGCCGGGCACACGCGCGGTGGACTCGGGCCTGAAATTGACCCGCTACTTCGGTCTGGAGAGCGTCATCCACTATCTGATCGTGGATCCGGTGAAGCGTCTCGTCATCCATCACCGCCGCGCGCAGGGCGGCCTGATCGAGACCCGCATCGCGACCCGGGAGACGCTGGACCTGACGCCCCCCGGCCTGCGCCTGCCCGTGCCGGAGCTGTTCGCCGACCTCGCGCCCGCCGACGACGGCGCTTGATCCGATCCGAGGCGGATGCCACAGCGGCGCGAACGCGAATCAGGACGCCCGGATGACTGCACCCCTCGATCTCCTCGTGCTCGGCAACGCGATCGTCGACGTGATCGCCCGCACGGACGACGCCTTCCTGTCGGCGCAGGGCGTCACCAAGGGCGCGATGCAGCTCATCGACGAGCCGCGGGCCGAGGCGCTGTTCCAGGCGATGGGACCGGCGACGATCGTGTCGGGCGGCTCGGGCGCCAACACCGCGGTCGGCGCGGCGCTCCTCGGGGCCAAGACCGGCTTCGTCGGCAAGGTCCGGAACGACGAGCTCGGCGGCCTGTTCAGCCACGACCTCAAGGCGACCGGCGTCGACTTCGCCGTCCCGGCCGCCGCCGAGGGGCCGGCCACCGCCCGGTGCTTCGTGCTCGTGACGCCGGACGGCGAGCGCACGATGAACACGTATCTCGGCGCCTGCCAGGGCCTGTCGCCCGACGACGTCGACAAGGCGCTCGTGAGCTCGGCCCGCGTCGTCTATCTCGAGGGCTACCTGTGGGATCCGCCGGCCGCCAAGGACGCGTTCCGCAAGGCCGCGCAGCTCGCCCATCAGGCGGGCAACGCCGTCGCGCTGACCCTGTCGGACGCGTTCTGCGTGGGCCGCTACCGCGACGAGTTCCTCGGCCTCGTGCGGGACGGCAGCATCGACATCCTGTTCGCCAACATGGCCGAGCTGCAGAGCCTCTACGAGACCGAGGATCCCGAGGCCGCCGTGGCGGCCCTGCGCGACGAGCGCAACGCCCGCGGCCGGCACCTGCTCGGCCTCGTCACGCGCTCGGCCGACGGCGCCCTGGTGGTCCAGGGCGGCGAGGTCCGGGCCGTCGAGGCGAGCCCGGTCCAGACGGTGGTCGACACGACCGGCGCGGGCGACCTGTTCGCCGCCGGCTTCCTGGCCGGGCACGCCCGCGGGCTCGACAACGTCGCCAGCGCCCGCCTGGGCACGCTCGCGGCCGCCGAGGTCATCCAGCATATCGGCGCCCGCCCGCAGGCGGACCTGGTCGGCCTGGCCAAGGCGCGCGGGCTCCTCTGAGCCGGCGCGCCGGGCGCGCGGTGGGAGATCCGCGTCCGCGCCGATCCCGCGCGCTCAGGCCACGCGGACGGTCGCGAGGAAGCGCGTCACCTCGTCCCTGAGGTGGCCGGACCGGTTCGACAGCTCCGAGGCTGCCGTGAGAACCTGATCGGCCGCCGCTCCGGTCCCCTTCGCCGCGTCGGCGACGCCCGTGATGGTGCTGGTGACGTCCGCTGCCCCCTGGGCGGCCTGGGAGACGTTGCGGACGATCTCCTGCGTCGCGGCGCCCTGCTGCTCCACGGCGCTGGCGATCCGCGTCGCCACCGCGCTGAGTTCCTGAACCCGACCGCCGATGCGTCCGATCGCCGTGACGGCGTCGCCGGTGGAAGACTGGATGCGGGCGACGTGGCCGCCGATCTCGTCGGTTGCCCGCGCGGTCTGAGCGGCCAGTTCCTTGACCTCCGCGGCCACGACGGCGAAGCCGCGGCCCGCCGCGCCGGCCCGCGCCGCCTCGATCGTGGCGTTCAGCGCGAGGAGATTCGTCTGCTCGGCGATGGTCGAGATCAGGGTCACGACATGACCGATCTGGATCGCCGCCCCGTTCAGCTCTTGGACCAGATGCGCGGTCGCCTCCGCGTCCGCGACCGCCGACTGTGTCAGTTCCGTCGAACCCGCGACCTGGCGGCCGATCTCCTGGACGGAGGCGCCGAGTTCCTCGGCCGCCGCCGCCGCGACGCTGACGGTGCTGGCGGCGCGTTCGGCCGCGCTCGCCACCCGGCCGGAGCGATCGGCGGTGTCGGCGGCCGCCTCGTTCATGGCCGAGGCCGTGTCCTGCAGCGCGGCGACGGCGGCCGAGACCGTGCCGATGATGCCGCCGACCGTGCCCTCGAAGGCGTCGGCGATCCGGTGCATGCCGCTCCGCCGCTCCGCCTCGGCCGTGGCGCGGGCCTGTGCGGCGTCGTGCTCGAGCGTGCGCGCCCGGATCAGGCCGTCCTTGAAGACCTGGACGGACGCCGCCATGACGCCGATCTCGTCCCCGCGCTCGGAACCGCCGACGGCCGCGTCGAGGTCGTCGGCCGCGAGCCGGCCCATGGTTCCGGCCAGGGACCGGATCGGGCGGGCGACCCGGTGCCAGACCCACCAGACCGCCGCGCCGGTCATGAGCAACCCGATGACCGCGAGCGCGACGGTGACGGACCACGCCGTCCGGAACGCGTCCTCGGAGCGCTGGACCGAGACGTTCGTGCCCTCGGCGGTGACCTGGGCGAGATCCGCCAGGGCATCGAAGGCGGCCACGAGCGGCGGGCGGGCGGGCGCGATGGCGTCGCGGGCCGCGTTCCGGTCGCCGCGCCTGAGCGGCACGAGGATCGCCTCCTGGGCGACGCGATAGACCTTCCACCGCCCCTCGAACGCGTCCCAGAGCGCGCGCTCCCGGGGCGTCGTCGCGCGCGCGCGGTAGCTCTGGAAGGCCTCGGGGATGGACCGATCCATCTCGACGAACTCGGCATCGAGGTCCCGGTTCTCACCGTCGTCGACGGCGACCACCTTGCGGATCGTCGTCGTGTGGTACCGCAGCATCAGGAATCGAATCGTATGGAGATCGTTGTCCTTGCGCACCCAGACGTCGCGGGTCTCCACGGCGGCGGCGTTGATGGCCTGTATCTGCATCAAGCCGACGGCCGAGCTTGCCAGGAAAAGCAGAAAGCCGACAATCGAGGGCAGTATCAGCTTTGATACGATACTTCTTCGCAGTCTCATCTCGGGCACCACAGAGGACGACACCGTCGCGTCGGGATGCATGAAGATGAAAGACAGATTTTTCCGCAACCTCTACTGCGGCAGCGATCTGCGCCGCAGATCGGCGCGGAACGCATAGCGCGTCGCCCGCCGACGCCGCGCCGCGGGTCGCGCGCCGATCCGGGCTGAGGCTGGCGGCCGCGCCCCGGGTCAGGGCCGCAGGAGAACCTTGCCCACCGCCGCGCGGCGGGTCAGGAGGCCGAAGGCCTCCGGGTACTCCGCCAGCGGGTAGACGCCGTGGACCTGCGCGGTGAGCCTGCCCGCGGCGACCCAGTCGAGGAGCCGGCGCTGATCGGCCCGGTGCGCCTCCGGCTCCCGGTCCAGGAAGGCGCCCCAGTGGACGCCCTGCACGTCGAGTTCCTTGAGGAGCATCAGGTTCAGCGGCAGCCGCGGGATGGCGCCGGCGGCGAAGCCGATCACGAGGAAGCGCCCGCGCCAGCCGAGCGCCCGCAGGGCCGGCTCCGCGTAGGCGTCGCCGACCGCGTCGTAGACCACGTCGATCCCGCCGCCCGAGATCCGGCGCAGCTCGTCCTTGAGCGTCGCCGGGTCGTAGACGACGCCCGCCTCGGCGCCGTGGGCGCGGGCGACCGATAGCTTCTCCTCCGAGGAGGCGCAGGCGATCACCCGGGCGCCCATCAGCCGGCCGAGCTCGACGGCAGCGAGGCCGACGCCCCCGGAGGCGCCGAGGACCGCCAGCCACTCGCCGGGCCGCAGGCGCGCGCGGTTCGCCAGGGCGTGCAGCGAGGTGCCGTAGGTGATGGTCAGCCCGGCCGCCTGCTCGTCCGGCACGGCGTCCGGCACCGGCGTGAGCCGGGCGGCGTCGAGGGCGATCAGCTCCGCGCAGCAGCCGTGCCCGGCATGGACGATCACCCGCTCGCCCACGGACACGCCCGCGGCGCCCTCGCCCAGCGCCTCGACGACGCCGACCCCCTCGCCGCCCGGCGAGAACGGCAGGGTCGGCTTCACTTGGTAGCGCCCGGCGGTGATCAGCGTGTCGAAGAAGTTCAGGGCCGCCAGCCGCATCCGCACCAGCGCCTGCCCGGGGCCCGGCACCGGGTCGGGCCGCTCGACGATCTCCAGATGCTCCGGCCCGTCGAGCCTCGTGCACAGCAGCGCCCGCATGGCGTCCCTCCTCCCCGGCGTTTCCCGGCCGATCAGGCCCGAACCGACCGTGCGGTCAAGCCGTTCCGATCATCTCGCGGATGCGGGCGCCCAGCACCTCCACCACGAACGGCTTGGTGATGACCTGCATCCCGGCCTCGAGGGGCCCGTTGCCGAAGACCGCGCTCTCGGCGTAGCCGGTGACGAACAGGACCTTGAGGCCCGGGCGCGTGAGCCGCCCGGCCTCGGCCATCTGGCGCCCGTTCATGCCCCCCGGCAATCCGATGTCGGACACCAGCAGGTCGATGCGCACGTCGGATTGCAGCACTTTGAGGCCGGCCGCGCTGTCGGCGGCCTCGATCGCCGTGTAGCCGAGATCCTCCAGCACCTCGGTGACCAGCATGCGCACGGTCGGCTCGTCGTCGACCACCAGCACGGTCTCGCCCGGCGCGGCCCGCGGCGGCGCGCCGACGGCGGCGTGCGCGTCCTCCTCGGCGACCGCGCCGCGGTGGCGGGGCAGGTACAGGCAGACCGTCGTGCCCCTGCCGACCTCCGAGTGGATCCGCACCTGGCCGCCGGATTGCTGCGCGAAGCCGTAGATCATCGACAGGCCGAGGCCGGTGCCCTGCCCCAGGGGCTTCGTGGTGAAGAACGGCTCGAACACCTTGCCGACGATCTCCGGCGCCATGCCGCTGCCGGTGTCGGTGACGCACAGCGACAGGTACTGGCCCGGCGGCATGTCGTGGCGCCGGGCGGCGCGCTCATCGAGCCACGCATTGGCGGTCTCGATCGTGATGCGGCCGCCCTCCGGCATCGCGTCCCGGGCGTTGATGCACAGGTTGAGGAGCGCGTTCTCGAGCTGCGGCGGGTCGACCAGGGCCGGCCAGAGTCCGGGCGGCGCCACGACCTCGACCACCACGGCGGGGCCCACGGTGCGGCGGATCAGCTCCTCCATGCCGGCCACCAGCCGGTTCACGTCGGTGGGCTTCGGGTCGAGGGTCTGGCGACGCGAGAAGGCGAGCAGCCGGTGGGTCAGCGCCGCGGCCCGCTTCGAGGCCCCCTGCGCGGCGTTGATGTAGCGGTCGACATCCATGACGCGGCCCTGGCCGAGCCGGGTCTGGATCAGCTCCAGCGAGCCGGAGATGCCGGCGAGCAGGTTGTTGAAGTCGTGGGCGATGCCGCCGGTCAGCTGGCCGACCGCCTCCATCTTCTGCGACTGGCGCAGGGCCTCCTCGGCGGCGGCCAGGGCGTCGGCGCGCTCGCGCTCCGCGGTGAAGTCGCGGCCGACGGCGTTGATGACGCCCTCCCCGGGCCGGGCCGCCCAGGTGATCCAGCGATAGCCGCCGTCCCGGTGGCGGTAGCGGTTGTCGAAGCGCGCGAGGCTCGACCCCGCGGAGAGCTGGCGCGCGCCCTCGACGGTGCGGTCGAGATCGTCCGGGTGGACGAAGGCGATGAGCTTGGTTCCGATCAGCTCGTCCGGGCGCCAGCCCAGCACCTCGGTCCAGGCCGGGTTCACCGCGGTGATCGTCCCGTCGAACAGGCAGCGCAGCATCATGTCGGACGAGAGCGTCCACAGGGCGTTGCGGTCGGCCGTCCGCTCCTCGACCTGGTGCGCCAGGGTCGCGTTCAGGTCGCGCAGCTCCGCGAGCGCCGCCTCGAGCCGTCCCTGGCTCTCCTTGAGGGCGGCGTCCGCCAGGACCCGGCCGGTGGTCTCGTTGGTGAGGATGAACAGGCCGGCGACCCGGCCCTCGGCGTCGAGAACCCGCGAGTACGAGAAGGTCCACCACGTCTCCCGGGCGCCGCGGTCGGTGTCGAGCTGCCACGGCAGGTCGACGAAGCGCTCCGGACGGCCCGCCATGGCGGCGTCGATGATCGGTTTGGCCTGATCCCAGGCATCGGCCCAGACCACGTCGAACCGCTCGCCCATCGCCCAGGGCAGCCGCGGACCGAGAAGCGGGAAGTAGGTGTCGTTGAAGAAGAAGTGGAGGTCGGGCCCCCAGGCCAGGATCATCGATTCCGGCGAGTTGAGGACGAGCGACAGGGCCGCGCGGAACTCCGCTGGCCATATCTCCGGAAGCCCCAGGGGATGACCCGACCAGTCGCGCGCGCGGATCATCCGCGCGGCCTCGCCGCCGCCGGAGAGGAAGGGGAAGGGGTCGGTCACGGGCTCTGAGCAATGCAGGTCATGGGCGTACGGCGTATGACCGTCTTCGGCGGCATCTCCAAGCTGCCCGGTCGCGGTTCGACGACGTCGTCTCAGCGCGCCGCCGTCCTCGCGAGCGGAGCGAAGCGACCCAGGGCTACGGGACGTCGGCAAGCGCGGCGCCGGCTGGATCGCCTCGCTCCGCTCGCGAAGACGGCCGGCTGAGCCTCGGTCCGACCCGTCAATGCGCCTCCTGCCAGTTGCCCGCCGCGTTGGCCTCGACCACCAGCGGCACCTTCAGGGTCAGGGCCGGCGCCGGCGCCTCCTCCATGACGCCGCGGATGATCGGGATCGTCCGCTCCACCTCGTCCTCGGCCGCCTCGAACACCAGCTCGTCGTGCACCTGCAGCAGCATGCGCGCCCTGAGCTTCTTCGCGGCGAGGGCCGCCTCCATCCGCGTCATGGCCCGCCGGATGATGTCGGCGGCCGAGCCCTGGATCGGCGCGTTGATCGCCTGCCGCTCGACGCTGGCGCGCTCGGAGGGGTTGTTGGAGCGGATCTGCGGGTAGTGGCACACGCGGCCGAACAGGGTCGTGACGTAGCCCTTGTCGCGGCAGCTCTTCTTGGTGGTCTCGATGTAGTCCCGGATGCCCGGGAACTGCTCGAAATACTGCTTGATGAACGCCGAGGCCTCCTCGCGGCCGATGCCGAGCCGGTCGGCGAGGCCGAAGGCCGAGATGCCGTAGATGATGCCGAAGTTGATGGTCTTCGCCCGGCGCCGCAGGTCGGGCGTCATCGCCTTGAGCGGCACGCCGAACATCGCCGAGGCCGTCGCCGCGTGGATGTCGATCCCGTCCTCGAACGCCTTCCGGAGTTCCGGGATGTCGGCCATGTGGGCCAGCAGCCGCAGCTCGATCTGCGAGTAGTCGGCCGAGATCAGCCGGTTGCCGGGCGCCGCCACGAAGGCGCGGCGGATCCGGCGACCCTCCTCGGTGCGGATCGGGATATTCTGCAGGTTCGGCTCGGAGGAGGACAGCCGCCCCGTGGTGGTCGCCGCCAGCGAGAACGAGGTGTGGACCCGCGCCGTCTCGCGGTCGGCATGGGCCTGGAGCGCGTCCGTGTAGGTGGATTTCAGCTTCGAGAGCTGCCGCCATTCCAGGATCTTCTTGGGCAGCTCGTGGCCCGCCTGGGCCAGCTCCTCCAGCAGGGTCGCGGGCGTGGCCCACTGGCCCGACGGCGTCTTCTTGGCCCCCGGCAGACCCATCTTCCCGAACAGGATGTCGCCGATCTGCTTCGGCGAGCCGACCGAGAATTTCTCCCCGGCATCCTCCTGGATCTCCTCCTCCAGGCGGACGAGGATCTGCGAGAAATCCCCGGATAGGCGGCTCAGCATCTCCCGGTCGACGCGGATGCCGCGCTGCTCCATCCGGGCGATCACCGGCAGCAGGGGCCGCTCCAGGGTCTCGTAGACGGCGACCCGATGCTCGGCCACGAGGCGCGGCTTCATCATCCGCCACAGGCGCAGGGTCACGTCGGCGTCCTCGGCCGCGTAGGCGGTGGCCTTGTCGATGGCGACGCGGTCGAACGTCACCTTGTTGCGGCCGGTGCCGGCCACGTCCGAGAAGGTGATCGGCTGGTGGCCGAGGTGCCGGCGGGCCAGCTCGTCCATGCCGTGGCCGCCCTTGCCGGCGTCGAGCACGTACGAGATCAGCATCGTGTCGTCGAACGGCGCGACCTCGATGCCGTAGCGGGCGAGCACCACCCAGTCGTACTTGAGGTTCTGGCCGACCTTCAGGACGCCGGGGTGCTCGAGGAGCGGCTTCAGCCGGGCGACGGCCTCCTTCAGGGGGATCTGGCCCGGCACCGGCTCGACCACGTCGGAGGGCGCGGCGCCCTCGCCGAACAGGTCGGTGGCGTCCGCCTGCACCTTGGCGGCCTGGACGTGGGCGAGCGGGATGTAGCAGGCCCGGCCGGTGGCGACCGCCAGCGAGACGCCGACGAGGCCGGCCCTGTGGGCATCGAGCGAGTCGGTCTCGGTATCGACCGCGATCACGCCGGCCTCCTCGGCCTCGGCGATCCAGGCGTCGAGCTGCTCCAGGGACGAGACCGTCTCGTAGGCGGCGGTGTCGAACGGCGCCACGGATTCCGCGGCCCGGGCCGCCACCACGTTGCCGGGTGTCGCCTCGACGGGCGCCCGGGGCCTGGCGGGCGCGTCCGGCAGGTCGAGATCGGCGAAGGGATCGATCTCGCCGCCCTCCGGCGGGGCGGCGCCCGGCGGTCGCTCGGCCCCGGCGGCCGCGGTCTCGGGATCCGGCGGCACGGAATCGCCGAAGAACGGCACCGCGTCGCTGCCGCCGGCGGCGTTGCCGTAGCCGTGCGGCCGGGCGCCCGGCAGGAGGCGCGGGTCGGGCTTCACCGCCTCGGGATCGACGTGCAGCATCTGGGCGATGCGGCGCGTCAGCGTGTTGAACTCCATCGCCTTCAGGAAGCCGACCAGCTTCTCGGGATTGGGCTGGGGCACGCCGAGGTCGTCCAGCGGCACCGGGACCGGTACGTCCTCCATCAGCGCCACGAGCCTGCGCGACAGCTTGGCCTGATCCACGTTGGCGAGCAGCGTCTCTCGCCGCTTGGGCTGCTTGATCTCGCCCGCCCGCTCCAGCAGGGCCTCGAGGCTGCCGAACTCCTTGATCAG
Source organism: Methylobacterium sp. yr668 (assembly GCF_900116245.1). NCBI lineage: Bacteria > Pseudomonadati > Pseudomonadota > Alphaproteobacteria > Hyphomicrobiales > Methylobacteriaceae > Methylobacterium > Methylobacterium sp. yr668. Next base: position 253,463 of record NZ_FOZY01000005.1, on the reverse strand, counting down.
CGCCGCGGCCGTCTTCAGGCCGATGCCGGGCACGCCCGGCACGTTGTCGGAGGTGTCGCCGATGAGCGCCAGCGCGTCGCCGATCTGGTTCGGCTGCAGGCCCTCCCACTTGGCGACGATCGCCTCGACGTCGAGGTTGCGCTCGGGCCGGTAGCCGGGCTTGCCCTTGGCACCCGACTCGAAATCGTAGAACCGCACCTGCGGCCCGACGAGCTGCATCAGGTCCTTGTCGGACGAGACGATGATGACGCCTGCGCCCCGCGCCTCGGCCTGGCGGGTGTAGGTGGCGATGAGATCGTCGGCCTCGTAGCGCTCCAGCTCCACCGCGTGCAGGCCGAAGGCGCGCACCGCGTCGCGCATCAGCGGCATCTGGCGCTTCAGGTCGTCGGGCGCGTCCGGGCGGTGGCCCTTGTAGTCGGGGAACATCTCCTTGCGGAACGAGCCCTCCGACTTGTCGAAGACGATCCCGAGATGGCTCGGCATGGTGCCGGCGGCGCCGTCCTGCAGGAACTGCGCGATCTTGGTGCAGAACAGCCGCACGGCGCCGGTGGGCAGCCCGTCGGAGGGGCGCGAATTGTACTTCTGGTCCTGGTTGATCGACTGGAAATAGGCCCGGAAGATGAAGGACGAGCCGTCGACCAGGATCACCTGATCGCCGGGTCCGACGGGCTTGGTCTCGGGGCTCGAGTCGGGCTTCGAGTCGGTCATGGGTTCAGGCGGCTCGGGGCGATCAGGAGTCGGGCGCGCGGGCGATTTCGGCGCGGCAGGCCGCGACGAGAACGGGCAAGCGCTCGTGGACGGTCCGCCAGACGATGTCCAGCTTGACGCCATGGTAGCCGTGACGAAAGACGTTTCCGATGGAGGCGATGTCGCGCCACGGAACATCCGGATGGCGCTCGCGCATCGCGTCGGTCAGCCGTCGGCTCGCCTCCGAGACGATCTCCAGGCAGCGGACGACCGCGTAGTTGGTCCGCAAGTCCGCCACGAAGGCCTCGAACGACATGCCGGCGACGAAGCGCTGAGCGGCATCGGCGTTGTCGATGATGTCATCGCAGGCGGCGAGCGCCCGTTCAGAAGGCGGAAACCGCATCGTGCTCGGCCCGCTGACGGACGCGCGGCTTCAGGCTCTCCCGGTCGGCCACGTCGACCGGAACCGGGAACAGATCGTCGATGAAGCGGCACAGGCCGGCATAGGTGAAGAGGTCGCGCACGCGCTCCCGGTCGATCTCGATCATCACGTCGAGATCGCTGTCGGCCTGCGCGTCGCCCCGGGCAACCGAACCGAACAAGGCCGCGTGCAGCACGCCGCGGCGGCGCAGTTCCGCCTCGTTGGCGCGCAGGATATCGAGGGCGGCGAGCTTGTCCATGGCGGCGGGACCGGAGGGAATCGGCGGCCGCCAGCATAGCAGAAGCGCGGCAGAGGAGGATCAGGCCGCCAGCTCGCGCCCGAGCGCCTCCACCCGGCGCAGGTCGTCCACGAAGGCCGCGTAGGCCTCCGCCTTCGCCTCGTCCGGCAGCCGGAGCAGGTAGGACGGGTGGACCGTGATGAAGCCCTGGAATCGGTTGTCGTGCCGGTCGAAGCGGAACGGGCCGCGCGCCCGGGTGATCGGGATCGCCTTGCCGGTCAGCGCCAGCACGGCGGTCGCGCCGAGCGCCACGACGAGCTTCGGACCGACGAATTCGAGCTCCCGGTCGAGCCACCACCGGTAGTGGCTGACCTCGCCGGCTGTCGGCTTCTGGTGGATGCGGCGCTTGCCGCGCTCCTCGAACTTGAAGTGCTTGACCGCGTTCGTCAGGTAGCTCGCGCCCCGGTCGATCCCGGCCTCCGCCATGGCGCGGGAGAGCAGCTGGCCGGCGGGCCCGACGAAGGGCCGGCCCTGCCGGTCCTCCTGGTCGCCGGGCTGCTCGCCCACGAAGGCCACCGTCGCCCCGACCGACCCCTCGCCGAGCACGGCCTGGGTAGCCCCCGGAACCAGCGGCTCGGTCCGGCGGATGATCGCGTTCAGCGCCTCCAGCGTCTTGGGATCCTGGTCGGCCATGGCGGCGACGGCCCGGACGGGTTCGCGGCGTGTGGGCATGGTCGGCTCCCTCTCGATCATCGCTTCGGTGCGCCCGGCCGCCGCCCGGACCAGGGCCGGGATCGCGGCCGTCTCGGGCATGTTGTGCCAGTACTTCTTGGGCATCTCCGCCCGCATCGCCTTCAGGTTGGTGCGGGCCGGGTTGAACGTGCTCTCGTAATAGGTCTGCCAGCCGGCCTCGAAGCCGTCGCCCTCCGGAAGATGGGCGCGGTCGCCGGGCGGCCCGAAAGTCAGGGTCTCGGTGTCCCAATGGGCCGAGCCCTCGGGCGTCAGGATCGACCAGCGCATCCCGCGGAAGCGGTCGACGAAGAACGGCGCCGCCGCCTCGAGGATGTGGTGGTCCGGCTCGAACCACGCGACGTAGCGCTCGCCGTCCGGTCCCTCCGCCCGACGGAAGCGCAGGAAGGCGTGCATCTTGTGGAGGTCGCGCCCGATCGCCTTCGCCATCCGGTGCAGGCGGTGGACCAGCGGGTCGCTGCCGACCTCCATCAGGTGCCGCTCGCCGCGGCAGACCCGCCAGATCAGCGCGTAGAGCAGGCCGTAGCGCTCCGGATCGCGGTGGGGAACGACCTGCGGGATCAGGCCGGCGACGGCCTTCGGCAGGACGAGCGGCGTGCCGGTCGCCGGCTGCGCGTCGCTGCCGAACAGGCCGGGCGCGTCCGTCACCGACCACGTCACGGCCTCGGGCGGGACGCCCTGCGCGACGAGGCTCCGGGCGGCTTTGCGGAAACCGTCGAGATCGGCGCCGGGGCGCAGCGCGACGGAGCGCGGCGACCGCGCATCCCCCCTCTCCACGGAGGCAGACGGAAACGGCGCGTACCCCGCCCCCATCAGAACAGGCTCAGCTGCGCCGCGGGCTCGACCAGCCGCGCCCGCAGGTCGAGCCGGTCGGTGAGCCCGACCGGCCGATGGTCGGCGGCGACGAGGAACGGCCGCGCCCGCTTCAGGCCGGAGGTCAGCCGGGCGACGTCGTCGAGGCGCAAGGTCGCGTGGCGGCGCGCCCTGACGATCTTGTCGACCGCCCGCGCCCCGAGCCCCGGAACCCGCAGCAGCCATTCCCGGTCGGCGCGGTTCACGTCCACCGGGAACTTGTCCCGGTGCTTCAGCGCCCAGGCGAGCTTCGGGTCGATGTCGAGGGCGAGCATCCCGCCCTCCGACGCATCGGCCACCTCGTCGGGGGTGAACTCGTAGTACCGGAGCAGCCAGTCGGCCTGGTACAGCCGGTGCTCGCGCTGGAGCGGCGGCGGCTTCGGCGGCAGGATCGCCGACCCGTCCGGGATCGGGCTGTAGGCAGAGTAGTAGACCCGCTTCAGGCCGACGCTGCCGTAGAGGAGCGCGCTCTTGCGGATCAGCGCCTCGTCGGTGGTGGTGTCCGCGCCGACGATCACCTGCGTCGAGTGGCCGGCCGGCGAGAACCGGCGCTTCTCGGCCCTGGCCTGCACGATGCGCTCGCCGATCTGCGCCATCGCCCCCTGGATCGCGGCGCCGTCCTTCTCGGGCGCGAGCCGCTCCAGGCTCGCCTCGGTCGGCAGCTCGACGTTGATCGAGAGCCGGTCGGCGTAGAGGCCGGCCTCCTCGATCAGCCAGGGGCTCGCCTCCGGGATCGACTTGAGATGGATGTAGCCGGCGAAGCCGTGGTCGCGCCGGAGCGACTTCGCCACGCGGGTCAGCAGCTCCATCGTGTGGTCGGGCGACTTGATGATGCCGGAGGAGAGAAACAGCCCCTCGATGTAGTTGCGCCGGTAGAAGTTCAGGGTGAGGTTCACGACCTCCTCCACGGTGAACTTCGCCCGCCGCACGTTCGAGGAGCGCCGGTTCACGCAGTACGCGCAGTCGAACAGGCACCAGTTCGTCAGCAGGATCTTGAGGAGCGAGACGCACCGCCCGTCGGGCGTGTAGGCGTGGCAGATCCCGGCGCCGGTGGTCGACCCGAGCCCGTCCTTGCCGGCCGCCCGCTTCGGCGCGGCCGAGGAGGCGCAGGAGGCGTCGTACTTGGCGGCGTCCGCGAGGATGCGCAGCTTCTTGGCCAGGGTCTCGTCCATCGAACAGACAATGAACAACGCGGCCGAAGGTGCAAGGCCGGCGCGGCGTTCACCCCGGGCCGCGATGCCGCACCCGTCACGCAGGCGCGTCGGGCTCGCCGGATTCGTCGGGCTCCCGGTCGACCACACGGCGGGCGAGGCCGTAGGCGAAGCCGGCCCGGGCCAGGGCGGCGAGGTCGCGGTCGCGGTGCGTCGCCCGCTGGTCCGGACGGCGAAACGGTCCCAGGCGTCGCCGCTTGGCGTAGGCCTGCGCGGCCTGCTCCTCGATCGCGTCCGCCTCCCCGTCCGGCAGGGCGTCGCGCTCCGCCAGCATGGCGGCCTCCGCGACGTCGCGCGGGACCCCCTTGGCGGCGAGCTTGGCCGAGACGCCGCGGGTCGAGGTGCCGCGACGCCGCAGGGTGGCGAGGCGGGTATCGGCGAAGCGCGCGTCGTCCACGAGGCCGGCCGACACCGCCCGCGCGACGGTCGCCGTCACGAGGTCGGCGAAGCGTTCGGGATCCTCGCCCCGGGCCCGCGCGCGCTTCTGGACGCGGCGCGCGAGCGTCCGGCGCAGCATCTCGGTCGAGGCGCTGTAGCGCTCCAGATAGTGGAGCGCCGCACGCTCCAGCCAGGCCGGGCTCACGGGGCCGGGCGGCTTGATCTCGCGGTCGCGACCTTCTGGCGCGGATCCTGCAACGAATGGAGATTTCACCAGTTCTTCACGATCTCGACAGGTTTGCGTTCCATGACTCGGGTATGGAACGCGCGCAACGCGACAGGCTCGGCCATGGCCCGAACCACCGTTCTTCGCCCGGCACTCCGCAGGGCCGATGGCGCCTGCGGCTGCACGGCGCGGCGGCCGTACTGATGCGGCGCGAGTGGCTCCTGGTCCTCGTGGCCCTGGGGCTCGCCGCGGCCGCGGCCGCGATCGTCTACCTGTCGCGCCCGAACACCCTGACGGTGGCGGTCGGCCCCCAGGACGGGCCCGAGGCCGCGCTGATCGAGGCCTATGCCGGCGCCCTCGACCGGGCGCGGGAAGACGTCCGTCTCAAGGTGGTGCGCTACGGCGACGTGCGCGACAGCGCCCTGGCACTCCAGCGCAACAAGGCCGACCTCGCGGTGGTGCGGCCGGACGTGTTCCTGCCCGAGAACGGGCTGACCCTGGCGATCCTGCACGACGAGGCCCTGGTCATCGCGGCGCCGGAGGCGGCCGATCTCGACGACGTGCCGGCCCTGGCGCGCAAGCGGCTCGGCATCGTGGTCCGCCACAGCGCCGACCTGTCGTTCCTCACGAACCTGCTCTCCTTCTACGACCTCGTGCCGGACATCGTGGGCGAGGACGCGCCGGAGGCCGGCCACGCCGCCGAGGCGGAGCCCGGCCACGTGGTCGTGGTGCCGCTGAAGGTCGGCGACGTCACGGCCGCACTCACCGAGAAGCGGGTCGACGCGGTGGCGGTGATCGCGAGCCCGGCCTCCAAGCCGGCGGCCGCGGTCGTCCGCGCCGTCGAGCTGGGCGCGCCGGACCGCAAAATCGGCTTCGTCTCGATCCCGGACGGCGACGCGATCCTGCAGCGCTTCCCCGAGCTGCAGGCGGTGACGATCCCGGCCGGCACCTTCGGCGGCCGCCCGAAGCGGCCCGACGAGGAGGTCAAGACCGTCGGCGCCTCCTATCGCCTGATGGCCCGCGGCACGGTGAGCCGCGTCGCGGTCGCCTCGGCGACGCAGCACCTGTTCGAGTGGCGCTCGCGGCTCGCCTCGACCGCGCCGGTGGCCAAGCTGATGAAGGCGCCGGACTTCGACACGACGGTGGCGGCGACCTCGGCGCGCCTGCCGAACCACCCCGGCGCCGTCGACTATTTCGAGCGCGAGCAGCAGACCTTCCTCGACCGCTACGAGGACTACATCTACCTGTTCGCCTTCTTCGGCGGCACGATCGGCTCCGGCTTCGCGTGGCTCGGCCAGCGCCTCGCCCGCAAGCGCCGGGAGCGGGTCGACTTCGTCCTCGACCGGCTCCTCGACATCATGCGCGAGGTGCGCGCGGCGACCAGCGCCGCCGAACTCGACGCGATCGCGATCGAGACCGACGGGCTCGTGGCGGACGTGGTCTGCTACGCCCGCGAGCGCAGCATCGACGCGCGGACGGTCAGCGCGCTGATCCTGGCGGTCGACGGCGTCCACGCGGCCATCGCCGACGCGCGGCGGCAGACGAGCGAGACCGAGCCCCGGGCGGCGGCCCGCAACCGCACGGCCCGGCTGCTCGCCCTCGATCTGCCGGCCGCGGAGTAGCGGCGGGCGCCGCATGGCTGGCGGCTTAGGGATATCATGCTAACGGGAACCATGTTCGATCCCGTCGCCGCCCTCGACACGGTTCTCGAGAACCTCGACCGCGAGGCCCGCGAGCCCACGAAGCTCAGGGCCGCGCTGGTGCCGCAGCTGCGCCGGGTGATCGAGGAGGGCCACCGGGCCGCCGAGGCGCAGCTCCTCGAGGACCGCAACGGGCTGCTGTGCGCGCAGACCCTGTCGAATCTCACCGACGCGGTGGTCCGGGCGATCCACGACGCCGTGGTCTGGCGGCTCTATCCCAACGACAACCCATCGACCGGCGAGCAGCTCGCGGTGGTCGCCACCGGCGGCTACGGCCGGGGCACCATGGCACCGGGATCGGACATCGATCTGCTGTTCCTGCTGCCCTACAAGCAGACCGCGTGGTCCGAGAGCGTCGTCGAGGGGATGCTCTACGTCCTGTGGGACCTGAAGCTGAAGGTCGGCCACGCCACCCGCTCGGTCGAGGAGTGCCTGCGCGAGGCGCGGGCCGACATGACGATCCGGACGGCCCTCCTGGAGGCGCGGTACCTGTTCGGCACCCGGGTGCTCTACGAGGAGCTCGTGACGCGCTTCGACGCCGAGCTGGTGGTCGGGTCCGCCGCCGAGTTCGTCGAGGCGAAGCTGCGCGAGCGCGACCTGCGCGTCTCCAAGGCCGGCACCTCGCGCTACCTCGTCGAGCCCAACGTCAAGGACGGCAAGGGCGGCCTGCGCGACCTCAACACGCTGTTCTGGATCGCCAAGTACACCTACCGGGTCCGCGACCAGATCGAGCTCGTCAGCGCCGGCCTGTTCACCCCGGAAGAGTACGCGCTGTTCGAGCGCTGCGAGGAGTTCCTGTGGCGGGTGCGCTGCCACATGCACTTCGCCACGAAGCGCGCCGAGGAGCGCCTGTCCTTCGGTCTGCAGCCGCGGATCGCCGAGCGCTTCGGCTACGAGGCCCGGGGCGGCCTCTCCGGCGTCGAGCGCTTCATGAAGGCCTATTTCCGCATCGCCAAGGATGTGGGCGATCTCACCGCCATCGTCTGCGCCGAGCTGGAGGCGCGCCACGCCAAGCGCACTCCGGTTCTCGACCGCTGGATCGGCCGGTTCCGCGACCGGTTCCGGGCGACCGCCATGGAGGCGGAGGATTTCTGGATCGACCACGGCCGGGTGAACCTGCGCGCGGAGGACGCCTTCGAGCGCGACCCGGTCAACCTCATCCGGCTGTTCTGGCTCGCCGACCGGCACAACCTCGCGATCCATCCGGACGCGAAGCGGCTGGCCAACCGGTCCCTGCGCCTCGTCAACCCGTCGCTACGCGTGGACCCCGAGGCGAACCGGCTGTTCGTCGAGATCCTGACCTCGCGGAACGCGCCGGAGGAGGCGCTGCGCGAGATGAACGAGGCGGGCGTGCTCGGCCGCTTCATCCCGGATTTCGGCCGCATCGTCGCGATGATGCAGTTCAACATGTACCACCACTTCACGGTGGACGAGCACCTGCTGCGCACGGTCGGCGTGCTGGCGGACATCGAATCGGGCCGGGCCCAGGAGACCTACCCGCTGGTCTCGCGCCTCGTGCACTCGATCCACAACCGCACCGCGCTCTACGTCGCGATCCTGCTGCACGACATCGCCAAGGGCCGCCCGGAGGACCACTCGATCGCCGGCGCCGCCATCGCCGAGAAGCTCTGCCCGCGCTTCGGCCTGAACCAGGCCGAGACCGAGACGGTGCGCTGGCTCGTGGAGCACCACCTGCTGATGTCGATGACCGCGCAGAGCCGCGACCTCTCGGATGCCAAGACGATCGAGCGCTTCGCCGCGAGCGTGCAGAGCCTGGAGCGGCTGAAGCTCCTGACCATCCTGACGGTGGCCGACATCACCGCCGTCGGCCCCGGCGTCTGGACCGCCTGGAAGGGCACCCTGGTCCGCACCCTGTACGACGAGACCGAGGTCTACCTCTCGGGCGGCCATTCCGAGATCGCCCGCACCGACCGGGTGCGCCTCGTGCAGATGGGCCTGCGGGAACAGCTGCCCGGCTGGGGCTCGGAGGAGTTCGACGCCTACGCGGCCCGCCACAGCCAAGCCTACTGGCTCAAGGTCGACGGCACGCGCCAGCTCAAGAACGCGATCTTCCTGCGCGACGTCGTGCGCGACGGGCGGACCAGCGCGACCGACGTCGCCCTCGATCCCGTCCGGGGCGTGACCGAGATCACGGTCTACTCGCCGGACCATCCCCGCCTGCTCGCCATCGTCACCGGCGCCTGCGCGGCGGCCGGCAGCAACATCGTCGACGCGCAGATCTTCACCACCACGGACGGGTTCGCCCTCGACACGATCTTCATCTCGCGCGCCTTCGAGCGGGACGACGACGAGCTGCGTCGGACCAAGCGCATCACCGCGGCGATCGAGCGGGCGCTGAAGGGCGAGATCAAGATCGCCGACCTCGTGGCCGACAAGCACCCGCCGACCAGCACCCGCGCTAAGACCTTCCCGGTGCCGCCGGACGTCATCATCGACAACGCCTTGTCGAGCCGGGAGACCGTGGTGGAGATCACCGGCCTCGACCGGCCGGGCCTGCTCTACGAGCTCACCACGGCCTTCAGCCGGCTGTCGCTCAACATCACGTCGGCGCATGTGGCGACGTTCGGCGAGCGCGCCGTGGACGTCTTCTACGTCACCGACCTCACCGGCACGCGGGTGACGCAGCCCGACCGGCAGGCCGCGATCCGGGCCGCCGTGATGGACGTGTTCGCCCACGACGTCGCGACGCTCAAGGCCGAGGGTCTGGAGGCGCTGGTGGCGGCGCCGCCGCCGCGCGAGGCGTGAGCGTACGGGTTGATTTCGCGGCCCCGTGGCCAGATATCAGCGCCGATTCCATCATCCCTCACCGATTCCCGCCCACGACTGAAACGTGATGACGAGCAACGACATGCCCCAGGATGACCAGCGCCAGACCACGGTCGAAGCCGGTGCCGGCGCGGCCCAGGATCCCGCGCCCGCGGGTCAGGGCAGCGAGTCGGCCACCGTCGATCCGGTCGCGGAGGCCCTGGCCCTGCTGACCGCCGAGCGCGACGAGCTCAAGGACCGGACGCTGCGCACCCTCGCCGAGATGGAGAACCTGCGCCGCCGGACGGAGCGCGAGGTCGCCGACGCGCGCGCCTACGCGGTGACCAACTTCGCCCGGGACGTGCTCAACGTCGCCGACAACATCCGCCGCGCCCTCGACAGCGTTCCGGCCGACGCGAAGGCCACGGCCGACGGCGCCCTGAAGGGGCTGATCGACGGGATCGAGCTCACCGAGCGCGACCTCGGCAAGACCCTCGAGCGCCACGGCGTGAAGATCGTCGAGCCGCAGGGCCAGAAGTTCGACCCGAACCGCCATCAGGCGATGTTCGAGGTGCCGAACGCGGAGGTTCCGGCCGGCACCGTCGTGCAGGTCGTGCAGGCGGGCTACGTCATCGGCGAGCGCGTGCTGCGCCCGGCCCTGGTGGGCGTCGCCAAGGGCGGCCCGAAGGCAGCCGCCAACCCGGCCGACGCGGCCTGAACGGTCCCGCGGCGCGCCCTACTGGCAGGGCAGCGCCGCGGCGAAATCCGAGATGAACTGCGCGGTCTGGCGGGTCTGGGCCGGCGCGGCCGGATCGCGGGCGACGAGCCCCGCCTCGACGCGGAGGCGGCCGTTGCAGGCGCAGGTCGGCAGCGTTCCCGCGGCCGGCTCGGGCGAGCACGCGTCGTGGTGCGCGCAGGCGAGATCCAGCGCGTCGATCGGCGGGTAGCCGGGCCCGCGGCTGCCGGGGCCGCAGAAATTCCCGTAGATCAGGATGGCGCCGCGCCCGTCGGGCCCGGGTGGCACGATCTCCTGCGCCCGCGCCGGGACGGTGCAGGCCGCGAGCGCGACGGCGAGCAGCATTGTCGTGAGGGAGGTCGAGCTGGGCATGCTCACGGCCGATCCTGTCGGAGAGAATCCGCGGTCCCGCGGGGCTGCACCCGCGCGGTATCCGGCCTCACCGACATCCCTCGGCCGTGGACAGGCTCGCGCGGCCGACAGATTCGCGAAGCCGAATGCAGGGCATTGCGACCCAGCTTGACCGCTCCGTCAAGCTATCGCCCAACGAATATTGCTCAGAATCGGTAATTCACACCGGCCCGAACCACCGCAAAACCGGAGTCCTGTTTGCCGGCACCATAAAACGCCGGAACACTGGCGTTGTAGTACGTGGCGGCGTTCGTTCCGCGGCCGAGATGGAGGTAGAGCGCCTCTACCTTGGCGGAGAGCTTCTCGGTGAAGGCGTACTCGATGCCGCCGCCGGCCGCGTATCCGGTCCGGTCGGTCGACGGCAGGGTGTAGGGGTAGGCGCCCGCGTCGGTCGCGCGCGCCCCGCCGCCGTAAGCGAAACCGCCGGTCCCGTAGACGAGGACCCGGTCGAACGCGTAGCCGAGCCGGGCGCGGACCGTGCCGAAATAGTCGAGGCTCGGTCGGACGCTGTAGTACGGCGTGGTGCCGAGATAGGCGGCGTCCGCCTTGGCGAAGGCCGCGCCCTGGATGTCGGCCTCGACGCCGACGACGACGCCGGAGCCCGGCGTGAATTGGTAATTGTAGCCGATCTGGCCGCCGCCGGCGAAGCCGCCTGACCGGCTGCCGCCCGTGACGGTGCCGTAGGTCGGGTCGGTGAAGCCGCCGCTCCCGGTCGGGAACGCGTATCCCGCATTCACGCCGGCATAGAAGCCCGTCCAGGTGAAGACCGGAAGCGACGGCGGTAGCGGCGGCGGCGCGCGGCGGGGCAGGTCGGCCGCCTGGGCGGCGAGGGCTAGGCAGCCGCATGCGGCGCCCGCGAGGGCTGCGGAGGTTCGTGCGTTCATGGAAATCTCGTTCGGCGCGCGGCGGAGCCGCGGGATCAGAGGGCCAGGAGGAGCAGCCCGACGACGGTCACGGACAGGATCAGGCAAAGAGCGAGATCGAGAATGGCCGCTCCACCGCAGGTCGGCGCGGTTCGTGCGCGGTCGATACCGGACAGGGCGATCAAGAGCGGACCTCGCGGTTCTCTTCCGTGCGTGCCGCGACCCTCACGGTTCTCGCGGCGCGTCGGGGCCCGACGGCGCCCGAGGGTGCCGCCGCCCCGCCTGAGGGGGTGGCGGGAGCGGCGGCCTGCGGCGCCCTCGGTGAACCGGCGCGGTGGACCGTTTCCGCGACGGCGACCCCGAGGACGGGCAGTGTGAGCGCGGCGACGACGCAGACGAGGCGTCGGAGCCGCGGAAGGGGATCACCCAGGCTTGCCCGTCGCGCCTGGGCGGTGGGAAGCGTGAGCGGCGGCAGGGGCATCGCCACGGGCGTTCGCGTATCAATCGTCATCGGCCGGCCCCGCATTTCGTGGGAAATTTGACCACGAGACGTTTCTACGTGTGCAAAAATCCCACGTCAACGCGAAATCGAGGGACCAGCGTGCGCCTTCGCACGCGGTGGGATTGTGTCCCACAGCATGAGCCGTCACGATGCGGCCATGTCTGATACTGCCGATACACCGCGGGAGGGCGCCAGCCTGCACGCGCCGCTGGCGCGGCTGCTGCGCCCCCTCGTGCGCCTGCTCGTCGCCCGCGGCATCACCTTCCCGGCGCTCACCGACCTGCTGCGCGAGCTCTACGTGAACGTCGCCGAGTACGACTTCGCCCTCGCCGGAAAGGAGCAGACCGACAGCCGCGTCTCCCTGCTCACCGGCATCCACCGCAAGGAGGTCCGGCGCCTGCGGGGCGCCGGTGCTCCGGTCAGCGCCGTCCCGGCGGTCGTCTCCCGCACCAGCCGGATCATCGCCCGCTGGATCGCCGACCCGGCCTTCACCGACGCGCAGGGCCAGCCCCTGAAACTTCCGCGCACGGCCGAGGGCGGCGCACCCTCGTTCGAGTCGCTGGTCGCGGGCGTGACGCGGGACCTGCGGCCGCGCGCCGTCCTCGACGAGTGGCTCGATCGCGGGCTGGCCTTCACGGATCCGCAGGACCGGATCGTGCTGGCCGAGGCCGCCTACGTACCGAGGGGCGACGGCGCCGAGGGGCCCCAGCTCTACTATTTCGGCCGCAACCTGCACGACCATATCGCCGCCGCCGTCGCCAACATCTTCGGAGACGCGCCGCGCTTCCTCGAGCGGGCGGTCCACTACGACGGGCTGTCCAAGGACCTCGCGACCCGGCTCGAGGCGCGCGCCCGCGAGATCGCCGTGGAGGCGCTGCAGCAGGCCAACCGGGAAGCGCACGCGGCCTGCCAGACCGATCCCGGCGGCACGCATCGCTGGAACTTCGGCCTGTACGTCTACACCGAAGCGGCGCCGCCGGCGCGGCGAGCGGACGAGCGGTGAGAGGCCGGCCGGTGCGCGCCACGCTCAACCGCCGGTTCGTCCTGCGCCTGCTCGCGGGCGCCGCGACCGTGCTGCCCGGCACCGTCCGGTCGCAGGAATCCCCGCGCGATCAGGGCATCGGCGGGACCGGCATGATGCGGACCGACGCGCCGAAGAGCGGGCCCCTCGGCGAGGGCGACCGCGGCATCGGCGGCACCGGCGTGATCGGTACGATCCGACGCTTCGGCTCGATCGTCGTCAACGACCTGCGCATCGCCTATCCGCCCGAGGTGGAGGTGCATATCGACGGCACGGCCGCGAAGGCCGCCGACCTGAAGATCGGTCAGGTCGTCCACGTGGTGGCGCGGCCCGAGGGCGGCGGACTCGCCACGGGGCGGATCGACGTCACGAGCGAAGTGGTCGGGCCGGTGGAGTCGGTTGCGCCGGGGCGGCTCGTGGTGCTCGGCCAGCGGGTCTCGACCGCGGGTCTTGGCGGCGCGTGGCGGCCGGGCGCGCGGGTCGCCGTGAGCGGGCTGCGCCGGCCCGACGGCGTGATCGTGGCGAGCCTGATCGAGCCGCGGGACACCGGGCCCGACCGCGTCGCCGGCCCGGTGCGGCGGGTCGCGGGCGGCCTCGGGATCGGCGGCCTCCGCCTCGCGGGCGCCGACGCCCTGCCGCCGGGCCGGCGCGCCCTGGTGACGGGCCGTGCGGCGAACGGCGAGCTCACCGTGACCAACGCCGCGCAGGTCGGCCTGCCCTTCCCGCCGGGTCTGAAACAGGTCTCGATCGAGGCCTATATCGGCCGGGATAGCGGCAGGCTCGACGTCGGCGCGGGCTACGCCGTCGCGGGCCGCCCCGGCGCGCAGGTTCCGCGCACCGGGAGCGTGCGGGCGGTGCTGACCGCGGCGATCGCGCGGGACGGGGACCTGACGGTGGAGCGGCTGCGGATCGAGGACCGCATCGCGCCCGAGCCGCAGCGGCCGGACGCCCCGCGGTTCGAGCGGGAGCGCGACCGGCTCGACCTCCGCAACCTCCCCGACGAGGCGCCCGGCCGCTTCGGCGCCGAGCCCGGAGGCCGCCAGGGCGGCCTGGGCGGCATCGGCGAACCGCGCGGCCCCGCGATCGACACCCGGCCTGGGGGCGCGGTCGTCCCCGGATCGGAGGGCACCGGCGGATTCGGAGCGCCGCGCGGCGGCTTCGGCGGCGCGCCGCCGGCAGGCCCCGGGGCGTTCCCGGGCGGCCCCGGGGGCTTCGGCGGCCCGCCCGGGGGCCCCGGCCCGGGCCCGGGCGGGGGCGGCTTCGGTGGCGGCGGTTTCGGCGGCCCTGGCGGCGGTCGACGCTAGCGCCGCTCCCGGCTACGTCGGGACGGTGACGATCGCCGAGCCCGTCGTGAGCGAGGCGCGGTTCCCCTCTCCCGCACGGGAGCGGGGCAAGTCGCGGCTGTCTCGACCGGAGGCACCTTTCCTCCGGACCGTCGCACTACGAAAGGGAACGGCCCTGGGGCAGACCGCACGGAGCACCGGAGGCGCGGGACTTCAGGCCTCCGCCTCCCGGTCGAGCAGCGCGCGCTTGCGCGCGACGCCCCAGCGATAGCCCGACAGGGCACCGTCCGAGCGCACGACGCGGTGGCAGGGGATGGCCACCGCGACCGGGTTCGCCCCGCAGGCCTGCGCGACCGCGCGCGTCGCCGTCGGCAGGCCGATCGCCCGGGCGATCTCCGCGTAGGTCGCGGTGGATCCCACCGGGATCTTGCGCAGCGCCGTCCAGACCCGCTGCTGGAACGCCGTCCCGCGGATGTCGAGGGGCAGGTCGAGGCCGCTGCCTGGCGCCTCCACGAGCCCGATGACCCGCGCCATCCAGCCCTCGAAGGCCGGGTCGCCGCCCTCGATCTCCGCGGCGGGGAAGCGGTCCTGGAGATCGTGCAGGAGCGGCTCGGGCGCGTCCCCGAGGAGGATCGCGCAGACGCCCGCCTCGGTGGCGGCGACGAGGATCGCGCCGAGGCTGCAAGTGCCGATGCCGAACCGGATGCGCAGGCCCGCGCCACCCGTCCGGTAGGCGGCGGGCGCCATGCCGAGGCGCGGCGCGCCAGCCGCGTAGAACCGGCTCGCGGCAGCGTAGCCGGCCTCATACAGCGCCTCCGTCACCGAGGCGGCCCCAGGCAGCCGCCGCGCCACGGCGGCGGCACGGTGGGCGGCCGCGTAGGCTCTGGGGGTCACGCCGGTGGCGTCCTTGAACACCCGGTGGAAGTGGTAGGCGCTCAGGCCGGCGGCGCGGGCGAGCGCGGCGAGGGACGGAACCGTCTCCGCCGTCTCGATCAGGCGGCAGGCGCGGGCGACCGCCTCGGCCCGGCGCTCGGCGAGGGCGGGCTCGTCCGGGCGGCAGCGGCGGCACGGCCGGAAGCCGGCAGCCTCGGCCTCGGCGCAGGTCCGGTGGAAGCTGACATTCTCGGGCCGCGCCGCGCGCGCGGCGCAGCTCGGGCGGCAGTACACGCCCGTGGTGCGGACCGCGTACACGAAGGTGCCGTCGGCCCGCGGGTCGCGGGCGGCGAGGGCGGCCCAGCGCTCGGCATCGCCGGGGTCTGTCGCGGGAACGGGGCTCATGGCAGCCGTACTATGCGGCTTGGCGCGGGCGTTGAGGAGGGGCATGACGGGGCCTGCCGGGTGGTGGATGACGCGTGCGGCACTCTGCCGGTCCGCCGCCGCTCCGGCATCCCGCGCCTTGCGGCCGAATTCGACATCGGCGGCCGCCGAAACGGGCGACCCGCCTCACGAGTGCGCCATGGCTTCGAGCACGCCCGATCACATCCATGTCGGCCAGGACGGCTGGCTGTTCCTGAAGACGGGAACGAACGACGTGCTCGGCCAGTACGAGCGGCCGGAGGAGACGACCGAGCTGATCTGGCAGTGGCGCAGCCTCGTGACGACGCGGGAGCGGCGCCTGCGCGCCCAGGGGATCCTGTACCGCCACGTCGTCGCCCCGGAGAAGCTGATGATCTACGATCACCGGCTCGACGGGCTCACCATCCGGCCGGGCGCGTCGCCGGCCTACCGCCTCCTCCACAGCGAGCCGCCGGCGGGCCGCTTCCCGGGTCCGGTCGGGCTGTACGCGGCCTGGCGCCGGCGGAAGCGCTGGCGGCAGACCTGCATCGATCTGGTGACGCCGATGCGGGCGCAGCGCGACGCGGCCGACCTCTACTGCCGGACCGACACCCACTGGTCCGCCGACGGCTGCTATCTCGCCTACGCGGAGATCTGCCGGGCGCTGGGCGCCGAGCCGCGGCAGGACCTGCGAGAGCGGCCGTCCTTCGAGACCGACCACGACGGCGATCTGGGGAGCGCCTTCGATCCACCCCGGCGGGCGCGCTCGCGCACCGTCCTGATGCAGCAGGACGCGGTCCGGACCTACGGCAGCCCGATCGTCGAGGCCCGGGAGAAGGCCGGCCTGCTGCACACGCTGCATGTCGGTGCGCACGTGATCTACGGGAACGCCAAGGCCACCGACCCGCGCCGGCTGGTCTTGTTCGGCGATTCCTTCTCGCACGTCATGCCGTACATGCTGACGATCATGCTGGCCGAGACGTTCCGCGAGGTGCACTTCGTCTGGAGCACCTCGCTGGACTGGCCGTATATCGAGCGCGTCCGGCCCGACATCGTGCTGACCGAGGTGGCCGAGCGCTTCATGGTGCAGCTGCCCGACGACACCTTCTCGGTGGAGCGCTACGCGCAGGACCGCTTCGGGGCCGAACTCGCGGCCGCGGGCGCCTGACGGGCGAGCCCGGAACTCCGGAGGGCGAACACGCCGCCACCCCCGACTTCGCCAGTCCGGGATTGCCGAGCGGGATCCGGAGCGCAAGCGCGCCCGGCATGGCTGCGACCGGAACTGTCCGTTCCCGGCTCGCCGGCCGTGCCCCTCACGCCTGCAGCTTGGCCACCAGCGCGTCCGACAGGGCGAAGTTCACGTAGACGTTCTGGACGTCGTCCTGATCCTCGATCACCTCGACGAGGCGGATGAGCTTCTCGCCGGTCTCGTCGTCGACATTGATGGTGTTCTGCGCCTTCCAGATCAGGCCCGTGCGCGCGGGCTCGCCGAAGCGCGCCTCGAGGGCCTTGGTGACCTCGCCGTAGGAATCCTGGGCGCAGATGACCTCGTGTCCGTCCTCGCCGGAGCTGACGTCGTCGGCGCCGGCCTCGATCGCCGCCTCCAGCATCGTGTCGGCGTCGGCCACGGAGGCCGGGTAGGCGATCACGCCGACGCGGTCGAACATGAAGGCGACGGCCCCGGTCTCGGCGAGGCTGCCGCCGGACTTGGTGAAGGCCGAGCGCACGTCCGAGGCGGTGCGGTTGCGGTTGTCGGTCTGTGCCTCGACGATCAGCGCGGCGCCGCCGGGCCCGTAGCCCTCGTAGCGGATGTCCTCATAGTTCTCGCCGTCAGCGCCGGCGGCCTTCTTGATGGCGCGCTCGATATTGTCCTTGGGCATGTTCTCGGCGCGGGCCGCCAGGATCGCGGCGCGCAGGCGCGGGTTCATCGCCGGGTCGGGCGTACCGAGCTTGGCCGCCACCGTGATCTCGCGGGCGAGCTTGCCGAACACCTTCGAGCGGACCGCGTCCACCCGGCCCTTCCGGTGCATGATGTTCTTGAACTGCGAATGGCCTGCCATGACGGTTCGGACTTTTGTTCGTTGGCGCGGGCGGGCGTGCGGGACCCCGCCGTCGCGGCTGTGAGGTCGCGCCGTATATAGGCCGCCGCCTTCGGACGAAGCAACGCGGCCGGTGCCGGTCGGCGCGACGCGGGTCGACACGGCCCCGCGGGCTTCGCAATCCCGTGACCGCGGAAAAAGTCGCCGTCTCGGGCGTTGGCGCTGGACTTCACACGCAGCTGGGAACCCGATGTCGAGCCGGAACGGACGCAGCACGGTCATGGTCACGGGCGCGAGCGCCGGCGTCGGCCGGGCTGTCGCCCACGAATTCGCCCGGCACGGCTGGAACGTGGGGCTGATCGCGCGCGGCCCGGCGGGGCTGAGGGGCACGATCCGCGATGTCGAGCGGGCCGGCGGCCGGGCCCTGGCCTTTGCGGCCGACGTCGCCGACGCGGAGGCCGTCGCCCAGGCCGCCGACGCGCTGGCCGAGGCGTTCGGCGGCATCGACGTCTGGGTCAACAACGCGATGGTGACGGTCTACGCGCCCGTTCAGGAGACGAGCCCGGACGAGTTCCACCGCGCCACCGCGGTGACCTATCTGGGGCAGGTGCACGGCACGCTGGCGGCCCTCCGCCACATGGTCCCGCGCGACCGGGGCACGATCGTGCATGTCGGCTCGGCGCTCGCCTACCGGTCGATCCCGCTCCAGGCGAGCTACTGCGCCGCCAAGGCCGCCGTGCGGGGCTTCGTCGATTCCCTGCGCAGCGAGCTGCTCCACGACCGCAGCCGAGTCCGCCTGACGATGGTACAGCTTCCGGCCGTGAACACGCCGCAATTCGACTGGGCGCGCTCGCGGCTGCCACGCAAGCTCGAGCCGGTGCCGCCGATCTACCAGCCGGAGGCCATCGCCCGGCACGTCTTCCGGGCGGCGCACGACGCGCCCCGGGAAATGTGGATCGGGGCCTCGGCCTGGAAGGCGATCATCGGAAACATGCTGATCCCGGGCTGGATCGACGGCTACCTCGCCCGGCACGGCTATCGCGGGGAGATGACCGGCGTGCAGGCGCAGAAGAACCGACCCGACAACCTCTACGACCCGGTGGACACCGATCCCGGCGCCCACGGCCGCTTCGACTCCCGCGCGACCAGCGACGTCGCGGCGGCCGACCCGCGCTGGCTCAAGTTCGGGATCGCGGCCGCGCTCGGCCTCGTGGCCGGGACGATGCTGTTCGCCACCGAGGCGCACGGGCGGGCGGACGCCCGCGCCGATCGCCGGCCGGGCAGACGCTAGGACACGGGCCAACGCGGGTTTCTAGGAGGATCCGATGCCGGGCACGAACCGTCGCGATCTGGTGCGGGCCGCGCTCGCCGGAGGGGCCGTCCTGGGTCTCGGCGGCCGCGCCCGCGCCACCGCACCCTTCGGCGGAGCGCAGGCGCCGGGCTTCTACCGGACACGTATCGGCAGCTGCGAGGTCACGATCCTCAACGACGGGGCGCGCAGCTTCCCGATGCCGGACCGCTTCGTGCGCAACGTTCCCCGGGACGAGGCGCTCGGCGCCGCGCGGGCGGCCTACATGCCCCCCGGCCAGGTGACGGTGCCGTTCAACCCGACGCTGATCAACACGGGCGCGAAGCTCGTCCTGATCGATACCGGCAACGGCCCGGTGCCGGGCGCGCCCGTCGGCCGCCTCGCGGCGAACCTCGCGGCGGCCGGGATCAGGCCCGAGGACATCGACCTCGTCCTGCTCTCGCACCTCCATCCCGACCACACGAACGGCCTCAAGCGGGCGGACGGGTCCCTCGCCTTCGCGAACGCCGAGATCCGGGCCGCCGCACCCGACTGGGCGTTCTGGATGAGCGACGCCAACATGGCCCGCGCCGCCGACCCGGTGACGCAGGG
Source organism: Methylobacterium sp. yr668 (assembly GCF_900116245.1). Taxonomy (NCBI): domain Bacteria; kingdom Pseudomonadati; phylum Pseudomonadota; class Alphaproteobacteria; order Hyphomicrobiales; family Methylobacteriaceae; genus Methylobacterium; species Methylobacterium sp. yr668. The sequence goes on along the minus strand of NZ_FOZY01000005.1, from coordinate 234,204 downwards.
CTACTTCGCCAACACCCGCCGGGTGCTCGGCGACCTGAAGGACCGGATCGGCACCTTCGCGTGGGACGAGGAGATCGTGCCCGGGATCACCGCCCTCGCCGCCCCCGGCCACACGCCGGGCCACACGGCCTTCGCGGTCGCCTCGGGTGCGGACCGTCTGCTGATCCAGTCCGACGTGACCAACATCCCGGCCTTCTTCCTGCAGCACCCGGACTGGCACGTGATGTACGATCACGACGCCGATCAGGCGCAGGCGACGCGCCACCGCTTCTACGACACGGCCGCGTCCGAGAGGGCCCTCGTGGTCGGCTACCACTTCCCCTTCCCGTCGCTCGGCCACGTGGAACGGGACGGACCGGGCTACCGGCTCGTGCCCATCGCCTGGACCGGCGTGCTCTGACCGCCCCGGGATTCGTGCCACCGGATCAGGGAGGCCAGATCCACGACCCCGCCCGGCCATTCGACGCCCGCGAGGTGCCGGTGCGGCCGGTCCGGCTCGCCGAGATCCGAGACGGCCGAGAAGGCGCCGTCGAGCCGGTGGCTCTCGGTGTAGCGGCTCCGGGTCGCCAGGACCGGCAGCCCGGCGGCCCGGGCCGAGCTGATGCCGGCGGCCGAATCCTCGAAGGCCACCGCCTCGGAGGCCGGGATCTCCAGGCCGGCGAGCGCCAGCAGGAACACGTCGGGGGCGGGCTTCTTGCGGCTCGCCTCGTCGCCGGCCGCGATCACGTCGAAGGGCGCGACGTCCGGCGGGAAATTGGCGGCGAGGAGCCGGTCGACGTTCGGGCGGCTCGTCGTGGTGGCCACCGCGAGCCGGATTCCCGCGGCCCGGGCCTCGGCGATCAGCCGGGCGATCCCGGGGCGCAGCGGCAGGCCGTTCCGTGCGACGAGGTCGCCGTAGGCGCGCGTCTTGATGGCGTGGATCTCCGGCGCGCGGGCGTGGAGCGCGGCGGCTTCCGCCGGGTGCTCGGTGTCGATGTAGTGAGCGAGCCGCTCCTTGCCGCCCATGACGGCCAGCAGGTCGGCGTAGAGCGCCTCGTCCCACCGCCAGGGCAGTCCGAGCTCCGCGAAGGCGCGGTTGAACGCCTGCCGGTGCAGGTCCTCGGTCTCGGCGAGGGTCCCGTCGACGTCGAAGATCAGCGCCCTCAGCACGACAGGTCGCGACCGGAGGCGCCCTCCGCGCCCTCGCGGATCGCCGCGATGCGCTCGGCGTAGGCGCCCGGGCCGCCGCTGAAGACCGCGTTGCCGGCCACGAACGTGTCGGCGCCGGCGCGGCTCGCGACCTTGACCGTCTCGGGGTCGATCCCGCCGTCAACCTGGATGCGGATGTCCCGGCCCGCCACCATGGCGCGCACCCGCGCCACCGATTCCATGGCGCCCTTGATGAAGCTCTGGCCGCCGAAGCCGGGATTGACGGTCATCACCAGCACGAGATCCACGAGGTCGAGCACCGGCTCGACCATGGCGGCCGGCGTGCCCGGGTTGATCGCCACGCCGGCGCGCTTGCCGAGGTCGCGGATGGTCTGGAGCGAGCGGTGGATGTGCGGCCCGGCCTCGGCGTGGACCGTGATGCCGTCGGCCCCCGCCTGCGCGAAGGCCGCGAGGTACGGATCGGCCGGCGCGATCATCAGGTGCACGTCGAAGTACTTCTGCGTGTGCGGCCGGAGCGCCTTCACCACGGGCGGGCCGAAGGTGATGTTGGGCACGAAATGCCCGTCCATCACGTCGAGATGGATCCAGTCGGCCCCGGCCGCGTCCACGGCGCGGGTCTCCTCGGCCAGCTTCGAGAAGTCGGCGGACAGGATCGACGGGGCGATGACGGGTGCGAGCATGGGAGGCTTTCGGGGTCGGCTCAGGCCAGCCGGCGGCGGCGCTCGACGAGCTGCATGATCATCGGCGTCAGGATCAGCTGCATCGCCAGGTCGAGCTTGCCGCCGGGGATCACGATGGAGTTGGCCCGGCTCATGAAACTGTCGTGAATCATGGAGACGAGATACGAGAAGTCGATCCCCTTCGGGTCCTTGAAGCGGATCACGACCATCGATTCGTCGGCGGTGGGAATCCAGCGGGCGATGAACGGGTTCGACGTGTCGACCGTCGGCACCCGCTGGAAGTTGATGTCGGTGAACGAGAATTGCGGGCAGATGGTCTGCACGTAGTCGGGCATGCGCCGCAGGATCACGTCGGTCACCGCCTCGGTGGAGTAGCCGCGGAACGAGCGGTCCCGGTGCAGCTTCTGGATCCATTCGAGGTTGATCACGGGCACGACGCCGATCTTCAGGTCGGCGTAGCGGGCGATGTCGACGTCCGGGTCGGCTACGCAGCCGTGCAGGCCCTCGTAGAACAGGAGGTCGGAATCGGGCGGGAACGTCTCCCAGTCCGAGAAGCTGCCCTCCGGGATACCGTAGGCCTGCGCGTCGTGCTGGTCGTGGGCGTAGTGACGGGTCCGGCCGGTGCCGGACTCGGCGTAGCTGCGGAACACCGCCTCCAGCTCCGGCAGGAGGTTGGCCCGCGGCGCGAAGTGGGACAGCGTCGGCTCGTTCGCCATCATCGCCCGCATCGTGTCGCGGTCGAAGGCGTGGAAGCCGTCACCCTCGATGAAGACCGCCCGCACGTCCTCGCGGCGGAAGATCTGCTCGAAAGTGTTGCGCACCGAGGTGGTCCCGGCCCCGGAAGAGCCGGTCACCGAGATGATGGGGTGCCGCGCCGACATGCCTTTACGACTTCACGGTGCGGCTATGACCGCATCAGGCCGCGCTGGCCGAAGAGCGGCGAGCGGCCGGCATCGGGCTTGCCGCCGGCATAGTAGGTGGCGACGCACGCCACTTCCTCGGTGGAGCCGCAGACCAGCGGCGCGCGCTCGTGGATCCCGGTGGCCACGAGGTCGAGGATCCGCGTCTGGCCGTCGGTCGCCGCGCCGCCGGCCTGCTCGACCAGCATGGCCACGGGCGCGACCTCGTAGAGCAGCCGCAGGCGGCCGCGGGCGTAGTTCTTTCGGGCGTCGCCCGGGTAGAGGAACACGCCGCCGCGGGTCAGCACGCGCTGGATGTCGGCCACCAGCGAGGCGAGCCAGCGCATGTTGTAGTCCTTGTCGCGCGGCCCCTCGGTGCCGCGCTGGCAATCCTCGATATAGGCCTTCACCGGCGCGTCCCAGTGCCGAGCGTTGGAGGCGTTGATGGCGAATTCCTTGGTGGAGGCCGGCACCGACATCGCCGGGCTCGTCAGCTTGAACCGGCCCTCGGCGCGGTCGAGCACGTAGGACTGGGTGCCGTCGCCGAGCGTCAGGATCAGCGCCGTGGCCGGGCCGTAGGTGACGAAGCCCGCGGCGATCTGCGTCGAGCCGGGGGTGGTGAACGAGGCCAGCGGGTTCGCCGGATCCTTGATCGACGGCCGGATGCCGAAGATCATGCCGACGGCCATGTTCACGCCGATGTTGGAGGAGCCGTCGAGGGGGTCGATGGCGACGGCGAGCGGGGCGTCCGGGTTCAGACGCATCACCTCCTCGGCCTCCTCGGAGGCGACCTCGGCGACCGGCGCGCCCCGCAGCGCCGCGGTCACGCTCTCGTGAGCGATGACGTCGAGGGCCTTCTGGACGTCGCCGTCGCTGTTGTGATCGCCGGCCGCCGCGAGGTCGCCACCGAGCGCGCCGCGCCCGATCCGCTCGCTGATCTCCACCGCCGACCGCGCCACGGCCGCGACCACCGCGGCGGCGTCCTTCAGCGCCGGATTGGCGTCCACGGCCTGCGCCAGGCAGGTCTCGAGGGGCGTCCCGATCGCCGCTGAAATTGCCATCGGCCTACTCCTCCTGCTCGGATCCCGTCCGCGGGGATCGCGCGTTCCGCGCCGGCTCTGTAGCGGCCGCTCGGCTGCCAAGATAGCGGTCTCTGTCTCCGGATCGACAGGAACCCGCGGCGGGGCCTTCAAGATTTCTGTGCGATCTTGTGCCATAGGACGAAAAAAACGAGATGTCCGCCATGCGCAACCTCTCCCTCAAGCAGCTTCAGGCGGTCGCTGCCGTGGCCCGCCTCGGCACCATGACCCGGGCTGCGCAGGAGCTGAACGTCACCTCGGCCGCCCTCTACGCGCGCATCCGCCAGCTGGAGGAGGAGGCCGGGCTGCTGCTGTTCGACCGGACGCCGGGGGGCCTCAAGCCGACGGATGCCGGCCGCGAGATGCTCTGGGCGATCGACAGCATCAACACGGTGCTGGAGACCTGCACGGACCGCCTGCGCACCCTGCGCGGCGCGGAGGGCGGGCGCGTGGCGCTCGGGGTCGTCTCCACCGCCAAGTACTTCGCCCCGCAGGTGATCGCGGGCTTCGTCAAGAAGCATCCCGGCGTCGAGATCAGCCTGTCGGTGCGCAACCGCGGCCAGACCGTGGAGGCGCTGCGCGGCTACGAGATCGACTTCGCCCTGATGGGCCGCCCGCCCCGGGACTTCCCGATCGAGGCCGCCACCTTCGGGCCGCACCCGATCGTGCTGATCGCGCCGCCCGGCCACCCCCTGGCGGGCCGGACCGACCTGAACCGCGAGGACCTCGCGGACCAGCCGTTCTTCCTCCGAGAAGAGGGCTCGGGCACCCGCATGGTCTTCGAGGAGTTCATGAGCGGCGTCCTGGTCAAGCGGGCGCCGCTGGACATCGACACCGGGTCGAACGAGACCATCAAGCAGGCGGTGATGGCCGGGCTCGGGATCGCGCTGCTCTCGGTGCACTCCGTGGCGGCCGAGCTGGAGAGCGGGCGCCTCGTCCTCCTCAACGTCAGGGGCCTGCCGATCCGGCGCGACTGGTACGCGGTCCGGCGCGCCGACAAGGTGCTGGGTCCGGCCGCTTCCGCGGTCTGGTCCTACCTGATGTCGGAGGGCGCGCGCTGCCTGCCGGGCGTCGCCCAGAGCGGTCTGGTGCTGGCGGGAGCCAAGGCGTGAGCGCCGCTGCCGGCGTCGTCGTGGCCGGGGCCGGGCAGGCCGGCTTCCAGCTCGCCGCGTCCCTGCGGGAGGGCGGGTTCCGCGACCCGATCACCCTGGTGGGCGACGAGACCGCCCTGCCCTACCAGCGGCCGCCCCTCTCGAAGGCCTACCTCGCCGGCAAGACCGACCGAGAGGGCCTGTTCCTGCGCCCGCCCGGTTTCTTCGCCGAGCACGCCATCGCGCACCGCCCGGGGCTCCGCGCCGTCGCGATCGACCGGGACGCGCGCCGCCTGCAGCTCTCGGACGGCACCGACCTCCCCTACGACCACCTCGTGCTCGCCACCGGCGCGCGCAACCGCCCCCTGCCGGTCCCGGGCGCCGAACTCGCGGGCGTGCGCCAGCTGCGCGGTCTCGCCGATGCCGACGTCCTGAAGGCGGCGGTCGCCGAGGCCCGGGCGGTCGTCGTCATCGGGGCCGGCTTCATCGGGCTCGAATTCGCCGCCGTCGCGGCCGCGCGCGGCCTGCCGGTGACGGTGATCGAGGCGGCCGAGCGGCCCATGGCCCGGGCGGTCTCGTCCGAGATGGGCGAATTCTTCCGCCGCGCCCACGCCGCGATGGGCGTGCGCTTCGCCTTCGGGGCGGGCGTGACGGCGATCGTCGGGCGGGACGGCCGCGCCACCGGCGTCGCCCTGGCGGACGGCAGCGAACGCGCGGCCGACCTGGTCCTCGTGGGGATCGGCGTCCTGCCGAACCGGGAACTCGCCGCGGAGGCCGGCCTGCCGGCCGAGGACGGCGTGCGGGTCGACGCGTTCCTGGCGACGCCCGATCCGGCCATCTCGGCGATCGGCGACTGCGCCCGCTTCCCCATCCCCTTCGCCCACGGGCTGACGCCGGACGGGACGGTGCGGATCGAGTCCGTGCAGAACGCCATCGACCAGGGCCGCTGCCTCGCGGCCCGCCTCACCGGCAAGCCCGCCGCCTACGGCGCGCTGCCGTGGTTCTGGAGCGACCAGGGTCCGCACAAGCTGCAGATCGCGGGCCTGTCGGGACCCGGCGATGCCGGCGTCGTCCGCGGGATCGGCGACGCCTTCTCGGTCTTCCGCTTTCGCGAGGGGCAGCTGAGCGCGGTGGAATCCGTCGACCGCGCGGGCGACCACATGATCGCGCGGCGCCTGCTCGCGGCCGGGACGCCGCTGACGCCCGACCAGGCGGCCGATCCGGACTTTGACCTGAAGGGGCTGGCGATGGGGCGGGTCTGAGAGCTGCTCCGCGTCATCGCGAGCGTAGCGAAGCGACCCAGAGCAGCGCGACATCGGGAGGCGTGGCGCGACACTGGATTGCTTCGCTGCGCTCGCAAGGACGACCTCGCGCGGTTCAGACTAACTCTCGGAAAACCATGGAACGGCTGGACGCCGCTCTGAATCGTCCGAGCACCATGCCCTTTCCCGGGCGCATGGAGCACCAGCGGAATGCGACCCGGGTTCCAGCGCGAAACGTCGCGAAGCATCGATATGCGGTGCCGCTTTCGCGGCGCTTCGTGTGCTGGTTCCCGGATCGCCTTCCACTGCGTTGCGGGCGTCCGGGAAAAGGCGCGCTCAGCCGGTAAACGGGACTGGTCCCGGCTTCTGCCGCAGGGCGATGGCGGTGGCGATCCCGAGCGCCAGGATGGTGACGGCGCATCCGAGCAGCGCCCCGAGCTGGCCGAACCGGAGCAGCGCCTGCCCGATCACCGCGACGCCGAGCGCCTGGCCGCAGAAGAACGAGAAGGCGTGGAGCGCCACCGCGGAGGCGCGGGCCTTGGGCGCGACCTCGGTGACCTGCGTCTGGTAGGTGTTGTGCAGCATGTAGAAGCCGAGGCCCATGGCGGTGAGCGCGGCGCAGTCGACCTGCCAGGAGCCCGCCAGCCCGACCACGGTGAGCGACGCGCCGCAGATCAGGCCGCCGCCGATCAGCATCCGCGGCAGGCCGAGCAGCCGGACGAGCAGCCCGACCAGGGCCGAGTAGAGCAGGCCGCCGACCGCGAACCCCGCCAGAACCAGCCCGGCCTCGCGCGGGCCGCCCTCCCCCCGCGCCTCGATCAGCGGGGCGAGGTGCGGGAACACGCCGAAGATCGCGATGGCCTCGATGAACACCGCCGAGAACAGCACCCGCGCCCGGGGATTGCCCAGGATCGTGCGGTAGCGCGTCACCGCCTCGCCGAAGGCGGGGCGGCGGGCCGGGGCGCGGCCGGCCCGGTCGAAGCCGAGGACGGTCGCCGCGCAGGCCAGGGCCGCCACCGCGGCGGTGACCGCGAAGACGCCGCGCCAGCCGATCGCCGCCTCGATCAGGCCCGCGAAGGTCGAGCCCGAGAGCTGGCCGAGGATCACCGCCACGAGGAAGCGCCCGATCGCCACCTGGCGGCTCTCCATCGGCACGCGGTCGCCCAGGAGCGCGAGCGAGAGCGGGATGCAGCCGCCCGCGGCAGCCCCCGCGAGCATGCGGAGGCCGAACAGGCTGCCGATGTCCGGCGCGACGCTGCACAGGGTCAGCGCGACGGCGAGCACCGCAAGGCAGGTGCTCATCACCCGCTCCTTGCCGAGCGCGTCGCCGATCGGGCCGAGCACCGGCTGGATGAACGCGTAGGGCAGCGCGAAGGCGGTGGAGAGGAGCGCCACCGTGTGGGCGTCGCTCGCGAGATCCCGGGCGAGCACGCCGACGAGGGGCTCGACCGAGCGGAGCGCGAAGGTGCTGCCGAACCCCGCGCAGGCCAGCACGACGATCAGGCGCGGGATCGACGTGGCCGGCGGCGCGGCGACGGCCGCGCTGGACGGAAGAGCCGGCTCTGTGCTGTCGGTCATGGCACGCTTCGCGAGGCGGGCGGGATCAGACCCGCGGCATCGCATCTCCCTCGCCGGAGCGGAACCCCGCCGCGCGACAGATCAGTGCGCGTAGAATGCGGGATCCGGATTGTCGGTCGGGTGCGCGAAGGCCCAGCGCAGGGCCGACGACAGCGGCACGTTGTAGGTCAGTCCGCGCGGCGGCACGGGCTTCAGGAACCAGCGGTCGTAGAGCACCGTGATCTCGGGGCTCCGGTAGAGATCGGCCGTCGCCCGGTCGACCACCGCCTTGAAGGCTGGGTCGTCCTTGCGCAGCATGATCCCGTAGGGCTCCGGATTGGACAGGGTCTCCTCGCTGACCACGTAGGCGGCGGGCTCCTTGGACTGGGCCGCGACCACGCTGAGCTGCACGTCGTCCATGACGAAGGCCGAGGCCCGGCCGGTCTCGACCATGAGGAACCCCTCCGGGACGTCCTTGGCGGCGATCACCGTGATGCCGAGCTTGCGCTCGTTGTTGGCCTTGATCAGCATCAGGATGTTGGTCGAGCCAGCGACCGACGAGACCGTCTTGCCGCGCAGGTCGTCCAGGCCGGCGATGTGCTGGTCCTTCCGGGAGACGAAGCGGGTCGCCGTGAGGAAGTGCGTGTTGGTGAAGTCCACCTGCTTCTTGCGCTCGGCGTTGTTGGTGGTCGTCCCGCATTCGAGATCGATCGTGCCGTTGGTCATCAGCGGGATGCGGGAGGAGGAGTTGACGAACTCCATCCCGACCTCGAGGCCCGGCATCTTCAGTTCGCGCTTCACCGCGTCGGCGATCCTCAGGCAGATGTCGACCGCGAAGCCGACGACCTTCTGGTTCTGGTCCAGGTAGCTGAACGGGGTCGCGGTATCGCGCACGCCGAGGACCAGCCTGTTGCTGTCGTGGATCTTCCTGAGGGTGCCGGTGAGATCGGCGGCCCGCGCGGCCCCCGCGGGGGCGCCGAGGAGGAGCGCGGCGATGAGGGGAGCGAGCAGACGCATGGGCCGACGGGTTCCGGTCGCGCGAGGGGCCGTCCGCGGGGTGCGCCGGCGGCGGGAGACCGGACCGCGCGCCGGGGCCGGTCCCCGGCGCGAGCCCCAGCAAGAGTCCGGCCGCGGTCAGGCGGACGCGGCCGCTTGGTGCACCTCGGCGAGCTGCGCGTCCGCGGCCGCGACCTTCCGCGAGGCCGGGCGGGACCGGATGCGCTCCACGTAGGCCGCCAGCACCGGGTCGGGCGCGACGAGGCCGAAGCCCGTCGTCCAGCCGAGGGCGCCGCCCCACAGCACGTCGGCAGCGCTGAAGCGCGCGCCGAGCAGGTACGGGCCGGGCGTCAGGGCCTCCTTCACCCGGGCGATGACGCTGTCGTAATCGGCGTAGGCCGACATGGCGCGCGGGCCCGGCTCCCGCTGGAGGTGCCGGTCGATCACCGCGGGCTCGAAGCACGACCCGTAGAACACCATCCAGCGCAGGTAGGTGGCGCGGTCGGGCTCGGTCGGCGCCGGGGCGAGCCCCGCCTCGGGGAACAGGTCGGCGAGGTAGAGGTAGACGGCCGCCTGCTCGGTCACGAGGGCGTCGCCGTGGCGGATCGCCGGCACCTTCGCCATCGGGTTGACGGCGCGGTAGGCATCCTGGAGGTGCTCGCCGGCGCGCATGTTGAGCGCGTGCAGCCGGTACGGGACCCCGAGTTCCTCGAGCAGCACGCGGACGCCCGACGAGCGGGTATTGGGCGAATGATAGAACTCGATGTCAGGCATACTGGCCATTCCGCCCCGTCCGAGGATTGTCGATTCGTTGGCGTCCACGCTCTTACCCGCGGACCGACGGGTCAACCGCGGACCGGAGCCCACTTCTCCAGGGACCGGAATCGCGGCAGGAACGTTGGGCGATTGTGCGTTGCCGCGCGTTGGGCCTCCGACCGGCACGACGCGAGCCGGGGGTTACGAGTTCTGATGGCGAAGATTCTGCTGGTCGAGGACCACGAAGAGATCTGGGACTTCCTCTCGCGCCGCCTCAAGCGGCGCGGCTACGAGGTGATGCTCGCGCATGACGGCGAGGCCGGCGTCCGGCAGGCGCGCTCGGGCCAGCCCGACGTGATCCTCCTCGACATGAACCTGCCGGTCCTCGACGGCTGGTCGGTCGCCCGGACGCTGAAATCCGGCACCGACACCCGGGCGATCCCGATCATCGCGCTCACGGCCCACGCCATGTCGGGCGACCGCGACAAGGCCATCCAGGCGGGCTGCGACGACTATCACCCGAAGCCCGTCGATTTCTCGAAGCTGCTCAGCCAGATCAGCGCCGCCCTGGGCGAGACCGCGCAGGCGAGCTGACCCGGCAGCGGACGCGCGACCTGCGGCCCCGAGATCTGCGGCCCCGAGACCTGATGTGAGTGGAGCGTGTCCGTGAGCGAGGATCCCGTCACTGCCCAGCGCCTGCGGCAGGGCCTGCCGATCTTCGTGGCGCTGGCGTCGCTCCTCCTCGTGGTCGCCACGATGGCGGCCCTCTACCTCGGGCGCGAGATTCTCGTGCCGGTGACACTGGCGATCCTCCTGAGCTTCGTCCTCGTGCCGGCGGTGCGGATGCTGCGGCGGCTGCGCGTGCCCCGCGCGCCCGCGGTCCTGCTGGTCGTGGTGATCGTCTTCGGCGCCCTGTTCGGCCTCGGCAGCCTGATCGCCAGCGAGGCGTCCCAGCTCGCCTCCGACCTGCCGCGCTACACCCAGGTGATGCGCACGAAGATCAAGGATCTGCGCGGGGCGACGGCCGGGACCGGCACGCTCTCGCGGATCGTCGACATGGTGCAGGATCTCAGCGCCACCCTGCAGCCGCCGCCGGCCGCGGAGGTCCGCGGCGAGCCGGGATCGCGCACGCACCCGCTCACGGTCGAGCTCACCCCCGCCCGCGCCAGCGTCGTCGACACGCTCCAGACCTTCGCGGGCCCGATCCTGCACCCGCTGGCGACGACCGGCCTGATCCTGATCTTCACGATCTTCATCCTGCTCCAGCGCGAGGACCTGCGGAACCGGGCGATCCGGCTCGCCGGCGGCTCGGGCGACCTGCGGCGCACGACGGCGGCGATCGACGACGCCACGAGCCGGCTGAGCCGGTTCTTCCTGGCCCAGCTCGCCCTCAACATCGCCTTCGGGCTGGTGATCGGCATCGGCCTCTGGCTGATCGGCGTGCCGAGCCCGACCCTCTTCGGCGTGCTCGCCGCGATCCTGCGGTTCGTGCCCTATATCGGCGCGGCTATCAGCGCCCTGCTGCCGCTGATCCTCGCGGCCGCCGTCGATCCCGGCTGGAGCATGGTGATCGCCACCGCGGCCCTGTTCCTCGTGGTCGAGCCGATCTGCGGCCACGTGATCGAACCGCTGCTCTACGGGCACTCGACCGGCCTCTCGCCGGTCGCCGTCATCCTGGCCGCGACGATCTGGACGTTCCTGTGGGGCCCGATCGGCCTCGTGCTGGCCACCCCCCTCACCGTCTGCCTCGTGGTGCTCGGCCGGCACGTGGAGCGGCTCTGGTACCTCGACGTGCTGCTCGGCGATCAGCCCGCCCTGTCGCCGCCCGAGATCTTCTACCAGCGCATGCTGGCCGGCGACCCGGTCGAGGCGATCGACCAGGGCTGGCAGTTCCTGAAGGAGCGCGCCCTCGTCACCTACTACGACGAGGTCGCCCTCGCGGGCCTCCTGCTGGCGCAGGAGGACCTGTCCCGCGGCACCCTGGATCGGGAACGGCAGGCGGAGGTCGGTGCCGCGATCGGGACGGTGGTGGACCGCCTCGGCACGGCCCCGGTCGCGCGTCGGCCACGGCGCGGATCCGGCCGCGGCCCCGACACCGAGACCGCGGCGGCGCTCGCCGCCGTCGGGCCCGACCGGCAGGTGGCCGGCATCGTCCTCGAGCGCGAGGACCTCGCGCCCAACTGGCGCGGCGAGACGCCGGTCCTGTGCGTGTCGAGCCGCGGCCCGTTCGACGAGGCGGCGACGCTGATGCTGAGCCAGATCCTCGCGCGCCACGGGCTGGCCTCGCAGATCCTGTCCATGGCGGCGATCCGCGCCGGCGAGCGGCCGCAGAACCCGGACGGCCTCGCGCTGATCTGCTTCTCCTACCTGGAGCCGGTGAGCCTGTCGCAGATCCGGTTCACCGTCCGGCAGGCCCGGGCCGCGGTGCCGGGTGTCCGCATCCTGGTCGGCTTCTGGCGCGAGCGCGATCCGGCGACCCTGGAGCGGCTGCGCCGGGCGACCTCGGCGGACTTCCTGGTGACGTCGCTGAACGAGGCGCTGTCGGCGGTGCTGGGCGCCTGCCGCGAGGCCGCGCCGCCCCGGCTCGTCCCGGCCCCCGTGGGCGCGCCTTCCGAGGCGGCGCGGCCGGCCGCGGCATGAGCCCTTCGCGCGACACCGCCGCTGGGGATACAAGGTCGACTTCGGCCGTCCGGCCGCTAGTCTCGCGCACGCCTCGCGTGATCGACCGGGCGCAGAGGTCTTTCCCGGCCAGGAAGGTGACGACCGCCTCGCATGTCTGAGACGCCAGAAACACCGCCCTCCGGGCCGAGTCCCCCGATCCGGGACGGCGCCCCGAGCGACATCACCGATCGCAAGAGCGACATCTTCTTCGCGGCCGTCGAGACGACGCGGATGCCGATGATCGTCACCGATCCGCGCCAGCCCGACAACCCGATCATCTTCGCCAACCGGGCGTTCCTGGCGATGACCGGCTACACGCCGGAAGAGCTGATCGGGCGCAACTGCCGCTTCCTCCAGGGTCCCGACACCGACCGCGAGAGCGTCGCGCAGGTCCGCGCGGCGATCGCCGAGAAGCGCGAGTTCGCCACCGAGATCCTGAACTACCGCAAGAACGGCTCGACCTTCTGGAACGCCCTGTTCGTCTCGCCGGTCTACAATGCCGACGGCGAGCTCGTGTACTACTTCGGCTCGCAGCTCGACGTCTCGCGCCGCCGCGACGCCGAGGAGGCGCTGGGTCAGGCCCAGAAGATGGAGGCGCTCGGCCAGCTCACCGGCGGCATCGCGCACGATTTCAACAACCTGCTGCAGGTGATCGTCGGCTACGTCGACATCCTGGCGGCCGGACTGGAGAAGCCCGACGCCGACCGTGCGCGGCTCGGCCGCGCCACCGAGAACATCCGGCAGGCGGCCGAGCGCGCCACGACGCTGACGCAGCAATTGCTGGCCTTCGCCCGCAAGCAGCGGCTGGACGGCCGCGCGGTCAATCTCAACACCCTGATCGAGGGGATGGGCGAGATGGTCGCCCGCTCGGTGGGCGAGTCCGTGAAGGTCGAACTCGACCTCGCGCCCGATCTCTGGAACTGCCGCGTCGACCCGACCCAGGCCGAGGTCGCGATCCTGAACGTGCTGATCAACGCCCGCGACGCGATGCCGGAGGGCGGCACCGTCCGGATCTCCACCGAGAACAGCGAGATCGCCGCGCGCGGCCGGGAGATCGGGCCGCTGCGCGACGGCCGCTACGTCAGCATCGCTATCAGGGACAGCGGCACCGGCATCCCGCCCGCCGTGCTCGCCCGGGTGATGGACCCGTTCTTCACCACCAAGGAGGAGGGCAAGGGGACGGGTCTCGGCCTGTCGATGGTCTACGGCTTCGCCAAGCAGTCGGGCGGCGCCGCGCAGATCGAGTCGGCGGTGGGGTCCGGCACCACGGTGCGCCTGTCGTTCCCCGCGACCGACGGCGACGTCAACGCCCCCGCGAAGGTCTCGCTGCGGGCCGTGGACCGCCAGGGCACCGAGACGATCCTGATCGTCGACGACCGCGAGGACGTGGCCGAGCTCGCCCGCACGATCCTGCGGGACTTCGGCTACACGACGCTGGTCGCGAGCAATGCCCGCGAGGCGCTGGAGATCCTGGACTCGAGCGGGAAGGTCGATCTGCTCTTCACCGACCTGATCATGCCGGGAGGCATGAACGGTGTGCTCCTGGCCCGCGAGGCCCGGCGCCGCCAGCCCAAGCTCAAGGTGCTGCTCGCCACGGGCTACGCGGAGGCGAGCCTGGAGCGAACCGATATCGGCGGCTCGGAGTTTGATCTCCTGAACAAGCCCTACCGGCGCACGGAGCTGGTCCGCCGCGTGCGCGCGATCCTCGACGGTCCGACCGGGGTGGGCTGAGCTTCGGGAGACGGCCCATGTCCCAGGGCGACAAGTCGAAATACACCGACAAGCAGAAGCGCAAGGCCGAGCACATCGCCGAGTCGTACGAGTCCCGCGGCGTGCCGGAGAAGGAGGCGGAGGCCCGGGCCTGGGCCACCGTCAACAAGGACGACGGCGGCGGCAAGAAGCCGGGCGGCTCGGGCCGCGGCAAGGCCACCGGTCACCCGGCCGCCCACAAGGGCGGCGCGTCCGGCGGCAAGGCCTCGGCCGGACGGACGGCCGCCGAGCGCTCCGCCTCCGCCCGGAAGGCCGCCGCGACCCGCAAGGCCAACGCCGCCGCGCGGGCCTGACCGCCCGTCGCGAGCCGGGCCTCCGGCCTCCGTGCCGGTGCGGGGTCGATCTCAGTCCCACCGCTCGGCGAGCTTGACCAGCGCGTGCAGCAGCCGGTTCGCCGGCGTCGGGATCCCGTGCGCCGCGCCCCGGCGCAGGATGGTGCCGTTGAGGTGGTCGATCTCGCTCGGCCGGCCGCGGGCCAGGTCCTGGGCGGTGGACGAGCGCTGTCCGGCCATGGCGGCGCTGAGCGCCATCACGTCGTCGAGGATGCCGGGCGACACGGACACGCCCTCGGCCTCCGCGACGCGCGCGCATTCCTGGACGACGTCCGCGATGACCGCGGCCACGCCCTCGCCCTCCACCAGGCGGCCGTAGGGCAGCTGCGTCAGGGCCGACAGGGCGTTGTAGGCGCAGTTGATGATCAGCTTCGCCCAGAGCGCGTCGACGGCCGTCTCCGAGACGGTGGTCGGGATGCCGGCCGCCGCGAACGCGGCGGCGACGCGCCCGCTCGTCTCGGACGCGCCGAGGATCAGGTCGCCGCGCCCGTTGTGCCGGACGTGGCCGGGGCCGGCCATCGCGGTGGCGACGTAGACCGCCACCGGCACGACCGGCCGGCCCAGCACGGCGGCGAGCCGCTCGGCGTTGTCGACGCCGTTCTGGAGGCTGAGGACCGTGGCGGCCGGATCGAGGTGGGGCGCGATCATCGCGCCCGCCGCCTCAGTGTCGCCCGACTTCACGCAGACCAGCACGAGGTCGGCGCCCGACACGCCCGCCCCCGTATCGGTCGCCCGGACCGGCACCGAGGTTGTCCCGGCCGCGCTCTCCAGCACGAGACCGTCCTTCTCGACCGCCTCGACCAGGGCGGGACGGCCGATCAGCGTCACCGCGTGGCCGGCCCGCGCCAGGAGGAACCCGTAGTAGCAGCCGACCGCGCCGGCCCCCACGACGGCGACGGCCATGGCGGGGCTCACGGCGGGGCTCACGGCGGCGCTCACGGTGCCACCGCCGCGGCGCGCTCGGGGTGGAAGGGCGCCGCGCCCGCCTCAGCCGCGCGGACATGCTCCAGCAGCGCCTGGGCCGGGTGCCGCAGCCGCACACCGTCGACCAGCTTGGCCTGGGAGCGGCAGGAATAGCCGTCCGCCAGCAGGGTGCAGCCGGGCGCCTCGGCGACGTGGCGGGCCCAGCTCAGGCCGTAGATCGCCTCGGAGGTGGCGCGGTGGCGCGCCTCGTGACCGTAGGTCCCCGCCATGCCGCAGCAGCCGGCGGCCGGCACCTCGAGCCGCAGGCCGAGATGGGCGAACACGGCCTGCCAGTCCCGCACCGCGCCCGGCGCGTTGGTGCGCTCGGTGCAGTGGGGCAGCAGCCGCATCGTGCGCCCGCCCTGCCCCGGCGCGATCCGGTCGAGCTGGGCGGCGAGCCATTCCTGCAGGAGGTGGACCTTCGGGAGATCGCCGCCCAGCACCTGCGCGTACTCGGACCGGTAGGTCAGCGTCATCGACGGGTCGATCCCGACCAGGGGCACGCCGTGCCCGGCGAGGTCGCGCAGCATCGCGGCGTTGGACCGGGCGACGGCGGCGAACCGCGCCAGGAAGCCGTGCACGTGCAGCGGCTTGCCGTTCGGCCGGTAGGGCACCAGCCAGGGCCAGAAGCCGAGGGCGGCGAGGAGGTCGCAGCTGTCGGCCACGACTTCCGCGTCGAAGTGGCTGGTGAAGGCGTCCTGCACCACCAGCACGGACCGCGCGCGCTCCTGCGGGTCCAGCCGGGCCAGGGCGTCCGGGGTCGCGACGGCGACGCCGCGTTCCGCCAGCCGCGCCGTGAGGTCGACGGGCGACAGGGCCGGGATCGCCACCAGCCCGGCCCGGGCCAGGATCAGCCGGGCCAGCGGGTTGGCGAGGACCGCGTTGCTCAGGCGCGGCGCCCGCGCCGCCAGCGGCAGCAGCGGCTCCAGCGCCGCCACGAGATGGTCCTTCAGCGGCCGCGCGTAGCGCGTGTGATAGAGCGCCAGGAACTTCGCCCGGAAGGTCGGCACGTCGACCTTGATCGGGCAGGACCCCGTGCAGGACTTGCAGGCGAGGCAGCCGTCCATCGCCTCCTTGACGGCGTGGGAGAAGTCGTCGGCCTCGGACCGGCCGCGGAGGCGGCTCCGCAGGGTCGCCGTCACGTCGGAGAGCCACCCGGCGCGCTGCCGCGCCAGCTCGGCGGCCGGGTCGATCCCGGCCTCCGCCGCGCGGCGCAGCCACTCGCGCATCAGCGAGGCGCGGCCCTTGGGGGAGTGGCGCCGCTCCCGCGTCGCCTTCCAGGACGGGCACATGGCCTCGTCCGCGTCGAAGCTGAAGCAGGCGCCGTTGCCGTTGCAGTGGAGCGCTTCGTCGAAATCCTCCCGGACCGGCGCCGGGATGGTGCGGTCCCGCTCGCCCCGGCGCGGCACGCCGTCGATCCGGGTCAGGCCCGCACCCATGGCCGAGGCGATCTTGCCCGGGTTCATCCGGTCGTCCGGGTCGAAGGCGCGCTTGACCGCCTCCAGCGCGGGCATCAGCGGCCCGAACGTCGCCGGCACGAATTCCGACCGGAAGCCCTTGCCGTGTTCGCCCCAGAGCAGGCCGCCGTACTTGGCGGTGAGCGCGACCACCCCCTCCGTGACCTCGCGGATCAGGCCGTTCTGCGCCGGGTCCTTGAGGTCGATGGCCGGCCGCACGTGCAGCACGCCGGCATCGACGTGGCCGAACATGCCATAGCGCAGCCCCTTGCCGTCGAGGAGCGCGCGGAACTCCGCGATGTAGTCGGCGAGCCGCTCCGGCGGGACCGCCGTGTCCTCGACGAACGGGATCGGGCGCGCGTCGCCCTTGGCGGCGCCGAGCAGGCCCACCGCCTTCTTCCGCATGGTCCAGAGCCGCTCGATCGCGTCGCCCCGGGCGATGGTGAAGCCGAGGCGCCTCGTGTCGGTGCCGCGCTCGGCCTCCAGCGTCCCGGTGAGCCGCGCGAGGGCCGCCTCCACGGTCGCGGCGTCGTCGCCGACGAACTCCACGAGGTTGATGCCGTCCACCGGCCGCCCGGCCGGATCGTCGGGGAAGAAGGCCCGCACCTCGGCCCAGATCGGGTCCTTGCGGGCCAGCGCCAGGACCGTGGAGTCGATCGTCTCAACGGAGGCGGCGCCGAACGGCAGCAGCGCCTGCGCGTCGCGCAGCGCCGCGTCGAAGTCGATGTACGAGAGCGCGACCAGCACGGCGGCCTTGGGGATCGGCAGCACGTTCAGCCGCGCCTCGGCGATCAGCGCCAGCGTGCCCTCGGAGCCGCAGATCACGCTCTTGAGGTCGAATCGGCCGCCCGCGTCGCGCAGATGCGCGAGGTCGTAGCCGGTGAGGCAGCGGTTGAGCTTGGGGAAGCGCTCGGCGATGAGCGCGGCGTTCTCGGTGACGACGGCGTCGACGGTGCGGTGGATGGCGCCGACGCGGTCGTCGCGGCCCTTGGCGGCGTCGAGCCCGGCCGGGTCCAGGGGCTCGGCGGTCCAGACCGTGCCGTCGGTGAGCACGCAGGTCAGCGCGAGGACGTGGTCCCGGGTCTTGCCGTAGAGGCACGAGCCCTGTCCGCAGGCATCGGTCGAGATCATCCCGCCGATCGTGGCGCGGTTCGAGGTGGAGAGCTCCGGCGCGAAGAACAGGCCGTGCTTGGCGAGCTCCCGGTTGAGCTGGTCCTTCACCACCCCCGGCTCGACCCGGACGATGCGGTTCGCGACGTCGATCTCCAGGATGCGGTTCATGTGCCGCGAGGTGTCGACCACGAGGCCGTGGCCCAGCGACTGCCCGTTGGTGCCGGTCGCCCCGCCCCGGGGCCGGATCACGATCTCGGTGAAGCGCGGATCCGCGAGGAGCTTGGCGACGCGCACGAGGTCGTCGCGGGTGCGCGGAAAGGCCACGGCCCCCGGCGCCACCTGGTAGATCGAGTTGTCGGTGGAGAAGACCGTGCGGTCGGCGTCCGAGAGCGTCAGGTCGCCCTTGAAGCCGCGCAGGCGCAGCTCGGCGCAGGCCGCGGCGTAGAGCGGCACGGCCTCGGTGTGGCGGGTCAGGACCGGGATCATCCGCGCCTTCTACACCCGGCGGATCGCGGGAGACCATCGGCGACGGGACGGGGCGCGCTGGCATCCGGCTTGCCACGCACCCGCGACCTCCTGCGACCTCCCGCAATCTCCGGAACGGATGCCCATGAACGCGAGCCTCGAACGGGTCAGGGATGCCCTGGCCGAGCTGATCAAGGCCGCCCTACTCTCGGACGACGGCCTGAGCGACGCCTGCCGCGCGGCCGGCCGCGCCAGGCTCGCCGCCCTGGCGAGCGATCCGCCCGAGCCCGAGAGCCTGCGGATGGACGGCGCCTGGACGCTCGCCGTCCAGGCGGCGGAGAGCCCGGAGCTCGCGCCGCTGGAGGGCCGTGTGAACCTGACCCTGCCGCGCGCCTGCCCCTTCACCCTGGACGAGCTCCTCGCACCCGGTCTCGACGTGGATCAGGCCGTGGCGCGCATCCGCAAGAGCGCCTCGACCGGCTGATCGCGCCTGTTGAGGAGTGCCGGCACGGCGTTGCCGCGCGCGGGCCGGACACCCATGTTAGCCTCACAGGACCGACGCCTCGGTCCCGCGCCCGCACGCGGGTCCCGTCTATCGCAGAACTCTCCGGCACCCCCCTTTTGGCACGACGCACCACCGCCCCGGCGGCCGAGCCCGCCGCTCCGCAGCCCTTCCCCACCCGAGAGCAGATCCTCGCCTTCGTGGCCGAGTCGAAGGAGCGCGTCGGCAAGCGGGAGATCGCCAAGGCCTTCGGCATCAAGGGGGCCGCCAAGATCGACCTGAAGCGCGTCCTCAAGGAGATCGAGGAGGACGGCGCCCTCGACCGCGGTCGCGGCGGCCTCGCCCCGGCGGGTCACCTGCCGCCGGTCGTGCTGGCCGACATCCGCTCCCGCGACCGCCACGGCGATTTCCTGGCGGTCCCGGT
Organism: Methylobacterium sp. yr668; assembly: GCF_900116245.1. Lineage (NCBI taxonomy): Bacteria > Pseudomonadati > Pseudomonadota > Alphaproteobacteria > Hyphomicrobiales > Methylobacteriaceae > Methylobacterium > Methylobacterium sp. yr668. Next base: position 215,048 of record NZ_FOZY01000005.1, on the reverse strand, counting down.
GGAGTGGACCGGCACCGGCAAGCCGCCCGCCATCGTGCTGACGCAGCCCCGCGGCCCCCGGAAGGGCAACCGTCCGGCCCCGGGCATCGGCGACCGCGCCCTGATCCGGGTCGAGCGCGACGCGGAGGGCGGCTACACCGGCCGGGTCGTCAAGGTCATCGGGAAGAACAAGGCCGAGATCATCGGTGTCTACCGGGCCGGCGCGCAGGGCGGCCGGATCGTGCCCGTCGAGAAGCGCGCGCAGGGCCGCGAGATCCTGATCCCGCCCGGCGAGGAAGGGCAGGCCCGCGACGGCGACCTCGTCAGCGTCTCGCTGGAGCGCGAGACCCGGTTCGGCCTGCCGAAGGGGCGTGTGCGGGAGCGGCTCGGCTCGCTCGGTTCCGAGAAGGCGGTGAGCCTGATCGCCCTGCACCTCCACAACATCCCGCACGTCTTCGCCGACGCGACGCTGGCGGAGGCGGATTCCGCCAAGCCCGCCACCCTGAAGGGCCGCGAGGACTGGCGCGACCGGCCGCTCGTGACCATCGACCCGCCGGACGCCAAGGACCACGACGACGCCGTCATGGCCGAGGCCGATCCCGACCCGGCCAATCCCGGCGGCTTCATCCTCACCGTCGCCATCGCGGACGTGGCCGCCTATGTCCGGCCGGGCTCCAGCCTCGACCGGGAGGCGCTGGAGCGGGGCAACTCGGTCTACTTCCCCGACCGGGTCGTGCCGATGCTGCCCGAGCGGATCTCGAACGACCTCTGCTCGCTCCGCGAGGGCGAGGACCGGCCGGCGCTGGCGGTGCGCATGGTCATCGCCGCCGACGGCGAGAAGCGCCGCCACGCCTTCCACCGGGTGATGATGCGCTCCCGCGCCAAGCTCGCCTACGCGCAGGCGCAGGCCGCCATCGACGGGCGGCCGGACGACGCGACCGGGCCGCTGCTGGAGACGGCGCTCCGCCCCCTCTGGGCGGCCTACGCGGCCCTGCGCGCGGCCCGCGACCGCCGCGGGCCCCTGGCCCTCGACCTGCCCGAGCGCAAGGTTCTCCTGAGCCCCCAGGGCGCGGTCGACCGGGTGATCGTGCCGGAGCGCCTCGACGCCCACCGGCTGATCGAGGAATTCATGATCCAGGCGAACGTCGCCGCCGCCGAGACCCTGGAGCAGGCCCGACAGCCGCTTATCTACCGCGTCCACGACGAGCCCGCCCTGGAGAAGATGCGGGCGCTCGGCGAGGTCCTGGCCTCGGTGGGTATCAAGCTGCCCAAGGAGGGGGCACTGCGCCCCGCCCTGTTCAACCGGATCCTCGCCACGGCGGCCGAGACGGAGCACGGGGTCTTCCTCAACGAGGTGATCCTGCGCAGCCAGGCCCAGGCCGTCTACGCACCCGAGAATCTCGGGCATTTCGGCCTGAACCTGCGCCGCTACGCGCATTTCACCTCGCCGATCCGGCGCTACGCCGACCTGATCGTGCACCGCGCGCTGATCACCGCCTGCCGGCTCGGCTCGGACGGGCTCGCGAGCGACATCTCCCTCGGCGAGCTGGCGCAGATCGGCGAGCAGATCTCGGCGGCCGAGCGCCGCGCCATGGCGGCGGAGCGCGAGACGATCGACCGGCTCATCGCCCACCACCTCGCCGACCAGGTCGGCGCGACCTTCGCGGGCCAGATCGCCGGCGTCACCCGGGCCGGCCTGTTCATCAAGCTCGACGAGACCGGCGCGGACGGCTTCGTGCCGGTCTCGCAGCTCGGCGCCGATTATTTCCGCCACGAGGAGGGCCGCCACGCCCTGGTCGGCGAGCGCACCGGCGAGACGTTCCGCCTCGGGGACCGGGTCGAGGTGCGGCTCGTGGAGGCCGCGCCGGTGGCCGGGGCGCTGCGCTTCGAGCTGCTCAGCGAGGGCCGGACCCGCTCCGGCGCGCGGAGCGCCGGACCCGGCAAGAAGGCCGGCGGGCGGCCCTTCAAGGCCGCGCCGCCCGGTCGCCCCGCCGGCATCCGCAACACCGGGTCGCGCCACCGCGGCTCGCGCCGCTGACCCGGGCGGTGTAGAGCCAGGGCATGGCCGCCGACGCGATTCCCGAGCGCACCCGCCTGATCCCCGCGATGGCCCGCGGCTTCGTCGGCCGCTGCCCGCATTGCGGCCAGGGCCGGATCTTCGGCCGCTTCCTCAAGGTGCGGCCGGAATGCGACGTCTGCGGCCTGGAGTTGCACCACCACCGGGCCGACGACCTGCCGCCCTACGTGGTGATCTTCATCGTCGCCCACATCGTCGGCTACCTGATCTTGGAGACCGAGAGCGCCTACGACGTGCCGCTCTGGGTCGAGATGGGCGTGTGGCCGGTCTTCACCCTCGTCTTCGCGCTGGCCCTGCTCCAGCCCGTGAAGGGCGCCGTCGTCGGGCTGCAATACGCCCTTGGCATGCACGGCTTCGCCACGCTACCGCGGAGCCGCCCCGCAGCGGGGCTTGAGGAGACGCGCCTTGCCGGAGCCGCAGCGGGAGCCCCCGATCGTCACAGCTCCTGAGCGGAAGCCCGCCGCGGCGCGCCTGCGGCCGCGCGACGCCGCGACCATGATCGTGATCGACCGGCGCGGACGGGGCGGCCCGAAGGTCCTGATGGGCCGGCGCAACCCCAACCTCGCCTTCATGCCGGGCAAGTTCGTCTTCCCGGGCGGCCGGATCGAGCTCGGCGACCGCCACATGCCGGTGGCCGGGGCGCTCCCGGACTACGCCGAGGCGGCGCTGACCCGGCAGGTGTCCCGGCCCCCGCACCATCTCGGCCGGGCGCTGGCGCTCGCCGCGATCCGCGAGACCTACGAGGAGACCGGTCTGCTCCTCGGCACGACCGAGCACGGTGCGCCCGAGGACGTCCCGGCGGGCTGGGAGGGGTTCGCCCGGCACGGCGTCCTGCCCGACCTCGAGGCGCTGCACCTCGTCGCCCGCGCGATCACCCCACCGAAGCGCGTTCGCCGCTTCGACACGCGCTTCTTCACCGTCGACCGCCGGATGGTGGCGGCCGAGGAGCCGGGGCGGGTCGAGGCCGACGCCGAGTTCACCGAACTCGCCTGGGTGCAGCTCGACGCGGCCCGCAAGCTCGACCTGCCCTACATCACCCGCGCGATCCTCGACGAGCTGGAGGCGCAGATCGCCGTCGATTTCGCGCCCTACCGGATGATCCCCTTCCATTACGAGCGCTACGGGCGGCGCGAACGGGTGCCCTTGTGAGCGGTCCGGACGGATTGCAGGACGGGCGGCGGGGGATCAGTTCGGAGGACGTGGCGGCGATCTCGGCGGCCGTGACCTGCGTCACCGTCGTCGGCATCGGGCTCAGCCTGTCGATCCCGCTCCTCTCGATCGAGATGGAGCGGCGCGGCGCGTCGAGCACGCTGATCGGGCTCAACACCGCGGTGGCGGGCATCGCCAGCATCTGCACGGTGCCGTTCGTGCCGCGCCTCGCCGCGCGGGTCGGCATCGCCCCGCTGCTCGGCCTGGCGCTCCTCGTCGGGGCGATCAGCCTCGCGCTGTTCCCGATGCTGCCGGGCATCGCCCTGTGGTTCCCCCTGCGCTTCGTCTTCTCGGCAACGCTCGGCGCGCTGTTCGTCCTCTCCGAGTACTGGATCAACGCCGCCGCCCCGCCGGAGCGGCGCGGCTTGGTGATGGGCATCTACGCCACCGTGCTGGCGGCGGGCTTCGCGGTCGGTCCGCTGCTGCTGGCCCTGGTCGGGACCGAGGGGCTGGCGCCCTACGCGACGGGGGCCGCCCTCATGCTGGCCGGCGGCCTGCCCATCGCGCTGGCCCGCGGGCTGTCGCCGACGATCGAGACGGGCTCCGGCCGCGGCATCCTCGGCTACGTCCGGCTCGCCCCCGGCGCCCTGGCGGCGGCCCTGGCCTACGGGGCGGTGGAGACCGGCATCTTCGCCATCCTGCCGCTCTACGGCCTGCGCCTCGGCTACGACGCGCAAGGGGCGGCCGGCCTCGTCAGCCTGATCGCGCTGGGCAACGTGCTGTTCCAGATCCCGTTCGGCTGGCTCGCCGACCGCCTCGACCGGGGCGCGGTGCTCCTCGGCGCGGGCCTCGCGGGGGCGGCGGGCTCGGCCCTGATCCCCCTCGCGGCCGGCCATCCGGCGGCGTTCGGCGCGCTGCTCCTCGTCTGGGGCGGCATCGCCGGGACCCTCTACACGGTCGGCCTCGCGATGCTGGGCGACCGCACGCCGCCGAACGATCTCGCGGGCGCCAACGCGGCCTTCGTGGTGCTCTACAATGTCGGGCTGATGCTGGGGCCGCCGGTGATCGGCGGCGGGCTCGACCTCGTGCCGCCGAACGGGTTCGCGCTGGCGCTGCTCGCCCTGTTCCTGGCCTTCGCCGGCTGGCTCGCCGCGACGGAGCGCCGGCGCGTCCGCTCTTGACCTGCCGGGCCCGATCGGGCATTCACCCGCCCGTATTCGGCCGGGCCCTCCCGGCCATTTGCGTTTCGCTCACGCGGAATGCCGCACCCTGCAGGAGCGCCGCGCCATGGCCAAGGCCGTCACCGTCAAGATCAAGCTCGTCTCCACCGCCGACACGGGCTATTTCTACGTCACCAAGAAGAACTCCCGCACGCAGACCGAGAAGCTGACGATGCGCAAGTACGACCCGGTCGCGCGCAAGCACGTCGACTTCAAGGAAACCAAGATCAAGTAAGGCCGCGGGCCGCTTCGCGGCCTGACCGCCCACGGGAAGCCGCTCCGGAGACGGGGCGGCTTTTTCCTTGCCCGGCGCGTTCCCGCGCACGGCGTCGCCGGAATCTCCCGAACCGCGACCTGACCGGCCGACAGCCCGGCGCCAGCACGACTCGTTAACCGTCGCTCGTCCCGGACGCTGCCCGACCCGCCGGCCGATCACCGGCCCGCGTTCTCGGCCAGCTCGGCGGTTGGAGGGCGGGTTCGATGCAGCGGATCCTGCTGGCGATTCTCATCACCGCGGCGATCCTCGCGCTCTGGCGCGTCCTGACGCTGCCGGTGTACGCGCTCCGGGCGACCCGCGGCTTGCTCGCGGAACGCCGCGTTCCGGCCCGCGCCCGGAGCCGACCGCTCAGGAAGGGCCCGGCGCGGCCAGATCCGGATCGAGCGTCCGTGCCAGGGACCGCGCGATAGCCACGAGCGCCGTCACCATCGGCGTGGACGGCTCGCGCCGCGGGGCGACGAGGCCGATCGTGTGCTCTAGGTCGGGTGCGGTGATCGGGATCGTGCGCACGCCCTCCATGGGGCCCAGGGCGTCGACCAGGATCTCCGGCATGATCGAGGCCCAGCGCAGGGTGCGCACGTGGGTCAGCAGCACGATCATCGAGTTCGACTCGAGGGTCGCGGCGGGATCCGCACCCGCCTCGCGGATCTGCTGGTCGATGATCCGCCGGTTCTGCATGTTCGGCGTGAGCAGGCAGAGGGGCAGGCGGCTGGTCTCGGCCCAGGTGACGCTGGTGCGACCCTCGAAGGGCCCGCCGATCGCCGTCACGAGGCGGTAGCGCTCCCGGTAGAGCGGGACGGAGATCACCCGCCCGAGGGGCTCGTTGTCGAGGTAGGTCAGGCCCGCATCCGCCTCCAGGTTCTCGATCAGCGAGAAGATGTCGGCGGAGGTGGCCGATTCGACCGTCAGCCGCACGTCCGGGTGCCGCTCGCGGTAGGGCGTCGTGAGGTTCACGATCATCGGCAGCGCCGTCGGGATCGCCGCGATGCGGAGATGGCCGGTCAGGCCCCGGCGCAGGCCCGTGACCTCCTCGTGCATGGCCCGCGCGTCGGCCACGATGCGCCGCGCCCATTCGAGGACCCGCTCGCCCTCGGGGGTGAAGCCCTGGAAGCGGGAGCCGCGCAGCACGAGCTGCACGCCGAACCGGTTCTCCAGCTGCTTCACGCCGGCCGAGAGAGTCTGCTGAGTCACGCCGCAGGCTTCGGCGGCGTGCCCGAAATGCTGCTCGCGGGCGAGCGCGAGCAGGAAGTCCAGCTTGTCGATCACGACGAAGGCATCCCGGCACGGCGAGGCGCCGGAAACCTAGCGGCCCGCCGGGCCCGCCACAACCGAGCGTGCCCGCTCAGCGGAACAGGATGAACGCCTTCGACAGGGTGATGCCGATGCCCCAGACGATCGGGATGCCGACCACCGCCCAGGCCAGCGCGGCCCCCGCGCTGAAGCCGCCACGGCCGATCCCGAAGGAGCCGGACGGCCCCGAGGCCGTGGCGCCGGCGCGGACGTCCAGGGAGGCCCGCTCGGAATCGGACATGAACCAGCGTTGCGCCAGGGGCCGGACGAGCAGGTTGCAGAGGAAGCCGACCGCCAGGAAGCTCGCCAGCACGTACATGGTCCGGCCGTAGAGATCGGCCCCCTGCACGCCCGCGGCGACCTGCGCCTCGCGGATCTTGGTGATGACGAAGGGCCCGACGATGCCGGCCATCGACCAGGCGGTGAGCAGGCGCCCGTGGATGGCGCCCACGAACTGCGTGCCGAACACGTCGGCGAGATAGGCCGGCACGGTCGCGAAGCCGCCGCCGTACATGGACAGGATCACGCAGAAGATCGCGACGAACAGCGCCTGCGAGCCGATGCCGGCGGCCCAGGGTGCCGCCGCGTACAGGAGGCCGCCCAGGGCAAAGAAGATCGCGTAGGTGACCTTCCGCCCGATGCGGTCCGACATCGAGGCCCAGAAGAACCGGCCCAGGATGTTGAAGAGTGAGAGCAGGCCGACGAAGCCGGCCGCGATGGCCGCGACCTGCGCCTTCTGGCCGGCGTCGAGGGCCGAGAAGCCGGTCCCGGGCAGGCCGATCAGCTCGCCGCCGAAGATCTCCTGGAGCATCGGAGAGGCCAGCGCGAGCACGCCGATGCCGGCGGACACGTTGAGGAACAGGACGAGCCAGATCATCCAGAACTGGACGGTCTTGTGGGCGTCGCGCAGGTGGACGTGCCCCGAGGCGATCATGGCGTTCTTGGCGGTCGGGCTGGTCCAGCCGTCCGGGCGCCAGCCGGCCGGGGGCACCCGGTAGCCGAACGCGCCGCCCAGCATGAACAGGATGTACCCCACGCCCATCACCGCGAGGGTCTGCCAGACGCCGGCCGAATCGGCGGTCCGGAAGCTCTTGATCAGGCTGTCGGCCAGGGGCGAGCCGATCATCGCGCCGCCGCCGAAGCCCATGATCGCCATGCCGGTCGCCATGCCGCGCCGGTCCGGGAACCACTTGATCAGGGTCGAGACCGGCGAGATGTAGCCGAGCCCGAGGCCGATGCCGCCGATCAGGCCCATGCCGAGCCAGACCAGCCAGAGCTGGTGGATGTAGACGCCGAAGGCGCCGATCAGGAAGCCGCCGCCCCAGCAGAGGGCCGCCGCGATGCCGGCCTTGCGCGGTCCGGCCCGCTCCAGCCAGCCGCCGAACAGGGCGGCCGAGAGACCGAGCACGACGATGCCGATGGAGAAGACCGTGACGAGGTCGCTGACCCGCCAGTCGCAGGTGGTGGTGAACAGGGCCGTCATCACGCCCATGTCGGGGCAGGCGGCGGGCGCCGGCTTGCCCACGGAGAGCGCCCGGGTCAGCGGCAGCCAGAACACCGACAGGCCGTAGGCCATCCCGATGCAGAGATGGATCGCCAGCGCCGCCGGCGGCACCAGCCACCGGTTGAAGCCCGGCTTGGCGACGATCCGCTCGCGCGACAACAGACTCGGCGTTCCCTCAGGCGCGATCGCGCCTGCCACTCCAGCACCCATGATGGACTCCTCCGCCGCGGCCTCGTTGGCGGGCCTCGCGGCGGCGGACGATGCGCGATTTGTGTGCAGGGTGCCAGCGCGCGACACGCTGAGACGTCGATTTTAATCCAGTCCGGCGCCGACTGTATGCGGATTCCTCGTCAACGCGCCGTCCGGAGGCCGTATGGACCGCCGCTGCGGGCGCCGGTCTGTCCGGCGCCCGCAGCGGCTGCCGCCCTCACATGGGCGGGGTCAGGCCGTCCTTGCCGACCGCCACGAGCTTGCCCTCGGCCTTGCTGCCGTCCTTGGCGACCACGGCAAACACCTTCGACCCGGGGGTCAGGATCGCCTTGTCGGCGGGCTCGAAGGCCACGATCGGCGCCGAGGCCGGCACCACGATCTCCTTGGAGCCGTCCTTGCCGTAGCTCACCGTCAGCGTGCGCTCGCCGCCCGAGGCCGCCTTGTCGGCCTTCACGGTGCCGTTCGTCATCGCGCTCTTCACCTTCGGGGCGTTCGACGACTCGGCCTTCACGGTGCCATTGGTCATCGTGCTCTTCACCTTGGCGCCGGCGCCCGCGGTGTGGTCGGTGATCGAATCCCAGCCGTAATGGCCCTCGCCCGTGCCGCGCATCGACTCGGGGAAGAGCACGACCTCGAGGGCGGTCATCGGGTTCTCGCCCTTGGTGGCGGTGCCGATGAAGACGCCGTCCTTGATCGCGTCGAGGCTCGACGGGACAACCCAGGCGAACTTGGCGCCGCTCACGTCGACGGTCTCGGTCTTGCCGTCGTCGGTCTTGATCGTGACCGTGCCGCCGTCGGCCTTGTCGACGGTCCCGCGGACGCGCTCGACCTGCGCGGCGAAGGCCGCACTCGACAGCAGAGCCGTCAGGCCGGCGGCGACGAGTGTCTTACTGAGGTGCTTCATCGGGGTCCCATCCTGGCTTCAGGAGCCGGGTTATGGGGCGGCCCGCGCGCGAAACAAGGTTGCGCGCAAGCGAAACGACCTGCTCGGCGACAGAAGCGAGGTTGTCAGTCACCACCGTCTTTGCGAGCGGAGCGAAGCAGTCCAGCCGGCGCAAGGACTTCCTCCGTCGCGCTGCCCTGGATCACTTCACTGCGCTCGCGATGACGGGGTGACGCGTCGGACGACGGCACCGACCGAAAACGAGTCAGGCGGCACCCGGTGGGCGCCGCCTGATTAACGCGCGGGCAGCGGGGACGCTGCCCTCCGGACGCTCACGCCGCGAGCGAGCGCAGCACGTAGGGCAGGATGCCGCCGTTGCGGAAGTACTCGAGCTCGTCGAGCGTATCGATGCGGCAGGTCAGCGGGACCTGCTTCACCGAGCCGTCAGCGGACTTGATCTCCGCGGTGAGCGTCTGGCGGGGCTTCAGCTCGCCGGCGAGGCCCTTGATGGTGACGGTCTCGTCACCCTTCAGGCCCAGCGACTGCCAGCTCGTGTCGCCCTGGAAGACCAGCGGCACCACGCCCATCCCGACGAGGTTCGAGCGGTGGATGCGCTCGAAGCTCTCGGCCACCACGGCGCGGACGCCGAGCAGCTTCGTGCCCTTCGCCGCCCAGTCGCGCGACGAGCCGGTGCCGTACTCCTTGCCGGCGAAGATCACGAGCGGCGTGCCCTGTTCGGCGTACTTCATCGCCGCGTCGTAGATGAACATCTTCTCGCCGGACGGCTGGAAATGCGTCCACCCGCCCTCGACCACGCCGCCGGAGGCGTCCTTCACCATCTGGTTCTTGATGCGGATGTTGGCGAAGGTGCCCCGCATCATCACCTCGTGGTTGCCGCGCCGCGTGCCGTACTGGTTGAAGTCCTGCACGCGCACCTGGTGCGACTGCAGGTACTCGCCGGCCGGCGAGGCCGCGCGGATGTTGCCCGCCGGCGAGATGTGGTCGGTGGTGATCGAGTCGAGGAACAGGCCGAGGATGCGTGCACCCTCGATGTCCTCGACGGGCTTGGGGGTCTTCTCCATGCCGACGAAGTAGGGCGGGTTCTGCACGTAGGTGGAGCCCGGGTTCCACGCGAAGGTCTCGGCCTCGGTGACCTCGACGTCCTTCCAGTTCTGGTCGCCGCCGAACACGTCCGCGTAGCGGGACTTGAACAGCGCGGAGGTGATGTTCTCCTCGATGAACTGCTGCACCTCGGCCGAGGACGGCCAGATGTCCTTGAGGTAGACGGGCTTGCCGTCCGAGCCCTGGCCGAGCGGCTCCGTGGTGATGTCGATCTGCAGCGAGCCGGCCAGCGCGTAGGCGACCACGAGCGGCGGCGAGGCGAGGTAGTTCGCCCGCACGTCGGGGTTCACCCGGCCCTCGAAGTTGCGGTTGCCCGAGAGCACCGCCGCCGCGACGACGTCGTTGTCGTTGATCGCCTTGGAGATCGCCTCCGGCAGCGGGCCGGAATTGCCGATGCAGGTCGTGCAGCCGAAGCCCACGAGGTTGAAGCCGAGCGCGTCGAGCGGCTCCTGCAGGCCGGACTTCTCCAGGTACTCGCCGACCACCTGCGAGCCGGGCGCGAGCGAGGTCTTCACCCACGGCTTGGAGCGCAGGCCCTTGGCGACGGCATTGCGGGCGAGCAGGCCCGCGCCGATCATCACCGAGGGGTTCGACGTGTTGGTGCAGCTCGTGATCGCGGCGATCACCACGTCACCGTGCCCGATGTCGAAGTTGGTGCCCTCGACCGGGTAGCGGCGCGCGAGGTCGGCGGCCTTCTTGAACTCGGTCTCCATCGAGGCGGCGAAGCCGGGCTTGGCGCCGTCGAGCAGCACGCGGTCCTGCGGGCGCTTCGGGCCGGCGAGCGAGGGCCGGACCTCGCCCATGTCGAGCTCCAGCGTGTCGGTGAAGACCGGGTCGGGGGTCTGGGCGTCGCGCCACATGCCCTGCGCCTTGGCGTAGGCCTCGACCAGGGCGATCCGGTCGTCGGAGCGGCCGGTGACCTTCAGGAAGTCGATGGTCTTCTGGTCAACCGGGAAGAAGCCGCAGGTCGCGCCGTACTCGGGGGCCATGTTGGAGATCGTGGCCCGGTCGGCGACCGCCATGTCGTCGAGGCCGGGGCCGTAGAACTCCACGAACTTGCCGACCACGCCCTTCTTGCGCAGCATCTGGGTGACGGTGAGCACGAGGTCGGTGGCGGTGGTGCCCTCGGGCAGCTTGCCCGACAGCTTGAAGCCCACGACCTCGGGGATCAGCATCGAGAGCGGCTGGCCGAGCATGGCCGCCTCGGCCTCGATGCCGCCGACGCCCCAGCCCAGCACGGCCATCCCGTTGACCATGGTGGTGTGCGAATCGGTGCCGACGAGCGAGTCGGGATAGGCGACGTCGGCGCCGTTCTCCGACTTCGTCCAGACGGTCTGGGCAAGGTATTCCAGGTTCACCTGGTGGCAGTTGTCGGTGCCCGGGGGGACCACCGAGAAGTTGTCAAAGGCCGACTGGCCCCACTTCAGGAAGGTGTAGCGCTCGCCGTTGCGCTCGTATTCGAGGGCGACGTTGTCGGCCAGCGCCCTCGGGGTGCCGAACTCGTCGACGATCACCGAGTGGTCGATGACGAGGTCCACCGGCACCAGCGGGTTGATCTTCTGCGGGTCGCCGCCGAGCGCCACCATGGCGTCGCGCATGGCCGCGAGGTCGACCACCGCCGGGACGCCGGTGAAGTCCTGCATCAGCACGCGGGAGGGGCGGAACGCGATCTCGACCTCGGCCTTGCCCTTCTGGTCGAGCCAGGCAACGGCGGCCTCGATGTCGGCCTTCTTGACCGAGCGGTCGTCCTCGTAGCGGAGCAGGTTCTCCAGGATCACCTTCATGGAGAAGGGCAGCGCGGCCGCCGAGGCGAGGCCGTTCTTCTCGGCCGCGGGAATGGAATAGTAGGTGTAGGTCTTGCCGCCGGCTTCGAGCGTCTGGCGGGCCTTGAAGCTGTCGAGTGAGGGCACGGCTGGTTCTATCCTCGCTGCGGGTTGTCGAACACGCGCAGGCAAGACCTGCGCTACGAGATCCGTGTTCGGCCTGTGTAGCGCCCGACGGGCGCGCGCCGCCCCGGGAGTGCCCGGGCAGGACGATGCGCGGGGGCGATTTGGACGCCCGTGATGCCGCGCGGCGCAGCCGCGGAGGGATATAGAACTTTTCGAATCTGGCCGCTACCGGGTCGTCATGACAGGTGCGTTTTCCTGTCGGGGACCGTGGCGGCGACTGGGCGCGCGCCGCGGAGGCCTGGGCGACTCGCGCATCTCCTGCGGGCATCGACGGTGGCGGCCGAGCGCGACAGGCCCCCTCTCCCGAGCGGGAGCGGAGAGCCGCACGGGTGTTGCCGGTGCTGCTGCGTACGTCCGCGAGCCCGCAGAAGGGCGGGTGTCGCGTGGCGCGGGCGCCCTACCCTTGCCCGGGCACGCCCGCGACGGACAGGGCCTTCGACCGATTCGGCTGGGCCGCGAGCCTGCGCAGGGACGCGACGTTCGTGGCCGCCTCCTCGGCGCTCATGTCGCGGCGCAGGACGGCCTCGGCATCGGCGAAGCGGCCCTTGAGGCCGAGCACCATGGCGAGGTTGGCCCGCACCCGCGCGTCGGCGCCGGGCTGGTCGGCGGCGAGGCGCAGGGTCTGCTCGGCCTGATCGAGGTTGCGCGACAGCGCGTAGGACAGGCCGAGATTGGACAGGAGCGAGGGCTCGTTCGGGCGGATCTTGAGGGCGGCCTCGTAGAAGCCCTGGGCGCGGGCCTGCTCGCCGAGCTGGGCGGAGGCCGAGCCCTGCGCCGACAGGATGCGCCAGTCGGGATTGGCGGGCGTGTGCGCGTTGGAGAGCACGTCGATCGCCTCGCGGAAGCGGCCCGCCTCGACCAGCGACTTTCCGTAGGCACCGAGCAGGGCCTGGTCGCGCGGGTTGCGCAGGGCGGCCTGCTGCAGCACCGCCGAGGCCTGGCCGATCTGGTCGGTGGCCCGCAGGGCGCGGGCGTAGGCCATCGCCGTGCGCCCGTCGGCGGGGTCGGCGTTGTAGCGCTCGGCCAGCCGGTCGATGTCCTGCCGCGAGGGCGCCGCGGCGGCCGCGGACGGCCCGCCGAGGGGGCCGATCGACCCGGTCGTCTCGGGCGAGCGGGTGTTGCAGCCGGCCAGGCCCAGCGCGACGACGGCGGCCGCGAGGGCGGCGCGGCGTCCGGGGCGTGCCTGGGATCGGGTGACCCGGAACAGGGCCGTCATCATGGTGCGCTCCGCCGGCATCGGGACCGGACGCGATGGCACGCGCTTCACGCTCCCGGCCGGCCGGTGATAGAGCGTTAACCCTAATCACCGGTTAAGCCGCCGGTCCGGGCGGCACGCGAGAGGCACATGACCCAGGCCGAGATTCCGGCGACGATCCGCGGGCTCCTGCCCGGCGACACCCAGGCCGTACCGGTGACGCTGGTCACCACCGGGGGCTGGGCGGCGGTCGAGTCCGGCCTGGAGCCCGCTCAGCAGAGCTTCGCCAGGGCCATCGGCTTCAAGCCGAAGGCGGGCAGCCTCGCGCTCCTGCCCGGCCCGGACGGCGGCCTCGCGCGGGTCCTGTTCGGCCTCGGCGATCCGGAGGCCGCGGCCTACGACAGGCTCCTCGCCGGCAAGCTGCCGGGGCTGCTGCCGGAGGGGACCTTCCGCCTGGACAACGCCCCCGAGCCGGCCGAGGCCGCCCTCGCCTGGCTGATGGGGAGCTACCGCTTCGGCCGCTACCGGTCCGGCGGCGGCACGAAGGCCCGGCTCGCGGCGCCCGCCGGCATCGACGCGGCCGAGGTGGAGCGGGTCGCCGCCGCGGTGGCGCTGGGCCGGGATCTCGTCAACACGCCGGCCAACGATCTCGGACCCGCCGAGATCGAGGCGGCCGCCCGGGCGGTGGCCGCGCGCCACGGCGCCTCCGTCGCCGTCACGGAAGGCGCGGCTCTCGCCGAGGGGTACCCGCTGATCCACGCGGTCGGCGCCGCGTCGCCCCGGGCCCCGCGGCTGATCGACCTGACCTGGGGGCCGGCGGACGCGCCGCGCGTGACCCTGGTCGGCAAGGGCGTCGCCTTCGACACCGGCGGCCTCGACCTGAAGCCGTCGGCCGCGATGCTGCTGATGAAGAAGGACATGGGCGGCGCCGCCGCGGCGCTGGCCGCCGCCGACATGGTCATGGGCGCGGGCCTGAACCTGCGCCTGCGCCTGCTGATCCCCGCGGTGGAGAACGCGGTCGCGGGCAACGCCTTCCGCCCCGGCGACGTGCTGCCGAGCCGGGCCGGGCTCAGCGTCGAGATCGGCAACACCGACGCGGAGGGCCGGCTGATCCTGGCCGACGCGCTCGCCCTCGCGGACGCGGATTCCCCCGACCTGATCCTCGACTTCTCGACCCTGACCGGCGCGGCCCGGGTGGCCCTCGGGCCGGACCTGCCGGCCTTCTTCACGGAGGACGACGCGCTGGCCGAGGCAGTGGCGCGGGCCGGCCGGGCGGCGATCGACCCGGTCTGGCGCATGCCGCTGCACGCGCCCTACGCGAGCCTGCTCGATTCCAAGGTGGCCGACCTCAACAACGTGTCGGGCGGCCCGTTCGCGGGGGCGATCACCGCGGCCCTGTTCCTGCGGCGCTTCGCGCCCAACACGAAGGCGCACGGCCATTTCGACCTCTACGGCTGGAACCCCTCCGCCAAGCCCGGCCGGCCGGAGGGCGGCGAGGTCCAGACGGCGCGGCTGACCTACGCGCTGCTCAAGGCCCGCTACGGCAGCTGATCGCCTCTCGTCATCGCGAGCGCAGCGAAGCGACCCAAGGCTGCGCAACCTCTAACGGCGTGGGCTGGGTCGCTGCGCGCGCGATGACGGTGCGGCTGGGGGCGCGCTCAGGCGGTGCGCGGCAGCCCGGTCTCGATCAGGCGCGCCCACAGGGAAGCCCCGTACGGCGCGGCCGCGTCGTTGAAATCGTAGTGCGGGTGGTGGAGCGAGGCGCTGTCGCCGTTGCCGATGAACATGTAGGCGCCGGGACGGCGGGCGAGCATGTAGGAGAAGTCCTCGGCGGTCATCATCGGCGCCACCGTCCGGTCGACGTTCTCCTCACCCACCAGCGCCTCGGCGACGCCGGCCATGAAATCGGTCTCGGCGGGATGGTTCTCGGTCACCGGGTAGCTCGCCCCGTACGCGACCCCGCCCCGCGCGCCGAAGCCGCCGGCGATCTCGGCCACCAGGGTCTCGATCCGCGCCTTGATCTCGCCGCGCACGGCCTGGGACAGCGTGCGCATGGTGCCGCGCATGGTGACGGTCTGCGGCAGGACATTGAAGGCCTCGCCGGCCTCCAGCGCGCAGACCGAGACCACGGCCGACTGCACCGGGTCGAGGTTGCGCGACACGATGCTCTGCAGGGCGATGATCACGTGGCTCGACACGAGCACGCTGTCGACGGCGTTCTGCGGCAGGGCCGCATGGCCGCCCCGTCCCTCGATCGTGATCGTGAAGCGATCGGTCGAGGCCATGATCGGCCCCGGCCGGATCGCGAAGGTGCCGACCGCCATGCCGGGGATGTTGTGCATCCCGTAGACCGACTCGACCCCGAACCGCTCCATCATTCCGTCGTCGACCATCGCCTCGCCGCCGCCGCCACCCTCCTCGGCGGGCTGGAAGATCAGCACGGCCGCCCCGTCGAAATCCCGGGTCTCGGCGAGGTACTTGGCGGCGCCGAGGAGCATGGTCGTGTGACCGTCGTGGCCGCAGGCGTGCATCTTGCCCGGCACGGTGGAGCGGTAGGGCAGGTCGCACACCTCCTGGATCGGCAGGGCGTCCATGTCGGCGCGCAGGCCGATGGCACGGTTGGAGCTGCGTCCCCGGCCGCGGATGACGCCCACCACCCCGGTCCGACCGATGCCGGTGACGACCTCGTCACAGCCGAAGGACCGCAGCGTCTCGGCGACGAAGCCGGCGGTGCGGTCGACGTCGTAGAGCAGCTCGGGATGGGCGTGCAGGTCGTGCCGCCACGCCGTCATCGTGTCGGCGAAAGCGCGGATCCGTTCGAGGACGGGCATCGGGGCGGGGCTCTCGTGGCCTTTGCGGGTGGGCCGGACCAGCAAAGCCGGGGCCAGAGCCGCCGTCAACGGCCAAGCTCGGTATCCGCGGCGTCCCGCTCACGCCGCACCCCGCCCCGTGATCCCGCGCCCGCGCCGCCGCGGCGCGGGTGGATGGTCGCCCGCGGCGAGGTCGTCCAGGATCGGGCAGTCCGGCCGCGCGTCGCCGCAGCAGGCCTCCGCCAAGTGCTCCAGCGTCCGGGCCATGCCCTCCATCTCGGCGATGCGGCGGCGCAGATCGGCGATCTGCTCCTGCGCGATCGCCTTCACCCCGGCGCTCGGCCGGGCGCGGTCGCGCCAGAGCGCCAGGAGATCCGCGATCGCGTCCACGCTGAAGCCGAGGTCGCGGGCGCGGCGGATGAAGCGCAGCGTGTGCAGGTCCGCCTCGCCGTAGTGGCGGTAGCCGGATTCGGACCGGGCGGCCGGCGGCAGCAGGCCGGTCGCCTCGTACCAGCGGATCATCTTGGCCGAGACGCCGGTCCGGCGCGCCGCCTCGCCGATCGTGAGGGTCGCCGCGCTCATGCCGGCCTCGCGGCCAGCGCCGGCCCCTCGGCCGCCGCGGGACGCCCGCCGGCCCGGCGCAGCCGCAGGGCGTTGCCCAGGACGAACACGCTCGAGAAGGCCATGGCGCCCGCGGCCAGGATCGGCGACAGGGCCGGGCCGCCGAACGGCACCAGCACGCCGGCCGCCACCGGGATCAGCGCGGCGTTGTAGGCGAAGGCCCAGAACAGGTTCTGGCGGATATTAGCCATCACCGCCCGCGACAGCGCCAGGGCCTCGACCAGGGCCTCCAGATCGCCCGACATCAGCACCACGTCGGCGCTCTCGACGGCGATGTCGGTGCCGGTGCCGATCGCCAGTCCGACATCGGCCTCGGCCAGCGCCGGCGCGTCGTTGATGCCGTCGCCCACGAAGGCCACCGGCCCGTGTTCCGCCCGGAACCGCTGAACCGCCTCGACCTTCCCGCCGGGCAGCACCCCGGCGGCCACGGCGTCGATGCCGAGGCTCCGCGCCACGCCGGCGGCGGTGACGGGATCGTCGCCCGTGACCATCGCCACCGCGAGGCCGCGCGCCTTCAGGGCCGCGACCGCCGCGCGGGCGCCGGCTTTCACGGGATCGGCCACCGCCAGGATCGCGGCGTGGCGCCCGTCGAGGACGAGGTGGATCGGGCTCCGCCCCGCGCCCGCCAGCGCCTCGGCCCGGGCGGCGAGATCCGGGTCGAGGGCGACGCCGAGGTGCTCCAGGTAGCGCGGCGCGCCGAGGGCCACGGCCCGGCCCGCGACCCGTCCGGAGATCCCGAAGCCTGCCACCGCCTCGAAGCTGTCCGGTTCCGGCAGGTCCAGGCCGCGCTCGCGGGCCGCCGCCACGACGGCGCCGGCCAGCGGGTGCTCGGAGCGGGTCTCCAGCGCGGCGGCGAGGGCCAGCACCGCGTCCTCCGCGACGCCCGCGGCCGGGACGATCTCGGTGAGCCGGGGGCGGCCCTCGGTCAGGGTGCCGGTCTTGTCGAGGGCCACCACCCGCACGTCGCGCAGGCCCTGCAGCGCCGCGCCGTCGCGGAACAGCACGCCGCGCGCCGCTGCGCGCCCGGTGCCGACCATGATGGCGGTCGGCGTCGCCAGCCCCATGGCGCAGGGGCAGGCGATGATCAGCACCGCGACGGCGTTGACCAGGGCCGGACCCAGCGCCGGGGCCGGTGCCAGCGCCAGCCAGGCCAGGAAGGTCACCGCGGCGATGCCGATCACCGCCGGGACGAACCGCCCGGTGACGCGGTCGACCAGCGCCTGGATCGGCAGCTTGCCGCCCTGGGCGCGCTCCACCATGGCGGCGATCTGCGCCACCACGGTGGCGCCCCCCACGGCCTCGACCCGCAGGTCGAGGCTGCCGCGGCCGTTGAGCGTCCCGCCGACCACGGGATCGCCCGGGCTCTTGCGCACCGGCGCCGGCTCGCCCGTCACCATGCTCTCGTCGACGTGGCTGGTGCCGGAGACCACGGCGCCGTCCGCCGCCACCCGCTCGCCCGGACGCACCCGGACGACGTCGCCGAGGCGGAGGGCGTCGAGGGGAACCTCGGTCTCCGCGCCGTCGCGCACGACCCGGGCGGTCTTCGGCGTCAGGTCCATCAGCCGCGCGATCGCCTGGCCGGTGCGCCCCTTGGCGCGGGCCTCCAGCGTCCGGCCGAGCAGGATCAGCGTGACGATCAGGACGCTCGCCTCGAAATAGAGGTGCGCCGCCCCGGCCGGCAGGAGGTGCGGAGCCAGGGTCGAGACCAGGGAGTACAGGTAGGCGGCGCCGGCCCCGAGGGCGACCAGGGCGTTCATGTCGGGATGGCCGCGCAGGAGGCCCGGGACGCCGCGCAGGAAGAAGCGCCGCCCCGGGCCGGCGAGGACCAGGGTGGCCAGCGCGGCCTGGACCAGGGCCGTCACCGGGCCGCCGTGCAGCGCGGGCAGGAGGTGGCCGCCCATGTCGAGGACCACGACGGGAACCGACAGCAGGGCGGCGACGATCAGGTCGCGGCGCAGGGCGCGCCCCTCCTCCGCCTGACGGGCGGAAGGGTCGACCGGGTGGCCGGCCTCGACCGGCCGGGCCACGTAGCCGGCCGCCTCCACGGCCGCCACCAGCGCGTCCATCGGCACCACCCCCTCGGGATGGCGGATCGCGGCCCGGCCGGCGGCGAGGTTGACGCTGGCGCCGGTCACCCCCGGCACGGCGGCCAGCGCCCGCTCGACGCGGCCGACGCAACTCGCGCAGGACATCCCGTCCACGGCCAGCAGGCTCTGCGTCTCTGGGACGGGGTAGCCGGCATCCGCGAGCGCCGTCGCGACGTCGCCCGGGCTCGTCGCCCCGTCGAGGACGAGGCTGGCGCGGTGGGTGGCGAGGTTCACCGCCACGTCACGGGCGCCGGGCAGCGCCGCGAGGGCGCGCTCGACGCGGCCGACGCAGGAGGCGCAGGACATGCCCGTGACGGGGAGGGTCAGGGCGACGGATCTCGACATGGCGGTGGTCCGGTTGGAAGCATCCATGCCCGGTCAGATGGAGCTTCCCATGATGGGAAGGTCAAGGGTTCGCGGGCAAGGCTCCGGATCCGGCCGGTCGATGCGGGCCGCGGCCGTTGTCGAATCGCGCCCGTCCGGCCAAGGTCACCGCCCACCGGAGCGACGGGGACACCGATGAGCGAGCCGCTGACGATCTACGGCGACCCGGGTTCCGGCAACTGCCTCAAGGTCAAATGGGTCGCGGCGCATCTCGGCATCCCGGCGGTCTGGCGCGACGTCGACGTCCCGGGCGGCGGGACGCGCAAACCCGAGTTCCTCGCCCTGAACCCCGCCGGCCGCGTGCCGATCGTCGTCCTGCCCGACGGCACCGTGCTGTCGGAATCGAACGCGATCATCGTCTACCTCGCGGAGGGCTCCGCGCTGGTCCCCGCGGAGCCCCTGCCCCGCGCCCGGATGCTGCAGTGGATGTTCTGGGAGCAGTACAGCCACGAGCCCTACATCGCGGTCCGCCGCTACCAGCTCCACTACCTCAAGCGGGCGCCCGAGGATCTCGACCCGAAGCTCGCCGAGCGCGGCGCCGACGCCCTGCGGCTGATGGAGGACACCCTCGGGCGCTCGGCCTTCATGGCGGGCGAGACCCTGACCCTCGCCGACGTGGCGCTCGTCGCCTACACGCGCATGGCCCACGAGGGGGGCTTCGACCTGACGGACTACCCGGCGATCCGCGCCTGGGTCGGGCGCGTCGAGGCCGGGCTCGGGATCGGCCCCTATACCGGGCCGGCCTGATCGGCCGCGAACCGAGGCGGCGCGGCGCCGTACTCGGGCAGGCTGACCCGCACGGTCGTCCCCTCGCCGGCCGCGCTCTCGATGGCGAGGCGGCCGCGGTGGCGATTGAGGCTGTGCTTGACGATGGCGAGCCCCAGCCCAGTGCCGCCGCGGGCGCGACTCGAGGCGACGTCGACCCGGTAGAAGCGCTCCGTCAGCCGCGGGATGTGCTCGGGCGGGATGCCCGGCCCGTCATCGGCCACCGACAGGACGACGCGGCGCCCGAGGCGCGGGTCGTCCTCGCGGGCGAGCCCGACGCTGATCCGACCGCCGCCGTACTTCACGGCGTTCTCGATCAGGTTCTCGATCACCCGCGCCAGCTCGTCGGCGTCGCCGGGGACCGCGTAGGGCCCCGCCCCCTCCTCCAGCCGGATCGTGGCGCCCCGCGCCTCGGCGGGCGGGCCCTGGGCGTCGACCATCTGGCGGGCGAGCGCCCCGAGATCGACCACCGCGGTGGGGGCGACGTGCTCGCGCAGCTCGATCCGCGACAGCGACAGCAGGTCGTCGATCAGCCGCGTCATCCGCAGGGCCTGGACGCGCATGATCTCCAGGAAGCGCTCCCGGGCCTGCGCGTCGTCGCGGGCCGGCCCCTGCAGGGTCTCGATGAAGCCGATCAGGGTGGCGAGCGGCGTGCGCAGCTCGTGGCTGGCGTTGGCGACGAAGTCGACCCGCATCGCCTCCAGGCGCCGGGCCGCGGTGAGGTCGCGCAGGAACAGCAGCGCGCTGACGCCGGACCCGTCGGGCATCGGCAGGGCGCCGATCTGGACATCGAAGGTCCGCTCCAGCGGCACCCGGGTCGACAGCGCGACGCGGCGCGGGAGGCCCGAACTCAGCACCGCCTCGATGCCGTCGAGGACCTCCGGGTCGCGGAGCGCGAAGGACAGCGGCCGGGCCTGGTGGAGGGCCGGCAGGAGCGCCCGGGCGGCGGGATTGGCCTCCAGCACCAGGGTGCGCCGGTCGACCAGGATGACCGGGTCCGGCACGTGGGCGAGCAGCGCCTCGGCGACGGCGTGGCGCGGCGTGGTGGTGGCCGGGCGCGGCGCGGGCGCCTCGCGGCCGCGCCCGCCGAGCCAGCCGCCCAGGCAGACCGCCGCGAGGCCGATCAGGATCAGCGGGAGATCGAGCCGCCCGGCCAGCGCGGTGGCGAGCCCGAGCAGGCCCGCGGCGATCGCGGCGCCGGTCCAGGCGGGGGAGCTGCGCAGGCGGCCGGACATGGCGGGCGCGGCCGGCCGCTCAGCGGGGCTCGGACTCGTCGTGCCACGCCCGGCCGGACGGGCCGGCCGTGCCCTCCGGAGGCCCGGGATCGCGGGCGCCGCCCGCGCGCTTGACGATCTCGTACAGCCCGAGCATCGCCAGGGCGGTCACGAACGGCACGACGTAGTAGCAGCCCCGGAACAGCAGCAGCGAGGTCAGCACCTCGTTGCGCGGCAGGCTCGACAGGGCGAGCAGGATCGTCGCCTCGAACACCCCGATCCCGCCCGGCGCGTTCGACGCGATCCCCAGCATGGCGGCGAGCACGTAGATCGCCAGGAAGGTGGTGAAGCCGAGCGTCGTCTCCTGCGGCAGCAGGACGTAGAGCACCGCCGCCGCCGCGCAGACGTCGCCGATCCCGACGATCATCTGGCCGATGGAGACCGAGGCGCCCGGCAGTTCCAGGCGCCACTGCTTGACGGTGATGCTGCGCTTCTTGGCCGAGACCCAGGCGAGGTAGCCGAGCACCAGGGCGAGCGCCGCGAGGCCGACGCCCTGGTTGATCCGGATCGACGTGAAGGCGAGGCCGGCGAGCTGGCCGGCCTCGATGATCAGGCTCAGGCCCAGCACCACGCCCATGCCGAGCCAGAAGGTGAAGCCGGCGATGACGGTGAGCGCGGCGATCTTGGCCGTCGAGAGCCCCTGCCGGGCGTAGATCCAGTAGCGGATCGTCCCGGCAGTGAGCAGCGGGAAACCGAGGGTGAAACTCACCGCGTAGCTCGTGAAGGAGGCGAGCGCGGTGATCCGGTACGGCACCTTGATCTTGAGCTGGCGCAGGGCCAGCGCGTCGTAGCCGGTCAGGAACAGGTAGCTGATGCCGACGAACAGGAAGGCGAGCCCGAGCTGCTCGGCGGTCGCCGCCGCGATGGCGCTGCGCACCTCCGCCCAGCTGACGCTCTGCACGAGCTTCCACAGGACGCCGAGGGAGACGGCGAACAGCACGATGCTGGCCGCCGTGCCGATCCAGGCATAGCGGCTGCGCCGGCTCTTCCGCTTCGAGCCCGCCTCGGCATCGTGCTGGACCGGCTCGACCGGCTCGGCCGGGCTCCGGTGCTGTCCCTGAAAATTCATGCCGATCGGCGTCCGCCCTTCCGGCTGCGCGGCCCGGCCCGAAGGCCGTCAGCCCGTGCCGGAATCTCCCGGACCGCGGCCCGTTGCCCCGCATGTAGGCCGAACCGGGGCGCAAGGCCAGGGAAGGCAGGCCCGTGACGGGCGATCTATCCTCAGCCGGAGGTCCGATCGAGGATCGCGGCCGCTTCCGCGAGGCCGCGCCGGATCCGCTCCGGCACCTCCGGCGCGGTGCAGACATAGGTCGGGCTCGGGTGCGGCACCCGGATCACCGGAAGGTCGGGGCGGAGCGCCGCGAGGGCGGGCGCGGCCTCGCCGGCGAAGCGGCCGGCCAGCACCGCCACGGCGAGGCGCGGCAGCAGGTCGAGGAGCGGGGCCAGATAGGGCGCGGCCGCCGCCACCTCCGCCCGGCGGGGCGCCCGGTTGCGGGCGCCCTCGGCGTGGATGAGCCAGGGGACCGCGTTCCAGATCAGCGTGTCGGCCCGGCTGAGCCCGGCCTCGGCGAGGAAGCGGAACAGGTTCGCGGCCGTGCCGTTCGCGCTGTCGCGGGTGACGAAGCCGGTGCGCAGGACCGCCGGGCCGGGGGTCTCGAGGAGGAGGAGCATCCGCGCGCCGACGCCGCCGTCCAGGGGGTCGGGCGCCGGGACCGGGGCGCCGCGCTCGGCCGCGACGCGCGCCGCCAGCGCCCGGATCGGTGCGATGTGGGGGCTGTCGATCAGGGCGCGGCGGGCCGCGAGGGCTTCCGGATCGGCCAGCGCCTTCGGCGCCCGCGGCTCAGCCGGCATCGAGGCCGGGGATCGCCGGGACGAGGCGGCCCGACCGGCGGAAGCGCTCGGTGCCCTCCTCCCGGGCGAGGCGCGCGTCGAGGCCGGCCACGCCGCCGAACTGGAAGCCGATCTGGCTGGCATAGGCCGCGCAGGCGGCGCGCTTCCGGGCCTGGGCCTCCGGGGCGAGGCGCATCGCCGGCTCGGCGAGGTCGGCGAACAGGTCGGCGAGGGGCGCCTTCGGGGCGGCCTCCCGCACCGTATAGGGAAAGTCGCGCCACCACAGGATCGGCTGCGCCGGCACGAGGCCGCGCAGCGCCCGCACGGTCTGGACATGATCGACGTGCCCGCCGATCGCCTGCGGAGCCAGGAGGAGATCGGGACTCCCGGCGGCGATCAGCCCCGCGATGGCCGGTGCGAGCTCGGCCGCGACGCCGTCGTCGGCGCGCGTGTCGGCGAAGAGCTCCGGCGCCGAGCCGTAGCCCCGGTGCGGCGCCTCCCGGAACGGCAGGTGGACGGGCGGCGCGATGCCGAGCGCCGCGGCAGCCCGGACATCCTCGTCCCGGCGCAGGGCCATGTAGTCGACCTCCGGTCCGAGCCCCTTGTCCAGCTGGCAGGCGAGCGCGAAGCCCCTCGGCTCGGCGACGCTGCCGGTGAACAGGGTCGCCATCACCACGCGCCAGCCAGCTTGCGCGAGGCTTGCCAGGAGGCCGCCGCACGAGAAGGCCGCGTCGTCGAGATGGGGCGAGAGGGCGAGCGCGGTGGGCATGGTCCGGGGTGCGACGGTCTCGATGGGTTCCAACCCGCGCGCTCAGAGCAGGTGCGGCTCGGCGCGGAAACGACAAGTCGGATCGTGGGGCAGATCCGGCGAGAAGCCGGTGGCCGGCCGCTCGCCGCGCACGCGGGCGTAGACGTCCATGATCTGCCGCCCGACCGCGTGCCACGAGTAGACGCGGCGGCACTCCTCCAGGCCGGCCGTCGCGATGCGGCGGCGCAGATCCGCGTCCGCAATGACCCGGGTGAGCGCGGCGGCCAGCGCCGGGACGTCGCCCGGGTTCACCAGCAGCCCGTTCTCCCCGTCGCGCAGGCAGTCCGAGACGCCGACCGCGTGGCACGAGACGGTGGCGAGCCCGGCCGCGAGCGCCTCCAGGATCGTGTTGGAGAAGCCCTCCGCGTAGGTCGGCGAGACGAACACGTCGGCGCGGCGGTAGAGGTCGGGCACGGTGGCGTACTCGGCGTAGCCCGTGAAGGCGATCTCCCGCTCCGAGAAGGCGCGCTCGGCGGCGAGCGCCTTGGCCGGGTCCACGTCGGGCCCGATCCCCGAGATGGTGGCGGCGAACGGCGTGCCCTGCGCGCGCAAGATCGCCAGGGCCTCGATGAAGTCGAGCACGCCTTTCCGGCGGTCGACCCGGCCGTGGTAGAACAGCCGCACCGGGCCCGGATGGGGCGCGGGCAGCCCGTCGGGCGTGCCCTGCGCGAACCGGTCGGTGTCGACCGCGCCGGGCACGATGGTGAAGCGGGCGGGGTCCGACCCGAGCCGCTCGCAGACCTCGTCCACGAAAGAGGCGCCGCCGATCAGCAGCGCGTTGGCGTGGGCCAGCACCTCGCACATGGCGACCCGGTGGGTCTCGCAGCAGGAGCCGACCCAGTGGCCGTCGCCACCCTGGATCGAGACGACGCTCGGCACCCCGAGTTCGCGCGCGGCGAGCAGCACCGCCCAGCCGGTCGGGTAACCGTATTGCGCGTGCAGGATGTCGAAGGGTTGTCGGGCGTGCTCGCGGCAGATCGCGTCCACCATCGCGGCGATGTCGCGCTCGAAGTCGCCCGACGCCTGCTCGCCGAGCTGCTCCAGGCCGATCACCCGCACGCCCGGCACCGGCGGGGGCGGCCCGCCCCCGTAGACCCGGGTGCCGAAGGCGTCGCCCCGGTACTGCGAGATCATCGTGACGTCGTGGCCGGCGCCGACCAGCTCGCGCAGCAGGTTCTGCGCGTAGACGCTCATGCCCGATATCGCCGGGAAATAGCGGCGGCTGAGGAAGAGGATTCTCATCGCGCCGCACCTTCGCATTGACCGGGCGACGCGCCGAGGCGCCCCCTCTCCCGTGCCCGATCCTCGCCTCGCCGCGGTTCGGCTCTCACTGCCATTGCCGCCGCGTCTCCTGCTCGCCGGCCAGGACCGGGCCGGGGCGCCGACAGCCGCGGAGATAGTCCAGCGCCTGCGGGATCATCACGTCGGCCCGGTGGCTCTCGCGGGACAGCTCGACGCAGATCAGCTTGCCGAAGCCGACCGCCTCCAGGGCCTCCAGGACACCCGGCACGTCCATGTCGCCCTCGCCGAACGGCAGGTGGATGTGGCTGCCGCGCTTCATGTCCTCGATCGCCACGGTGCCGATCCGGTCGGCGAATTCCCGCACGGCGGCCGCCGGCTCGCGCTCGCCCGTGACGAGGCAGTGGCCGGTGTCGAGGGCGAGCTTCAAGCCCGGCACGGAGAGGGAAGCGTAGTCGTCGAGCGTCTCGATCAGCATGCCGGGCTCGGGCTCCAGGCAGGGCACGACACCGGCCTCGGCGGCGAACGAGGCGACCTCGTGCAGCCCCTCCTCCAGCCAGCGCCGGGCCTCGCCGGGATCCACGCCCGGCTTCGGAACGCCGGCCCAGAACGAGACCGCCTCGGCGGAGAGCATGGCGCCGATCTCGATCGCCCGCTTGAGGAAGCCGACCCGCCGGGCGCGGCCCGCGGCGTCGGCGGTCACCAGCGTCGGCTCGTGCTTGGCGGACGGATCGAGGAGGAAGCGGGCGCCCGTCTCGATGACGCAGGTCAGCTCCAGCTTCTCCAGCAGGCTCGCCACCCGGCCGGCTTCCGCCGCCCAGGTGTCGGCGAAGGGGTCGAGGTGGTGGATGTCGAGGGTGAGCGCCACGCCGTCGTAGCCCGCCGCCTTGATCAGGTGGAGCGCGTCGTCGAGGCGGTGGTTGGCCGCGCCGTTGGTGTTGTAGGCGAACCGGAGCGTCACGCCGCCCTCCCCTTTCGCTGGGCGAGCCGGAACGGCGCGTGGTGCGATTCCGGCTCGCGGTAGAGCGGATAGTGCCGCCCGACGATCCGCTCGGCCAGGGCCACGTCGAACAGCGGCTGGCCGCCGAACCGCTCCAGGGCCTCCGGCGTGAGGCGCACCGGCCGCAGGGTCTCGCTCTCGGCGCCGAACTTGATCAGCGGATGGTCGCGGTCGAGGAGCTTCTTCGTGTTGCGCTCGCCGATCCGGTAGTAGCTCATGGTCTCGACCTCGAGCCCCGGCACGATCGCCTTGACCACGCCGACCCCGCCCCCGGGCGGCGTGCAGTCGACGTAGAGCACGTCGAACCCGGCCTCGAGCAGCCGGTCGCAGGCGATCTTCCCCCGGGCGTGGCCGTCGCCGGCCGGGGTAGAGGGCAGCTCGGCGAAGCGCTTGGTGCTCCGCTCCGAGTAGACCGTGTCGGCCAGCACGCCGCGCAGGTCGGCCGCCGGCATCTCGATCCATTCGAGCATGGCCTGGAGTGCGCGGCTCTCCTCGAGGTCCAGGCTGGGCAGCGCCTTCTGGATGAAGGCGTCGACGTAGCCGGGCGGCGTCACCGTGGCGGCCATGTCGAGGGGACCGTGCCCGAAGGTCTTGCGCACCCGCGCGGCCTGGAACTCCAGCAGCGCCTTGCGGAGCGCCCGCTCCCGGTCCGGGTCGCAGGCCTCGCCGCAGGCCGAGAGGGCGATCGGCGCCGGGGTGCGCGCCGGATCCTCGTCGTAGCCGACGACGTAGAGGTTGGTCAGCCCGAACTGGTCGGTGGCGAATTTCGGCAGCGCGCGGATGCCCAGCGCCTTCAGCCGGGCCAGCATGGCGGCGTTCTCCGGGCCGATGCCGTCGAGGTCGAGCATCACGCCCTGGTCGAGGGCCCGGAACAGCAGGCCGTTGCCGTCCCGCTGGAGCAGCTCCAGCACGCCGTGGCCCAGCGCGAAGGGCACGTCGGGCCCGGCGCCAAGGCCGTTGGTGATCAGGTTGGTGAAGGGCTTGTAGCCCTCCGACAGCTCGAAATAGTCGGTGGCGGCGACGTCGAGCGGCATCAGGACGATCTCGCCGGTGGCGTGGCGGATCGCGGGCGTCCACTCGAGCACCGTGTCGCGGCCGACCGGGGACCCGGCGGGCAGGCACAGGGTCAGCGGGTCGGCGACCGACTTGGCGCCGTAGACGCGGGCGAGATCGGTATAGCTCGCCCGCTCCTTCGCGCGGGGCAGCACCGCGAGGGACGGCATCAGGTTCTCGGCGATCTCCGCCACGGCGCCGATCAGCGCCTCGTCGTCGGTGGCGCCGTAGCCGATGCCCGACGGCATCGCGCCCACGAAGAACGGGTCGTCGAGGAACAGGGCCACGAACCAGACCGGGATGCCGGTGCGGTCGAGGGGCGCCAGCGGGAAGCCGACGACGCGCCCCTCCGGCAGGACGTCGAGATAGGCCCTGACCGGGTCGGGCAAGGTCTCGGGCAGGCCCTCGATCGGCCGCTTGGCGCCGAAACGGTAGGGGCGCGGCGCCTTGATCCGCTCGTGGCGGGCGCGGTCGTCTTGGTCGTGGAAGGCGTCTGCGTTGGTCACGTCGTGTTCCCGTCTTCCTCGAACCGTGCGCCGCACCCCCTCCCATTCATCCCCTCATCCCGAGGTGCCGAAGCGCAGCGGAGGCCTCGAAGGAGGGCTCCAGTCGGACGCGCGATTCCTGGAGCCCTCCTTCGAGGCCCGCTGACGCGGGTACCTCAGGATGAGGGCGTGGGTGGGAGATGCCGGAGTGTGGTTCCGTGGCTGCGTATCCTGTGCTCGCTACCCTTGCCCGTAGGCGCGGGCGACGAGCCGCATCGTGTGAAGGTCCCTGGACGCCGCGTACGCGGCCCGCTCCTCGGGCCGGCGCAGGGCCGAGCCGAAGGCGCGCACCTGCTCGGTGAAGGGCGAGCTGTCGGCGTCGAAGGCGAGCGGCTCCGTGCGGCCGCTGGCGCCGTCGATGAAGGACAGCGATCCGCCCGCCGTCTGGCCCATCGTGTTCTCGGCGACGAGCATACCCTTCGTGCCGACCACCTCCAGGCGGCGGCGGGGCAGCGCGTCGGGGCAATTGTAGGCGACGTGCAGGCTCGCCAGTGCGCCGCCCGCGGTCCGCCCGATCAGCAGGGCGCCGTCGTCGACCGCGTAATCCTGGGCCTTGGTCTGGGTCAGGGCCGCGATGGTGGTGATCGGCTCGCCGAGCAGGTAGTCCACGAGGTCGAGCCCGTGCGGGGCGAGGTCCATCAGGGCGCCGCCGCCGGCCTGGGCGGCGTCGATCCGCCAATTGGGCTGCCCGGCCTCCGACCAGTCGCGACCGAGCCAGCAGGCGTAGACGATCCGCACCGCCGTCACGGTGCCGAGCCGGCCGGCCTCGACCTGCGCCCGGATCGTCCGGTGGGCCGGGTGGTGCCGCTGGTCGAAGGCCGTCCCGTAGAAGATCTTCTGGGAGTCGACGGCGTGCGCGATGGCTTCGGCATCCGCCAGCGTCGCCGCCATGGGCTTCTCGCACAGGATCGCCTTGCCGGCAGCGGCCAGCGCCTCGACGGCGCCGCGGTGCAGGTGGTTCGGCGTCGCCACGTAGACCGCCTCGACCGCGGGCTCGGCGATCAGGCCGGCGAGATCGGCGTGGACGCGGGCACCGGCCCGCTCGGCGGCCGCGCGGCTCTCCGGGTTCGGATCGCTGACCGCCACCAGCCGGTGCCCGGCCGCGCGGATGCCGGGCTCCATGTAGTCGCGGGCGACCCAGCCGTAGCCGACGATGCCCCAGCCGACCGCGTCCATCACCACCGCTCCGGCAGGTCGACGAACTCGCGCACGCGCACGCGCTGCGTTTCCGACGCATCGAGGCTTTCGTCGAAGGTCAGCGACTCCGGTCCCGGGGAGTGCAGCGGGTACGTTGCGCGGGGGGCGTACTCCGCCTCGTAGCGCTCAGAGGGCCAGCGGATGACGTAACCGCCGCCCTCGGGCACGTAGAGTGGGTTGAGCCGAAGCACGGTGCCGGGCTTCGGCAGGGTCAGGCCGTCGACCAGGGCGCGCGGCGCCGGGCGCATCCCGGGACCGCACACCACCGAGAACGCCTCGCAGCTCCGCAGGGCGGCGGGGTCCTGCGGGCCCGGCGCCCGCGCCTCGACCAGCGCCCGGGTCAGCTCCGCGTCGTCGTAGACCAGGGCGTCGGGGAAGAACTCGGCGATCTCCTCGGCCGTCACCGCGCGTCCGGCCGAGAAGCCCGGGCAGTCGCGGTTGTGGATGTGGCTCAGCGCCAGCCAGCCGTCGTCACCGGCGTTCTGGCGGAGGTTCTCGAGGAGCGCCGCCTTGTCGTCGAGGAAGTAGAAGGCGTCGTTGCAGACGACGAGGTCGACCGGCGCCCCAGGGATCGGCCAGTGGGGCGAGCCGGCGTCGAAGCAGACGAGCTGCGCCTTCTCGGCCACGACCCAGTGGCGCGCGACCCAGAGCTTGGCGAAGACCACGTCGGCGCCGGCGACCTTGCAGCCGCGCCGCTGCAGCTCGCGCAGGTAGTGGCCGATGCCGCAGGCGAACTCGAAGACGCAGACCGGCTCGTTCCAGTGCGCCTCCAGCAGCGACAGGCCGGCCAGGAAGGTCGGGTCGCTCCAGCGGTGCAGGAAGTAGTCGCCGACGCGGCCCCAGCCGAGCAGCTCGACCGCCTCGCGGAGGGTCGCCTCGCGGCGCGTCTTGATCAGGCGGATGATCCCGGCGGGATCGGCCGGCGGCCCGTTCCACCAATCGTCCTGATCGACCAGCAGCGCGGCCAGCGCCTCGTCGGGCTCGCCGGCGTCGAGATGGGCGAGCACCCGCTCCACCAGGGCCGCGCGGTTGATCCGCAGGTACGGGATGCCGTCGATCACGGGCCAGCGCGCGCCGGTCTCCGCGTCGCGCAGGGCGTGCGGGCCGTCGGCCTTCAGCGGGTTGCCGGTGTCCGGCGATTTGAGTTCGAACGGGATCATGGTTCTCGGGGCCGCCCGGGCAGATGGGCGACCGGGTCCGGCGATCAAGGGATGCGCATGTCGGCGAGGACACGATCGTGGAAGCCCTTCACCGGGCCGGCATGGACCAGCTCCCACTCGTCGAGCACCATCCCCAACGTGGTCGAGGCCCCGCGCAGGTGCTGGGCGATCTGGAGGACGCGGTCGATGCAGTCGGCCGCGTGGAAGGCGCGGCCCTCGGCGGTGGCGTCGTCGGGCAGCACCGCCCGGGCGCGCTCGACCTGGGCCCGCAGGGGCGCGTCGAGCTCGGCGAGCGCCCACGCGGTGGTGGTGGCCATGATCGGGCCGAGATGGTCGCCGAGCAGCATCTCGCCGGTAAAGCCGGCATCCGGCATGGCGGCGTTGTGGAAGTGGTGGGCCATCGCGGCCAGGAACACGGTGCCGGGATCGGCCCGGTAGAACGGGCTGAGGCAGACGCCGTAGACCGCCACGATCAGGCAGTGCTCGGCGTGGTTCTCCGGCGGCTCCAGCAGGATCCGGGCGCGGCCGGGGCAGGTGACGCCCGCCCGCGGCTGCTGCGCCAGGGCGCCGACGAAGCCCGGCAGCGGCCCGGGCCGGCCGGCCGGACGCGGCGCGAGCCGCGCGCGCAGGCGGTCGCGGAGGTCCGGATCGAGCTCTCCGGTGACGGCGTCGAACCCCGCCACCAGCACCGCGGAGGCGGCCTCGTCCGAGAGCCCCGCCGCGGTCAGGAAGGCCGCGTCGAGGTCGCAGAGGCGCGTCGCGGCCAGCGTGACGGCCGCGATGTCGAGGGCGACGTCGTCCGGCGCGGCGCCGCCGGTCAGCAGCCCCCAGCCCTGCGCGAACAGCCGCTCGGCGATCGAGCCCGTACGGCCCGCGGAGCGGACGCGCTTGAGGTCGTTCATCTCGACCAGAAGGTCGCGCAGCGCTTCCGGCGCGGCGGCGCCGGAACGGGGCGGCTCAGTCTCGCTTGGCATCGTCTCGTTCCGAAAAGCCGCCCCCTGGTTCTGACGAAGCCTAGTGCACGCCCAGCCAGTCGCGGAGCATCTGCTCCTGCTTGCCGAAGGCGTGCTCCGGACCGTGGCCGTTCTTGACCATCGGCGCCTTGAAGAAGGTCGAGAGCTGCTCTTGCACGCCGCCGTCGCCGCGCTTGCTCGCGAGGTCGAGGACGCGGGCGATCTCGATGACGAGCGGGGCGGCCAGGATCGAGTCCTTGCAGAGGAAGTTGACCTTGATCTGCATCCGCTGGCCCATGAAGCCGGTGACGTCGATGTTGTCCCAGGCCTCCTTGTCGTCGCCGCGCGGGCGGTAATAGTGGATGTGCACGAGGTGGTCCTCGACCGGGTAGCCGAGGATCGAGTCGAGCACCGTGCCCTTGGTGTTGAGCTTCGACTGCAGCGAGTTCGGATCGTTCAGGGCGAGGCCGTCGCGGTTGCCCAGGATGTTCGTCGAGAACCAGCCGTCGACGTGGAGGGCGCGCGCCTTGAAGGCGGGGGCCAGCACCGTCTTCATCATGGTCTGGCCGGTCTTGCCGTCCTTGCCGGCCACCGGGACGTTCAGCTCCTTGGCGAGGTCGAGGAGCGCCGGGACGTCGGCGGCGACGCTCGGGGTGAAGTTGGCGTAGGGGATGCCGCTCTTGATCGCCGCGTAGGCGTAGAGCATCGCCGGCGAGATCGCCTCGTCGCTCGAATCCAGGCCCTTCTCGAAGGCGGCGGTGGAGTTCAGGGTCGGGTCGCTGAGATCGGGCCAGCGCTCCGTGGAGGCGAGGTTCACCACGACCACGTCGTCGAGGTTGCTCTCCTTCTGGAAGCGGCGGAGATCGTTGGCGATCACCGAGACCGCCTCGCGGTGGTCCTTGGCGACGATCCGGTTCTGACCGTCGATGTTCTTGCAGAACTTCGCGCTGCCGACCGCCGGCCAGGGCGTGATGCCCTTCAGGACCTGGGCGCCGTTCTCGATGTCGTCCTTCGAGAGCACGCCGTGCCCGCTCGCCGCGGAGGCGAGGTCGTCGCCGTTCAGGTCCCAGCCCCCGAAGACGAGGTCCTTGTAGTCGGCCATGCCGGCCACGGAGAGACCGGCGAGCGGCAGCCCGTCGAGACGGTTGGAGCCGGATTTGATCATCTCGATGCCGGCGATGGCGGTGGTGGCGACGGCGCCTCCCATGCCAACGAAGGCGACACCGACGCGGCGACCGGACTGCATGCTCATCGGAAACTGATGTCCTTGTGCGGACGCGGGTGGCGTCTTGAAGGGTCCGTCCTGAGACGGGAATTCACCCCCCCGGGGCCGTACCTAACTGGCTCGGCGGTGCTCCGTTCCAACCCGAATGCGACAACATCGCCCCGCCGTCGTCCCGCGCGCGGCCGGTCGGCCGCCGGTCGGCGGCGTTAACGGGGCCCTAAGTGGGAGGGTTAACCCTTCCTTGACCGTGCCACGCTTGGATCACGGGGCCGTCCCATTCTGGTCACGGCCGGCGTCGATAGGGCCGCCGCTTCCAGAAAAAACCCGGCCGTCAGAGCCGGGCGGACGCAAGGACCGATCTAGAAGAGGACCGATGATGGGGGTTTTCCCGGAGCCGGCGCGTTGCGCCGACGACGTGAACCGACTCGTGCCGCAGACCCTGACCGGCACGGGGCATTTCGAGGATGAAGCCGTGGCGTGGCTGCCGCGGGCCGGGCGCGACGCAGGGCGCCGGTCACTTCGCCGCACCGGCCTCGGCCGGATCTCCGGGACGCTGGCCCTCGGGCTCGTCGCCGGGTTCGGCCTGCCGCAGGCCGCCTTCGCGCCCGCCTACTTCGCTCCGGCCGCTCAGGCCCACGACCGGGTCGACACCAGCCCGCGCGCCGCTCAGGAGCTCGCTCAACGCGCGTTCGAGCCCGCGGTTCCCGTCGAGGCGCCCGCGGCATCGGCAGAGGCACCGGCACCGGCATCGGCACCGGCGAAGGATGCCTGGAACGGCTTGCCCCTGCCGGAGCAGGAGCCCGCCACCACGGCCCTGATCCAGGACGACCTCGCGGCCCTGCCGCGGGTGACGCAGGAGCAGGACGCGGTCAAGTTCGGCGAGCGCAGCGTGCCGCGCAAGGTGGTCGACACGATCGTCAAGGCCTCCGACGAGGCCGGCGTCGATCCCGTCTACATGATGGCGCTCGCCGACAAGGAATCGAGCTTCGACACCGCGGCGAAGGCCGCGACCTCCTCGGCGCAGGGCCTGTTCCAGTTCGTTGCCCGCACCTGGCTGGAGATGATCCGCGATTACGGCGCGCGCTACGGGCTCGCCGAGGAAGCCGCCGCCGTGAAGGGCCGGGGCGCCGCGATCACCGTGACGGGCAGCATGCGCGCCCGGGTGCTCGGCCTGCGCAACGACCCGCGCGTCGCCGCCCTGATGGCGGCCGAGCTGATCAAGCGCGACCGCGACCGGATCGAGGCCCGGGTCGGGCGCGCGCTCACCACGACCGAGCTGTACCTCGCCCATTTCCTCGGCACGGCGAGCGCCGGGCGCTTCCTGTCGCTCTCCTCCGAGAAGCCCGACGAGGTCGCCGGCCGCGAGTTTCGCACCGCGGCGCGGGCCAATCGCGGCCTGTTCACCGAGAAGACGGGCGGCAAGCGCCGCAGCCTGACCGTGTCAGAGCTGCACGACCGGATCGACGGCATGATCGACCGGCGGCTGACCCGCTATCAGGGC
Organism: Methylobacterium sp. yr668; assembly: GCF_900116245.1. Classification (NCBI taxonomy): domain Bacteria; kingdom Pseudomonadati; phylum Pseudomonadota; class Alphaproteobacteria; order Hyphomicrobiales; family Methylobacteriaceae; genus Methylobacterium; species Methylobacterium sp. yr668. The sequence continues at coordinate 181,741 of NZ_FOZY01000005.1, read as the reverse complement.
GTGGCGGCGGTCGCCGAGGCGCTCGACAGGGCGCCGGCTCAGAGCGACGTCGCCGCCACCGAGGAGACGGTTCCGGTGGCCGGCAACCGCCGCGTCGAGGTGACGGAGGCGCTGCCGCCGGACGGCGTGTGAGGACCGGATCGCGGCGCCGGCCCGCCTGAGCGGGCCGGCTCGCGGCTTCGGCCCGAAGAATTCGGCCCGCCGGATCCGTCGGACGGGCGGCTCTCCCGGCCGCGTCCGCCGAGGAAGTCTCCCGCGCCGGGCCGCGCCGGCCCGCGGCGTCGCGAAACGTCGGGACGGGGCGGGCGCGGCGCACCGAGGCCGGAAGCGGCTTTCGCCCGACCGTCGAGCGGCCTCAAAGCTCGGCTTTTAAGGCACTGTTAACCATAGCAAGACCAATCCTATCGGCAGACTACTTCTCTTAGAGATGCTTGGCGCCGATGCCCCGCTACTTCATCGACCTGCACGACGGCTCCCAGCCGATCCACGATGAGGTCGGATTCGACCTGCCGGACCTTCCAGCGGCCCGCGCCAAGGTCACCCGGATCATGTCGGCGATCGCCCGCGACATGCTGCCGGAGGTCGAGCGCCAGGATTACGTGGCCTGCGTCCGCGACGGCGTCGGCAAGGTGGTCTACCGGGCGCGCCTGTCCCTCGCTGCCGAGATGGTGGAGTGAGCCGGCGCGCTCCGGCCGCCTGATGCGTCCCTGCAGACGTCGCTGAGACGGCGCCGAAACCGCCCTGAGGCTCCCCGCCGCGCCGCGGCAGTGCTTGACCGGCCCCCGGTTCCGGCCATCTCGGACCCATGAAACGGCGCAGCCTGCTCACGGTCGCGAGTGCGGCCACGGTCATGACGCTCGGCGGCGTCGGCTACGCCGCGCACCGGCGCGGCCGGAACCCGTACTACCGCGGCCCGACCTCCGACCATTTCGACGGGTTGCGGTTCTTCCTGCCCGGTCAGTCCACCGACAAGGCGCTCCCCGACGTGCTGCGCTGGCAGGCCAAGCGGCAGCGCGAGCCCTGGCCCAAGAGCTTCCCCAGCCCCTACCCGGCCGACCGGCCGCCCGAGCGCGTCGAGGGCCTGCGGGTCGTGCTGATCGGCCACGCGAGCTACCTCGTTCAGGTCGCCGGCCGGAACATCCTGATCGACCCGGTCTTCGCCAAGCGCGCGAGCCCGGTCCGCTTCGCCGGGCCGAAGCGCGTCAACCCGCCGGGCATCGCCTTCGCCGACCTGCCGCCGATCGACGCGATCCTGGTCACCCACAATCACTACGACCATCTCGACGGGCCGAGCCTCGCCCGGCTCTGGCAGGCGCACCAGCCGCTGATCGTGGCGCCGCTGGGCAACGACACGATCCTGCGCGGCTACGACGACACGATGCATGTCGAGACCCGCGACTGGGGACAGTCGGTCGATCTCGGCGACGGGCTGCAGGTCCACCTGACGCCCGCGAACCACTGGTCGGCCCGGGGCGTCAACGACCGGCGCATGGCGCTGTGGTGCGCCTTCGTGATCACCTCGCCCCGCGGCGTGCACTACCATGTCGGCGACACCGGTTTCGGCGACGGCGCCCTCTTCTCCGACGTGCGTGCGCGGTTCGGGCCGCCGCGCCTCGCGACGCTGCCGATCGGCGCCTACGAGCCGCGCTGGTTCATGCAGGCGCAGCACGTCGACCCGGCCGAGGCGGTCAAGGTCTTCGGCCTGCTCGGCGCCGAGCAGGCGCTGGGCCACCACTGGGGCACGTTCCAGCTCACCGACGAGGGCGTCGAGCGCCCCGCCGAGGCGCTGGCGGCGGCCCTCGGCGGGGCCGGCATCCCGGCCGAGCGCTTCGTCGCCCTGAGGCCCGGCCAGGTCTGGGAGGCCTGACCCCCAGGCTATCCGGGGAACGCCGGCGGCCATTGGGCACGATGCGTGCATCATTCTGTATGCAGCATGGGGTGGAGGCCCGGTCCGCGCCGCCGCGCGCCCGAGGGCGGGTGCCGTTCCGTGCGGCGCCCGCGCCTTCAGCCGAGAGACACGATGAACCCGATCAAGCCGACACGCCGATCCCTGATGGCCGGGGGCGTCGCCCTGGCGGCGCTGGGGGCGGCGGGCCGCGCCGGCGCGCAGGGCGCGGGCCACGGCACCCTGACCTACGGCATCTCCATGACCGACCTGCCGCTCACGACCGGCCAGCCGGACCGGGGCGCGGGTGGCTACCAGTTCACCGGACTGACCCTCTACGATCCCCTGGTCGCCTGGGAACTCGACGTCGCCGACCGGCCGGGCAAGATGGTGCCCGGCCTCGCCACCGCCTGGGAGGCCGACCCGGCCGACCCCAAGGTCTGGACCTTCCACCTGCGGGAGGGCGTGGCCTTCCACGACGGGTCGGCCTTCGATGCCGACGCGGTGATCTGGAACTTCGACAAGGTGCTGAACAAGGAGGCGCCGCATTTCGACCAGCGGCAGGCGTCCCAGGTCCGCCCGCGCCTGCCCGGCGTCGCGAGCTACCGGAAGGTCGACGCCAAGACCGTCCAGGTCGTCACCAAGACGCCCGACAGCCTGTTCCCCTACCAGATGCTCTGGTTCCTGATCTCGTCGCCGGCGCAGTACGAGAAGGTCGGGAAGGACTGGGCGAAGTTCGCCTTCGAGCCCTCGGGGACCGGGCCGTTCCGGATGGGGCAGCTGGTGCCGCGGGTGCGCCTCGAGCTGCTGCCGAACATCGGCTACTGGAACCCGAAGCGGGTCCCGAAGCTCGCGAAGCTGACCCTCGCCTGCGTCCCCGAGGACCTCGCCCGGGTGAACGCGCTCCTGTCCGGCAGCGTCGACCTGATCGAGACGCCCGCGCCCGACGCGGTGCCGCGCCTGAAGGCCGCCGGCATGCGGGTCGTGGGCAACGAGACGCCCCATGTCTGGAACTACCACCTGTCGATGGTGGAAGGCTCGCCCTGGCGCGACCTGCGCCTGCGCAAGGCCGCCAACCTCGCCATCGACCGCGCGGGCGTCGTCGAGCTGATGGGCGGCCTCGCCCAGCCCGCCGTCGGTCAGGTCCAGGAGTCGAGCCCGTGGTTCGGCAAGCCGGGCTTCAAGATCCGGACCGACGTCGAGGCGGCGCGCAAGCTCGTCGAGGAGGCCGGCTACTCGGTGAAGAACCCCGTGAAGGCCACGGTCCTGATCCCGACCGGCGGCACCGGGCAGATGCTGTCGCTGCCGATCAACGAGTTCGTCCAGCAGAGCTGGGCCGAGATCGGCATCCAAGTGGCGTTCAAGACCGTGGAGCTGGAGGTGGCCTACACGGCCTGGCGCCAGGGCGCCGCGGATCCGAGCCTCAAGGGCGTCAGCGCCGGCAACATCGCCTACGTCACCTCCGACCCGTTCTACGCGATCCTGCGCTTCTACGATTCGCGGCAGATCGCGCCGAACGGCGTGAACTGGAGCCACTACCGCAACCCCGAGGTCGACGCCCTCTGCGACAAGGTGAAGGCGAGCCTCGACGTGGCCGAGCAGAACCGGCTGCTCGCGCGCATCCACGAAATCGTCGTGGACGATGCCGTGCAGGTCTGGGTCGTTCACGACACCAATCCACACGCATTGTCGTCGCGGGTGAAGAACTACGTCCAGGCGCAGCACTGGTTTCAGGACCTGGCGACGCTCGCCTGATCAGCCCGGATCTGCGTCGGCTCCGGGAAGAACGGGAGAACATCGGGAACGATCGGCGCGAGGACGGGTTGGACTCCGAACGCACGAAGGAGAGTCCCATGAAGACCCTGCTTGCCGGCGCCGTCCTGGCCGCCTCCCTGACGAGCGTCGTCCCCGCTGCGGCGCAGCGAATCGATATCGGTCCCGACGGGCCGAGTGTCGACCTGCGCTCCCGCGCCCAGCGGGAGCGCGATTTCCGCCGCGAAGAGTATCGGCGCGACCGCGCCTACGACGAGGATCGTCTCTACCGGCGCCAGCGGTTCGACGACGACCGCCCGGTGACGCGGCGCGGCTACGGATACTGAATCACCGCGCGAATCGCCTGTCGGCGATTGTGCGCTCTCTTCGGGGGTCGGCTCGCGCCGGCCCCTTTTTCTATGCCGCGTCTCCGAAGCGCGACCCGGGACAGCACGCAACCCACAGGGTCGAATTTCGCACTTGCGGCACTGTGAGTCGGAGACTAGGAAGATCGAGCATCAAATTTCGGGAGCATCTGGCAATGACCTCACGTTTCATCAGTGGCTTCGCGGCGGTCACCCTCGCGGTGTGCGGCCTCTCCGCTCCGGCCGCCTTCGCCAAGCCGATGAGCGGGGCGAGCGCCGTCAAGATGATCGACACCGACAACGACGGCACCGTCGACATGAAGGAAGTGGAGGCGGTGGCCTCGGCGACCTTCGACCGTCTCGAGAAGGACGCCGACGGCACCCTCGACGCCAAGGAGCTGAAGGGCCGCCTGAGCGCCTCCGGCGTGAAGCAGGCTGATCCGGACAGCGACGGCACCCTCGACAAGAAGGAATACCTCGCGGCCGTCGGCGAGCGCTTCAAGCTGGCCGACCCGGACAACGACGGCACCCTCGACGCCAAGGAGCTGAACTCCAAGGCCGGCAAGGCTCTCCTGGCCCTCATCAAGTAAAACCGTCCGCGCGCTCCTGATGGAGCGTGGATGAGCGAGGCCTCCGCGGCGCTGACCGCGGGGGCCTTGCTGCGTTCATGGCGACCCTGAACCTTCGCCCGGACGCGCCGATCCATGGGGCCTGCACGTAAAAGTTGTGGATCGCGGCGATTGTTCTGCGGGCTCCGGCCGCTCCCGCGCCGGCGGAACATCCGACACCCCGTCCGACACCCCGTCCGGCCGCCGCGCCGGCTGCGACGCTCGACCGCTCGCCGGGCGCGGTCGGAGGGAGTTGACGGTCCGCAACCTGTAGGTGCACCCTCGAGGTGGTTGAGGGACCAAGACGATGCGGAACGGCTCACCAGAGGACGACGGCAACGCGAGACGCCGCGCGAGACCGGTCGCGCTGACCGAGGGACCGCACGGCGCGGCGGCGGCGGACGGACGCGACCGGATTGCCGGGAGCCGGCCGGAGGGCGCGGACGCGGAGCCGGCGGCAACGCTCGGCGATCTCGGCGACGCCCTGCTCGCGGCCTATCGGCTGGCCGAGCAGGACGGCGACGCGCTGACCGTATCGCTGCTCGGGCAGGCGCTGCTGCGGACCGGGCGGCGCCTGGCGCGCGAGATGTCGCCCGCCGATGTCGGGATCGCCTGCCACTGAAGCGGCCGCGGTCCCGAACACTCGGGCGACTGACGGGACGACGCCGCCGCGGCCCGCCTACGCGCCCGGCGCGGCGCGGTCGAGGAAGGCGCGCAGGTAGCCGCCGACCGCCTCGGCGCGCTCGACGGCGAGCAGGTGCGCCGCCCGGGGCAGCACGACGAGTTCGGCCTGGGCGATGCCGCCGCAGATCTCCTCGGCCATGGCCGGGGGCGTCGAGGGATCGTCGCGGCCGGCGATCACCAGGGTCGGCGCGGTGATGGCTCCGAGCGCCGGACGGAGATCCATGCGCCCGATCGCCCCACAGCACACCGCGTAGCCGGCCGGATCGCAGGCCAGGAATCGCTCGCGGACAGCCCGCACCGTCTCGGGGGCGCGCTCCGCGAAACCCGGCGTGAACCAGCGCCCCAGCGTCGCCTCGACCACGGCCGCCGTCCCCTGGGCGCGCACGGTCGCGGCGCGCTCGTCCCAGCTCTGCAGGGTCGGCAGGAAGGCCGCCGTCGCCATCAGGGTGGCGCTGAGCGCGCGTCCGGGATCGGCGCTCGCCAGCGCCTGCACGGTCATCCCGCCGAGCGAGAGGCCGACGAGATGGGCGCGTCCGATGCCGAGGGCGTCCAGAAGGCCCGAGAGATCGCCGGCCAGATCCGCGATCGCGACCGGCCCGTCGCGCGTCTCCGACCCGCCGTGGCCGCGCGTGTCGTAGCGCAGCGTCCGGTAACGCCCCGTCAGCGCGGGCACCAGCGCGTCCCACATCTCCAGGGTCGCCCCCAGCGAGTTCGAGAAAGCGACGACCGGGGCGTCCTCCGGGCCCTCGAGGTGGTAGCGGAGGCCGAGTCCTCCGACGGTGATCTGCGGCATGCGGCTCTCTCCGGTTCGGGCTCTCGAGGATGTCACGCCGCCGGGCGGCGGGGCGGAGCTGGCGGGCAACGCGGCCTCCCGGACGGATCTCAGGTGCGACCGAGGGGAATCAGGCCCCAGCCGCGCTCGTGGAGGTAGTACAGCACGGTCTTGGTCACGGTCTCGGTCGAGGCGATCGATCCGGCGACCAGCACGCTGCCGGTGAACAGATAGGACAGCAGCAGCGTGTCGAGGCTCCCGACGACGCGCCAGCTCACGGCCTTGGCGATCGAGCGGAGGCGGCTCTCCCCGGCCGGGGGCGCGCGCGTCCGTGTGGGCTCGGGTGCGCGGGCATCGCGGGTTGGGACGTCGTCGGCGGGCATGCGGGCTCCCTGCGGTCGATCCGAAACGCGCGCGGTGACGCGGTCCATTATGGGGCGGCGCACCGGATGCTGCCCCGCCGGATCGCCCGGCGCGCGGATGACGATGCCGCGAGCCCCGCGCTCCGGAGGAGCGTCTTCAACATGGGTCAATGCGCCGGCGGCCGAAACGCTCGACAAGAGCGGTGCGAGCACAGAGGAGACCGGGGATGCACGAGCCTGCGATGGGCGACGCCGCGATCCGACCGGCGGAGTTCTGGGACACGGTCGGCGGCCTCGTGACCGCCAAGGTCGAGCCGGTGATCGGCCGAGCCGACAAGCAGCGTGGTCCCGTCATCGACTACCTGCGCGACCTGGAGGCCCTGGCGCGGCGCCAGTGCTCCAGCCGCGAGACGGTCCAGATCATCGCCTCGGGCCGGCGGCTCCTCGGAGACCGGAGCGAGATCGGGCCGTCGGACGGACCGTTCACCCGCGCCTGAGCTGGGCACCCGGCGGAGCCGCCCGCGCCATCCGCGACCGGACCAGATAGATCGCGGCCGCGACCGCCCAGGCCGCGCAGGTCGGCGCCACCCACTGCTGCAGATTCGGCAGGGACCAGCCGTACAGGAACTCGGCGCCGAGATGCGCCTGAACGGCGTCCCAGCCCGCGTGCTTGAGGACGTGTTCCCGCTGCCCGGCCTCGCGGCCGTAATAGTAGGTCGAGACCACGAGCGCCGCGACGCCTTCCGGTCGGGGACTGCGCAGCAGGATCAGAACGGCCGCCACCCCGGCGGTCTCGGGGATCGCCGTCAGGGCGTGGCTCATCGCCGGGTTCGCGACCATGAAGGCGACGAGCGTTCCGAGCATGGGCGGCGCTTACACCAATCCCGACACGGCGTCAGCGGCACTCCGGACCCGCGCCTGCATCCCCGGCGGGCGCCGCGCGGTTGACGGTGCGGGACCGGAACAACGGAGCCGCGCATGAGCGACACCTACGACCTCGGCCGCTTCGTCGCCGCGCAGGAGGGCGTCTACGGGCGCGCCCTGGCGGAATTGCAGGCCGGCGACAAGCGCAGCCACTGGATGTGGTTCATCTTCCCGCAGATCGCCGGGCTCGGCGCGAGCCCGATGGCGCAGCGCTACGCCATCGGGTCTCTCGCGGAGGCGCAGGCTTACGCGGCGCACCCGGTGCTCGGCGCGCGCCTGCGCGCCTGCACCGCGGCCGTCAACGCCGTCGCCGGGCGCTCGGCCCACGCGATCTTCGGCTCGCCCGACGATCTGAAGTTCCGCTCCAGCATGACGCTCTTCGCCCGCGCCGTGCCGAAGGAGCCGATCTTCGCCGACGCGCTGGCGCGCTACTTCGACGGCGCCCCCGACCCGCGGACGCTGGCGAAGCTCGGGGCAGGCTAGCGCCTCACCGGCCCCACAGCCCGACCCGCTCGGCGCGCGCCTGCTCCTCCGCGCCCAGGAGGTCCGGCGGGGCGTCCTCGGAGGCGCGGGCGCCGCCCGCGGCCAGGATCAGCCCGGCGAGGTCGTCGCCCTCGATGCGGCAGCGGGCCGTGGCCCCGTCGGACAGGCCGGTGCAGACCACCTCGCGGCGGCGCAGGTAGCTGGCGAGCTGGCGGGCGAGATGGCCGCGCTCGCCGACCACGCCGAGGAGGCGCACGACCCGCCCGCGCAGGTTGAGGGTGCCGGTATCGATCACCTCCGGCACGCCGCGGACCTCGCCGGCCGCGACAGGTTCGGCCGCGGGCGCGGCGGCGGCCCGGGCCGGCTCGGCCCGCTCCGCCGAGGGGCGGGCTTTGCCCTTCGCGAGCTTCTCGGCGGCCCGCTGGACGAAGTCGTGGAAGATCCCGGCCGGCATCTCGCCGCCGAACATGCGGTTCATCGGGCTGTCGTCGTCGTTGCCGACCCAGATCCCGACCACGAGGTCGGGGGTCATGCCGACGAACCACGCGTCGCGGAAATCCTGGCTCGTGCCGGTCTTGCCGCCGATGATCTGGCCGGGCACCCGCGCGGCGCGGCCGGTGCCGGATTCCACCACCGCCTGCAGCGAGTCGAGCATCATGGTGCGCGGCTCCTGCGCCAGCATCGGGCCCGGGGCCGCGTCGGTGCGGACGTAGAGCGGCTGCGGCGCGGCTCCGCGGATCGCCTGGATGCCGTAGGACTGGAGCGGGGTGCGCCCGGACAGGACCGAGCCGTAGGCGCGGGTCATCTCCAGGAGGCTCACGGCGCCCGAGCCGAGGACGAGGCTCGGCACGTTGGGCAGGTCCGACTGGATCCCGAGCTTGCGGGCGGTGGCGATCACCGCCGGGATGCCGACATCCTGCCCGAGCTGGGCCGCCACGGTGTTGATCGAGAGCGCGAAGGCGGTCCGCAGGGGCACGGGCCCCCGGTAGCGGCCGTCGTCGTTCTCGGGCTGCCAGTCGCCGATCTGGACCGGGCGGTCGACCATCACGGATTCCGGCGTGTAGCCCTTCTCGTAGGCCGTGAGGTAGGCGAGGAGCTTGAACAGGGAGCCGGGCTGGCGCTTGGCCTGGACGGCGCGATTGAACTGGCTGTCCTCGTAGTCGCGGCCGCCGACCATGGCGAGGATCGCGCCCTCCTTCGACAGCACCACCATGGCGGCCTGGCCGACCTTGCGGCGGGCGCCGTCCTTGTCGAGGCGGCGGGCCACGACGCCCTCGGCGAGGCTCTGCAGGTCGAGGTTGAGGGTCGAGCGCACCGTCATGTCGCCGTCGGTGCCGGCGAGGCGCTTCACGTCGCCCGCGATCATGTCGAGGAAGTAGTTGGTGCCGAGCGGCGCCTCGGGGGGCGATTTCAGGGTCACGCTCTGCTTGCGCGCGGCGTCGGCCTCGGCCTGCGAGATCGCGCCGGTCTCGACCATGGCCTGGAGCACCACGTCGGCGCGCTCCTTGGCGCCCCCGAGGTTGCGGGTCGGGGCGAGCTGCGAGGGCGCCCGCACCAGACCGGCCAGCATCGCCGATTCCGGCAGGTTCAGCGCCTTGGCGGGCTTGCCGAAGTAGCGCCGCGCCGCCGCGTCCGCGCCGTAGGCGCCGGCGCCGAAATACGCGGAGTCGAGGTAGCCGAGCAGGATCGCGTCCTTGCTCATGGTCGACTCGACCCGCAGCGCCAGGAAGGCTTCCTGCACCTTCCGCCAGAGCGTCTTCTCCTGGTTGAGGGAGGTCAGGCGGACATATTGCTGGGTGATGGTCGAGCCGCCCTCGCGCACGCCGCCGCCGCGGAGATTGCGCCACGCCGCCCGGGCGAGGCCGCGCAGGTCGATGCCCCAGTGGCTGTAGAAGCGGCGGTCCTCGATCGCCACGATCGCCTGGGCGAGGTGCGGCGGCAGGTCGGCCGCGGTGAGCTTCTGGCCGCGGAAGCTGCCGCGGGTGGCGAAGACCCGGCCGTCGTCGGCCTCGACGGTGATCGCCCGCTGGCCGGTCTCGACCACGGCGCCGCCCAGCGGCGGCAGGCTCACGAAGGCCGCGAACAGGTAGATCGCCAGCGCCAGGGCCGGCAGCAGGACCAACAGGGCGGCGGCGAGCAGGGCCGGGTGCCGGCGGCCGAGGATCGGCCGGGAACGCCGGTTCAGGGCGCGCGCGTCCGTCTCGGCGACGGCGGGCGGGCGCTCCGCCGATGCCCGTCGCGCCCGCGCCGCGCGCTCCGCCGCGCGGGCCGACAGGGCCCGGCCGGCCCGCGCGAGGCCGAGCCCGGCCGCGGCGAGGAGGGTCCGGAGATGGCGCGCGAGGTCGCGCGCGGCCCGCCCGGCCTCCCGGGCGGCGAGCCGCGGGTCCGGGGCGTCGGCGGCGGGGTCCGGCTTCGGCGGTTTCGGCCCGTCGGCCGGGGCGCGTTCCGGCGCGTCGGGCGTCATCGTGGTGGGTGTTCCGGGACCGGCCGATCCGGCCGACCGAGCCTTCTAAGCCGCATCCGTCGCGGTGTCCCGCAGCCGTTGGGTCGCGGGACGGGCGGCGCGTCGATCGCGCCGCCACCGTGTGGATCGGGCCACGGGGCCCGATCCGGTCCCGGCCGGCTCACCGGCCGAGCGGCGCTCCCGGACCGACGGCGCCGTGCTGGGCGCGCAGCTTGAAGGCCAGGATCAGCAGGAGGATGCCGAAGGCGAAGGTGTAGGAGCCGATCCACCACGTCAGCACCAGGGCCGACATGCCCGGGTTGATGAGCAGCGCGAGGCCGAACAGGATCGACACGACGCCGCCGAGGCCCAGCCACCAGCGCCCGTAATGGAGGTGCAGGCGGAAGGCGGCGGCGATCATCAGGCCGCCGGTGACCAGCGCCCACGCGGCGAGCAGCAGCACGAACGCCCAGACGGCCGCGGCCGGCACCAGCACCGCGGCGACGCCCACCACGATGTCGACGAGGCCCTCGACCAGCATGAAGCCCCAGCGCTCGTGGCGTTGCGCGGCCCGGACCGCGCCGACAACGGCAACGACGCCGTCGACGAGCATGTAGGCGGCGAAGAACAGGACCAGGGACAGTACGAAGGCGCCCGGCGCGATGAACGCGATCGCCCCGAACAGGACCGCGACGACGCCGCGCAGTGCGACGAGCCACCAGTTCCGCGCCAGGGCCGCACTCATGGCGTCGAGGCGCGCCGCGCCGACGAGCGGGATGCCGGAGGGGGTGGTCGCGGGGCCGGAACCGGGGCGGTTCGGCGTCGGGGATGGGCTGCTGGTCATGGCGAACTCCTGGGCCTTGAGGCCGGGAACGGCAAAGGTTCCGGGCGCAGAACGCCGCAGTGCGGCATGCGTTCCTAGGCGGGCTGATCCGCGCGTGGAACCTTGGGCCTGCGGCCGGCTTTTGCTGCCTGAGGCGGGCGATGCGACAAGCCCGGTCACCCCCGGGTGGCCGGCCCATCGGGCGACGACTTTCCATGTTCGACGATCAGCGGCACCTCTCCGAGGACGAGGCGCGCCCGCGGCCGGCCGACGGCCGGGCCGTCGCGCGCGAGCGCGACGTGCTCGATCTCAACCGCGCCGCGCCGGCTGCGGACCTCGAGACCGACCGCGAGACCGCGCGCAAGCCCGGCGCGGACGAGGCCGACGGCGCGCCCGAGGCGCGGGACGGGCAGGCCGACGACGACGCGGCGGATTCCGACGACGACTGGGACGAGGCGCGGCGCCCCAACGTCCTGCGGCGCCACCCGCTCGCGTTCCTGCTCGGCGGGCTCGCGGTCGTCGCGCTCTGCGTCGGCGTGTTCTTCTACTGGCTGCTCTACATGCACCCCTACGAGAGCACCGACGACGCCTTCGTCGACGCGCGCAGCATCTCGATCCAGCCGAAGGTCGGCGGCTACCTCGTGGACGTGCCGGTCACCGACAACCAGCACGTCGAGGCCGGCCAGATCCTCTTCCAGGTCTTCCAGCGCGACTACGACATCGCCCTCGACCAGGCGAAGGCGCAGGTCGCCGCCGACGAGGCCGGCATCAAGAACATCGACGCGCAGATCCAGGCGCAGTACGCCAACATCGAGGTGTCCAAGGCGCAGGTCGCCACCGCCGAGGCGGCGCTGAAGTTCGCCCAGGAGGACGCGGCCCGCTACAAGGACCTCGCCGAGCGCGGCTCCGGCTCGGTCCAGCAGTCGCAGTCGGCGACCTCGACGCTGCAGCAGCGGCAGGCGGCGGTCCAGAGCGCCAATGCCAGCGTGGTCGCCGCGCAGAAGCAGGTCGGCTCGCTCCAGGCCCAGAAGGCCTCGACCCAGGCGCAGCTCGGCCGCGACCGGGCGCAGGTCGAGCAGGCCGAGCTGAACCTCGGCTACACGACGGTCCGCGCCGTGCAGGCCGGCCGCGTCGTGCGGCTCACCGGCGGCGTCGGCCAGCTCGCCCAGGCCGGCCAGACCCTGGGGATGTTCGTGCCCGACGACATCTGGGTGACGGCGAACTTCAAGGAGACGCAGATCACCGACATGCGGCCGGGCCAGCCGGTCGACATCGAGATCGACGCGTATCCCGGCCGCAAGATCCAGGGCACGGTGGCCTCGGTGCAGCCGGGCTCGGGCACGGCCTTCAGCCTGCTGCCGGCGCAGAACGCCACCGGCAACTACGTGAAGGTGACCCAGCGAATCCCGGTGAAGATCGTGGTCAAGACCTGGCCGACGGACGTGGCGATCGGCCCGGGCATGTCGATCGTCCCGACCGTCACGGTGCGGTGAGCGCCGTGGCCGGCCGGGGGAGCGCGGCCGCGCCGGGGCGCAGGCCGGGTGCGGGCAAGGCGGCAGGCGGCAAGGCGGCAGGCGGCAGGGCCGCGTCCGGGAAGGCGCCGGGCGGCCACAATCCGTGGCTGATCGCCGGCGTGGTCGCGCTGGCGACCTTCATGGAGGTGCTCGACACCACCATCGCCAACGTGGCCCTGCGCTACATCTCGGGCGGCCTCGCGGTCGGTCCGGACGAGGCGGCCTGGGTGGTGACGAGCTACCTCGTCGCCAACGCGATCACGCTCACGGCGTCGAGCTTCCTGGCCAAGCGCTACGGCCGCAAGGCGTTCTTCATGTGGTCGGTGGCGCTGTTCACCGTCTCGTCGATCCTGTGCGGCTTCGCCTGGAGCCTGGAATCGCTGCTGCTGTTCCGGGTGATGCAGGGGCTCGGCGGCGGCGGCATGGCGCCGCTCGCGCAGTCGATCCTGGCCGATTCCTTCCCGCCGGCGAAGCGCGGCCAAGCCTTCGCGCTCTACGGGGTCGCCATCGTGGTGGCGCCGGTGATCGGCCCGACGCTCGGCGGCTGGCTCTCCGACAACGCCTCCTGGCACTGGTGCTTCCTGATCAACGGGCCGGTGGGCGTGATCGCCCTCGGGCTGATGTACTGGCTGATCGAGGACAGCGACGCGGCCAAGAAGGAGCGCCGCGCCCTGGTGCGCAAGGGCATCCGCTTCGACATCGTCGGCTTCGTGCTGGTCGCCCTGTTCCTCGGCTCGCTGGAGGTGATCCTCGACGAGGGCCAGCGGAAGGACTGGTTCGGCACCTCGACGCTGATGAACGTGTCCGGCGTGCTGATGGTCGTCTCGTTCATCGCCATGATCCCGTGGCTGCTGACCCGCGAGAACCCGGCCGTCGACCTCCGCCTCATCGGCAACCGGCAGTTCGGCTCGTGCTTCCTGGTGATGATGTTCACCGGGGCGATCCTGATCGCCACCACGCAGTTCATCCCGCAGATCACGCAGGAATATTACGGCTACACCGCCACCCTGTCGGGCCTCGTCCTCGGCCCGGGCGGCATCGTCACGGTGGTGATGATGTTCCTCACCGGCCGGATCTCGTCCTACGTCCAGCCGAAATGGCTGATCGCCACCGGCATGACCATCGTGGCGCTGGGCATGTACGACCTGACGCGGATCGACGGCAGCACGACCTTCGCGTTCTTCGCGTGGTCGCGGGTCTATATCGGCATCGGCCTGCCGATGGTGTTCCTGTCGATCACCTCGGCCTCGTACGAGGGAATCCGCAAGGACCAGACCGACCAGGCCTCGGCGCTGATCAACGTCGCCCGCAACGTCGGCGGCTCGATGGGCGTCTCCCTGGCGCAGAACATCCTGGCCTACCGGAGCCAGTTCCATCAGAGCCGCCTCGTGGAGAGCGTCAACCCGGCCTCGCCGGCCTATCAGGAGACCATGCGGCAGGCGACGCAGTACTTCTCCGAGCACGGCTACGCCGGCATCGAGGCCCAGAACCAGGCGACGGCGTGGATCGGGAGCGTCCTCAGCACGCAGGTGGCCTACTGGGCCTATATCGACGTGTTCTGGGTGCTCGGCCTCGTCGCGGCCTGCGCGGTCCCACTGGCCCTGAGCCTGAAGAGCGTCAAGCTCGGCGGCGGGGCGCCGGCCGGGGGGCATTGAGGGCGGTCGCGGCCAGGGCGCCGCCCGGCCTCCGGACGCGCCGCCGGCGCGCGGACCGACCGCCGTCCCTAGCCCGGATCGTCCGCGGGCTTCTCACCCGGCGCTGCGAACAGGTCCTCCGGCGCGACCACGGTGACGCGGCGCTGCGCCACGTCGAGGACCGGCACGAAGGCCTTCGTGAAGGGCAGGAGCGCGGTGGCGCCGCCGTTCGGCGAGCGCAGTTCCAGGAGGTCGCCGCCGCCGTAATTCGGCACGGCCACGATCGTCCCGACGAGGGTCCCGGCCTCGTCCACCGCCGCGGCGCCGATCAGGTCGGCGGCGTAGACCTCGTCGTCGTCCTCGGGCGCGGCCAGACGGTCGCGGGGAACGTACAGGGCGACGCGGTTGAGCGCCTCCGCGGCGCTGCGGCCCGAGACGCCCTTGACCCGGGCGATCAGCATGTCGGGCGACGGGCCGGGGGCGGGACGCACGTCGGCGAGCGTCAGCGTCCGGCCGTCGGCCGTCTGGAGCGTTCCGTAGCCGGCGATCGCCTGCGGATCGCCGGTGTAGGATTTGAGCCGGACCTCGCCGGTGAGGCCGTGCGCCCGCCCGAACTCGCCCAGCAGGACGAGGTTCGGATCGGGCGGCGCGGGCCGGGGCGCCGGCTTGGGGGCCGGCGCCTTGGGCGAGGTCGCCGCATCGGGCGCGATCTTGCCGATCGCCGAGCTCGTGCGGCCTCGGCGGCCGCCGTCGCGGGAGGTGGGACCTGCGGGGCGGCGCGCCATGACCGGTGCGCCTTACGCGGCGGCGTCCTCGGCGGGAGCGGCGGCCTTCTCGGCGCGCTTGGCGGCGCGCTCCTTGGCCTTCTCGCCCGGCTCGGCCTTCTGCGGGTTGTTGCGGGTCGGGCGCTTGGCGAGGCCGGCCTGGTCGAGGAAGCGCAGGACGCGGTCGGTCGGCTGCGCGCCCTTGGCGAGCCAGCTCTGGATCTTCTCGTTGTCGAGCACGATGCGGGCCGGATCGTCCTTGGCCTTCATCGGGTCGTAGGCGCCGACCTTGTCGATGAAGCGGCCGTCGCGCGGGGCGCGGGCGTCGGCGACGACGATGCGGTAGTAGGGGCGCTTCTTGGCGCCGCCGCGGGTGAGACGGATCTTGAGGGCCATGGTCTGACTACTTTCGCTGTTGCTCGATCTGGGACTCGTGGTCCGCCTTGATCGATTGGTGGTGCCGAATGACTTCCTTGACCACGAAGGCCAGAAACTTCTCGGCGAAGTCGGGGTCGAGCTTGGCCTCGACCGCGAGCTTGCGGAGCCGGGCGACCTGACGGGCCTCCCGGTCCGGATCGGAAGGGGGGATCCCCTTTCGGGCCTTGAGCTCGCCGACCCGCTGCGTGCAGCGGAAACGCTCGGCGAGGAGGTGGATCAGCGCCGCATCGAAATTGTCGATGCTGTCCCGCAGGCGCGCGAGTTCGGGATCGACGGCCTGGGCCGCGAGCACGCTCATTTCTTCTTCCCCGGCATGAACCCACCGAGACCCGGCAGCTTCGGACCGCCGAGGCCCGGAAGTCCGGGAAGCTTGGGCATCCCGCCCCCGCCCAGTCCCGGCGGCATCGGCGGCAGCTTGCCGCCGAACTGCTTCTCGAGCTGCGCGATCTGCTCCGGCGTCGGCTCCGGCATGCCGGGCGGGAGACCGGGCATTCCACCGCCCATGCCACCGCCCATCCCGCCGCCGCCCAGGCCGAACATCGAGCCGAGCGCCTGCCCGATCCCGCGCTTGCCCTGGCCCATCGCCTTCATCATGTCGGCCATGGTCCGGTGCATCTTCAGGAGCTTGTTGATCTCCGAGACGTCGACCCCCGAGCCCGCCGCGATGCGCTTCTTGCGGCTGTTCTTGAGGAGGTCGGGGTTCTTCCGCTCCTGCGGGGTCATCGACGAGATGATCGCCCGCTGGCGCTTGAACATCTTCTCGTCGAGGTTGGCGCCCTCGACCTGCTTCTTGATCTGGCCCATCCCGGGCAGCATGCCCATCAGGCCGCCGATACCGCCCATCTTCTCCATCTGGGCGAGCTGCATGGACAAGTCTTCGAGGTCGAACTTGCCCTTGCGCATCTTCTCCGCGGTGCGGAGCGCCTGCTCGTGGTCGATGGTCTCGGCGGCCTTCTCGACGAGCGAGACGATGTCGCCCATGCCGAGGATGCGGTTGGCCACGCGGGCCGGGTGGAACTCCTCCAGCGCGTCGACCTTCTCGCCGACGCCGACGAGCTTGATCGGCTTGCCGGTGACGGCGCGCATCGACAGCGCCGCGCCGCCGCGGGAATCGCCGTCCATGCGGGTCAGCACGATGCCGGTGACGCCGAGCCGCTGGTCGAAGGCGCGGGCGGTGTTGACCGCGTCCTGGCCGGTGAGCGCGTCGGCGACGAGCAGCACCTCGTGGGGCCTCGTCGCGGCCTTCACCTCGGCGGCCTCGGCCATCAGGCCCTCGTCCACCGTGGTGCGGCCGGCGGTGTCGAGCATCACCACGTCGAAGCCGCCGAAGCGGGCCGCGTCCATGGCGCGCTTGGCGATCTGCACCGCCGACTGGCCGGCGATGATCGGCAGGCTCTCCACGCCGACCTGCTTGGCCAGCACCGCGAGCTGCTCCATGGCGGCCGGGCGGCGGGTGTCGAGCGAGGCGAGCAGGACCTTGCGCTTCTCGCGGTCGGAGAGGCGCCGGGCGATCTTGGCGGTGGTCGTGGTCTTGCCCGAGCCCTGCAGGCCGACCATCAGGATCGGCACCGGGGCGGGGGCGTTGAGATCGACGGTCTCGGCGTCGGTGCCGAGCATCGCCACGAGCTCGTCGTTGACGATCTTCACGACCATCTGGCCGGGCGTCACCGACTTGAGCACGACGGCGCCGACGGCCTTCTCCTTCACCCGGTCGGTGAAGCCGCGGACCACCTCGAGGGCGACGTCGGCCTCCAGCAGGGCGCGGCGCACCTCGCGCATGGCGGCGGTGACGTCGGCCTCGGTCAGGGCACCGCGACGGGTGAGCCCCGAGAGGATGCCGGAGAGGCGGTCGGACAGGCCTTCGAACATGTTCCTGACGCCCCGCCGTTACTGCTCGAGCCCGGCGCGCTCGACGCGGCGCGCCTGGAGGGCGGCCTCGAAGCCGCGCACGGCCTTGGCGAACTTGTCCCGGCAGTCCGGGTTGCAGAAGCCCACCACGGCGCCGTTGTAGAGCGTCAGCGAGTCCGCCGAGATCGGCTTGCCCGACCACGGGCAGGTCTCGTTGATCGCGTCCTCGATCTTCAACGCTTCTTGATCTCGCGTCATGCGGGTGCCTCGGCCGGCGGATCCCGTCCTCGCATATCGGCCAACGCCCATCGCGCCCGAGGGCGCGGACGCGCTGTCGGGCGTTGACCTCCGGCCTCGCGGGACCGGTCGGCTTGGCATCGGTCGATCTGCTACGGATCGGGAGGCCGGGGCGTAGCGGCAGCCGGCCGGAAAGTCAATTTTTCGGCCCAGCCGGCGTCGCGGCGGTGCCGAAACGGGCCGCCGATCGGTGTTAACTTTTACCGATCGTTAAGCATGTTGGGATTGTCTTCGGGCCATATTCGATCAGGACGCCCGCCGATGTCGGAACCCGCCCGCTCTCACTCGCCGACCGAGTCCGGCAGCTTTCCCGCGACCGGTCCGCTCCGCGACTGGCTGACGGCGATGAAGGCCCAGGCGCCGGCCGAGGCCCGCGGCGATGCCCGGCCCGAGGAGACCCTGCCCGAGGCGAAGCGGCCGCGCGGCGGGGAGACGGCGTGGTCGCCCCGCGTCGTCCCGGCCCCCGAGGCGCCGCGGGCCGCCGCCGAGGATCCTGACATCGCCGAGCTGATGGCCGAGAACCTGATGCTGAAGGCCAGGCTCCGCGTCGAGGCCGAGCGCCAGGACGAGCTGCAGGCCATCCTGGCCGACGAGATCCGGACGCTCCGCGAGCATATCCGCGACGAGATCGGCTCCCTGGAGGATCTCCGGGCCGAGCAGGAGGACGTCCGCGTCGAACGCGAGGAGTTCCGCGGCGAGCGGGAGCGCTTTCGGGCCGAGCGCGAGGAGCTGCGCGCCGAGCGCGACCGGGCGATCGCCGAGCGGGACGCCCTGCGGGCCGAGCGGCTGACCCTGGCCGGCGAGCGCGACGCCCTGCGCGAGGAGCGCGACCTGTGGCGCGCCCGGACCGAGGCGCTGGCCCAGCCGCTGTTCCAGTCCCAGCGGCGCTGAGCGGCGCTGAGCGGCGCCGACCGCATGTCCGGACCCTGAAACGCCGAAGGGCCACCCGAGAGGGTGGCCCTTCCATTGCCGAACCGTGTTGTCCGGCGGAACTGTCCCGAGATCGGGTCTCTGACGCGTCTTAGAGCGACGCGCCGGAGGCGACGGTCCAGGTCCGATGAGCCGAGACACACGGCTGATGACAATGAGACACTGGATCACCTCCTTTCGTTGGTTGCGGGTGAGGCGAAGGTAGGTGGCCGCGCCCGGCTTGTGAAGCCCCGCGCCTGCGCCCGTTTGTCCTCCCCGGCCCGGCGCTTCCCCGTCCCGGCGGCCGGGCGTATGACGGGCGCCCCGAGGTCTGCCCGAACCGCCTTGAACGCGCCCTTCGCCAACCCGCCGCGCCCCGCCGACGAGGCCGCGCTCGATCCCGACGCGATGCGCCAGCCTCTCGGCAACGCGTGGTACTGCGTCGGGCAGTCCCGGAGCCTCGGCAGGGTGGGCGGCCGGTCGGCCCTGCGGGCTGTGGCGCTGAACGGCGAGCAGATCGTCCTGGGCCGCGCCCCCGACGGCGCGCCCTTCGCGCTGCGCGACCGCTGCCCCCACCGCGGCATGGCCCTGTCGAAGGGCCGCTTCGACGGCGACACCCTGATGTGCCCGTTCCACGGCTGGCGCTTCGGCACCGACGGGCGCTGCCGCGACGTCCCGACCCTGTCGGAGCACGACGCCGCCGACTTCTCGCGCATCCAGGTGCAGCGCTTCCCCGTCCGGGAGAGCGCCGGCTTCCTCTGGGTCAACCCGCATCTCGGCCCCGCCGCCGGCGCGGTGCCGGAGGTGCCGGCGCTGGAGTTCGAGCCGGCCGGCTCTCTCGTGGTCGAGCTGGAGGTCGAGGCCTCCTTCGACCTGACGACGCTGAGCCTCGTCGATCCCGGGCACGTCGCCTTCGTCCACGATTCGTGGTGGTTCCGGCCCTCAAAGCAGCTCCGCGAGAAGGTGAAGACCTTCCAGCCGGTGCCGCACGGCTTCGTGATGACGAGCCACGCGACCACGACGAGCGCGCCGGTCTACCGCCTGCTCGGCGGCATCCCCGAGGTCGAGATCGAGTTCCGCCTGCCCGGCGTGCGGCTGGAGCGCATCCGCGCGGGGGAGAAGCGGGTGGCGAACTACACCTTCGCGACGCCGCTGACGCCGGACCGGACGCTGCTCACCAACGCCCTCTACTGGAGCGTACCGGCCCTGAACCTGCTCCGGCCGGTCGCGCGCCCGCTGATGCGGCAGTTCCTGACCCAGGACCAGCAGGTGCTCCAGCACGCGCAGGACGGGCTCGACCGCAAGCCCACCATGGTGCTGTTCGGCCAGGGCGACCTGCCCTCGCAATGGTATTTCCGGCTGAAGCGCGAGGCCCTGGAATCGGCCCGCGACGGGCGCCCGTTCGTCAACCCGCTGGAGCGCCGCGAGCTGCGCTGGCGCTCCTGAGGCGCCGCTACCGCGCCGTCGCGTCGTCGCGGCAGGGCCGGACCGTCTCCGGCCGCGGGCGCGCCTCCGGGGCGGGGGCCGCGAAGATTGCCAGGTAGGCCCCATCCGCGAGCGGCCGGAAGCCGGTCTCGCGGTAGCCCGCGGCGGCGAGCTCGCAGCGCAGGAGCGCCGGCGGCGTGCCGTGCCGCGACGGGATCGCGTCGGCATCGACGATCCCGACCCGGCCGCCCGGACGCATCGCGGCGGCGAGGTTGTGGAGCAGGCCGAAGGGCTGGGTGATCTCGTGGTACATGTGGACGAGGATCGCCGCGTCCACCGAGGCCGGGGGCAGGCGCGGGTCGTGCGGCTCGCCGCGCACGACCGTGACGTTCCCGAGCGCCTTCACCCGCTTCTCTAAGGCCGCCAGGTAGGACGGCGTCACGTCCTCGGCGAGCACGCGGCCCCGCGGCCCGACCCGGGGGCTCAACCGCACCGCGTAGTAGCCGCTGCCGGCGCCGATATCCGCCACCGTCTCGCCGGGCGCGATGCCCATCCCCTCGGCCACCTGCTCGAACTCGCCCGCCCTGTCGCGCTCGGCCTCCGAGGACCAGCGCGGCGCGACGATCTCGGCCACGGGCCGGTCGGGCCTGGGGAAGGCGGCGGCGGGCGCGCCCGGGGGCGCCAGCGGCTCGGCGGCGCGGGCCGGGCCGGCCAGGGCAGCGGTGGCGGCTGCGGCCGCGAGGAGGGCGAGGGCGCGGATCATGGCCGACAACCCGCGGGGCGCGCCGACGGTGCCGGGCCCGTTGACCGTGCCGCACCCCGCGCGCCATCAAGCGCCATGACGCGCGCGGACACGCCCTGGCGGGCCACGATCCTCACCCTCTACCCGGAGATGTTCCCGGGCCCGCTGGGCGTGTCCCTGTCGGGCGACGCTTTGGCGCGGGGCGACTGGACCCTGGAGGCCCGCAACATCCGCGCGCACGGCCTCGGCCGCCACCGCTCGGTGGACGACACGCCGGCCGGCGGCGGGGCCGGGATGGTCCTGCGCTGCGACGTGCTCGGTGCCGCCATCGACGCCGCGACTTACGACGCCGCGACCGGGGCCGACGACCCGCGCCCGCGCCTGCTGATGTCGCCCCGCGGCCGGCCGCTCACCCAGGCCCGCGTGCGCGACCTCGCGGCGGGACCGGGCGCGCTGATCGTCTGCGGCCGCTTCGAGGGCGTCGACGAGCGCGTCATCGCCGGGCGCGGCTTGGAGGAGGTTTCGATCGGCGACTACGTGCTGTCCGGCGGCGAGATCGCCGCGCTGGTGGTTCTGGACGCCTGCGTGCGCCTCCTGCCCGGCGTGATGGGCAAGGTGGAATCCGGCGTCGAGGAGAGCTTCGAGGGCGGGCTCCTCGAGTACCCGCACTACACGCGCCCCCGCGATTGGGAGGGCCGCGCGATCCCGGAGGTCCTCTCCGGCGGCAACCACGCCGCCATCGCCCGCTGGCGGCGGGCGGAGGCCGAGCGGATCACCGCCGAGCGGCGCCCGGACCTGCGCCCCGGGGGCAGCCCCGGTCAGGCCGGCTCGAGGTCGATCACCGGGCCGTCGCGGTCGTAATCCGGCGGGTCGAGCCGCAGCGGCTGCGGCACCAGCCGCGGTGTCCGGCTCGCCTGCAGGAGGCGGGGAATTAAGGCCCCAATAACCAAGAGTAGAACGGACCAGATCGCCAATATCGCGGCGCTGTGGAAAGTCATCGGCGCACCTCAAACGCTACGCGGCACCTCATTAAGGCTAACGGGCCGGGATTAATCGACTGTTCCCCGCCGCCCGGGGTCGTGTCCCGACCGGGGGCAGCGCCGCGAAGACTGCCGCCGGGACGGGCGCTTGCAAGCCGGCCGGTTTCGGCGCATGCGCGAGCCGGGACGTGCCTCCCCCGGGAGCGCGGCCCTCTGCAAGGATGGATCCGCCATGACCAGCCGCCCCACGCAGCGCCCGCGCGTGCCCCACTTCTCCTCCGGCCCCTGCGCCAAGCGCCCCGGCTGGACCCCGGCCGCGCTGGCCGACGCCGCCCTCGGCCGGTCGCACCGCTCCCCCTTCGGCAAGGCCAAGCTCGGCCGGGCGATCGACCTGACCCGCACGGTCCTGCAGGTGCCGTTCGACTACCGGATCGGCATCGTGCCGGCCTCCGACACCGGCGCCGTCGAGATGGCGATGTGGACGATGCTCGGGCCGAAGCCCGTCGAGGTCGCCGCCTGGGAGGCGTTCGGCAAGGAGTGGGTCACGGACGCGCTGAAGCAGCTCAAGATCGCGCCGCGCATTCACCAGACGCCCTACGGGATCCTGCCGGACCTCGCGGCGATCGACACGAAGAACAGCGACGTGGTCTTCACCTGGAACGGCACTGCGGCCGGCGTGAAGGTGCCGGACGGCGACTGGATCGCGGCCGACCGCGAGGGCCTGACGATCTGCGACGCGACCTCGGCGGCCTTCGCCCAACCCCTGCCCTGGGACAAGCTCGATGTCGTGACCTTCTCCTGGCAGAAGGTGATGGGCGGCGAGGCGGCGCACGGCATGCTGATCCTCTCGCCCCGCGCCGTGGCGCGGCTGGAGAGCCACACGCCGTCCTGGCCGCTGCCGAAGATCTTCCGCCTCACCAAGGACGGCAAGCTGATCGAGGGCATCTTCAAGGGCGACACGATCAACACGCCCTCGATGCTGGCCGTCGAGGACTACCTCGACACCCTGGACTGGGCCGAGCGGATCGGTGGCCTGAAGGCGCTGCACGCGCGGGCCGACGCCAACGCGAAGGTCGTCTACGACTGGGTCGCGCGCACGCCCTGGATCGCGCCGCTGGCCGCCGATCCCGCGACCTACTCGAACACGGGCGTCTGCCTCGTGATCGCCGATCCGGACGTGCTCGCCCGCGGCGACGCGGCGGTCTCGGCCTTCGCGGCGGGGATCGTCGAGCGCCTCGACCGCGAGGGTGTCGCCCTCGACATCGGCGCCTACCGCGACGCCCCGGCGGGCCTGCGGATCTGGTGCGGTGCCACCGTGGAGACCTCGGATCTGGAAGCGCTGACGCCCTGGCTCGACTGGGCTTTCGCGGAGGAGAAGGCGGCGCTGACGCGGGCGGCGTAAATACTTCGGGGTCGATGCCCGATCGCCGCCCCGCATCGTCTTTGCGAGCGGAGCGAAGCAATCCAGGGCTTCGCTCCGATTCCGACCGCAGCGCTGCCCTGGGTCGCTTCGCTGCGCTCGCGATGACGGCCTGACGCAACGGAAAACCCCGGTCCTCGCGGAGCCGGGGTTTTCTCGTTCGGGAGACGCGGCCCCGCGGGGCCGCGCCGTCCGTCTCAGTAGTTGTAGGCGCGCTCGCCGTGATCGGCGATGTCGAGGCCCTCGCGCTCCTCTTCCTGCGTGACGCGCAGGCCGATCGTCACGTCGACGAGCTTGTAGAGGATCGCCGAGCCGATGCCCGACCACAGCAGGGTCAGGCCGACCGCCTCCGCCTGGACGATGAGCTGGCTCATCATGTCGTAGGCACCAACGGCGAGCTCGCCCGGCTTCGAGGTGTAGTCGGGGATGCCGACGCCGCCGAGGTTCGGGTCGACCAGGATGCCGGTCGCCAGCGCGCCCAGGATGCCGCCGATGCAGTGGACGCCGAAGACGTCCAGCGAGTCGTCGTAGCCCAGCGCGTTCTTCACGGTGGAGCACATCACGAAGCAGACCACGCCGGCGACGAGGCCGAGCACGATCGAGCCCATCGGGCCGGCGAAGCCGGAGGCCGGGGTGACCGCGACGAGGCCGGCGACCGCGCCCGACAGCATGCCGAGCAGGGACGGCTTGCCCTTGAGGGCCCACTCGGCGAACAGCCACGCCACCGCGGCGCCGCAGGTCGCCACGAAGGTGTTGAGCATCGCGAGGGCGGCGGTGCCGTTGGACTCGAGGTTCGAGCCGGCGTTGAAGCCGAACCAGCCGACCCACAGCAGCGAGGCGCCGATCATCGTCATGGTCAGGGAGTGCGGGGCGAGCAGGTCGCGGCCGTAGCCGATGCGCTTGCCCATGATCAGGCAGCCGACGAAGCCGGCGATGCCCGCGTTGATGTGCACGACCGTGCCGCCCGCGAAGTCGAGGGCGCCCTTCTGGAAGAGGAAGCCGGCATCCTTGTTGACCGCGTCGAGGGCCGCCTGGGCGGTCGCCTTCGAGGCGTCGTCGGTGGCGGCGGCCAGCGCCTTCGCGGCGTTGCCGACGGCGTCCGGGCCGGCCCAGTACCAGACCATGTGGGCCATCGGGAAGTAGATGATCGTGACCCAGAGGATCGTGAACACCACCAGCGCGGAGAACTTCATCCGCTCGGCGAAGGCGCCGACGATCAGCGCGGGCGTGATCATGGCGAACGTCATCTGGAAGCACAGATAGGCGTATTCCGGGATCACGACGCCGTTCGAGAAGGTCGCGACCGTCGAGTTCGCGTCGACGCCCTTCAGGAAGGCCTTCGAGAGGCCGCCGACGAAGTCGTTGAGGCCGCCGCCGCTGGTGAAGGCGAGGCTGTAGCCGTAGAACACCCAGAGCAGGCCGACGATCGACACGATCGCGAACACCTGGGTCAGCACCGACAGCATGTTCTTGGTGCGCACGAGGCCGCCGTAGAACAGCGCGAGGCCCGGGATGCTCATCATCAGCACCAGGGCCGACGAGATCAGCATCCAGGCCGTGTCGCCCTTGTTGGGGATCGGCGAGGGCGGCGGCGAGGCGGCTTCCGGTGTCGGGGTCTGCGCGAGGGACGGCTCGATCAGGAGGGCGGCGATCGCCGCCCCTCCCAAGCCGAGCATGAGGGCATGACGAAGTTTCATGGGCACGTGGCTCCCGGTCTCAAGTCCGTAGTGTTTCAGGAGGTCTGGGGATCGGCGGGCCCGGGCGCACCGGGCCGCGGATCAGAGGGCGTCGGCGTCGGTCTCGCCGGTCCGGATGCGCACCGCCTTCTCCAGCGGCATCACGAAGATCTTGCCGTCGCCGATCTGGCCGGTCCGCGCGGCCCCCGCGATGGCGTCGATCACGCTGGACGTCAGGTCCGAGGCGACGGCGACCTCGATCTTCAGCTTCGGCAGGAAGCTGACGGCGTATTCCGCGCCGCGGTAGATCTCGGTGTGGCCCTTCTGGCGGCCATAACCCTTCACCTCCGTCACCGTCAGGCCGTGCACGCCGATTCCGGTGAGCGCGTCGCGCACCTCCTCGAGCTTGAACGGCTTGATGATGGCCATCACGATTTTCATGGGCGACGCCCCCTTCGAAGTCCTCGGGAACCGTTGCCGTCACCCGACCTGCGGGACGAGCCGACCCGGACCGTCCGCAGGCTCGGGATGACCCGCGGTCGAAGGCCGCTATTCAAGGACTATGCCAGACAAGCTTGGCCGGGAACATTTTGGCCGGTCGCCATTTTGCCCATCGATTAGCCCGATGCGGCCAGATCGCGGGCAGGACCGGTCGCGCTGCCGCACAAAGACGAGGCAATCTGCCCAATTCCGTGCATCTCGCCCCGTTGCCTGCTGGCAACACACGCGCGGCAACGCGATTTAATCCCGCGTCGGGCGGATCAGCCCCTCCTGCGCCACCGACGCTACGAGGTTGCCGGCCCGGTCGAAGATCTGGCCCCGGGCGAAACCGCGGGCGCCGCCCGCGACCGGGCTGTCCTGGGCGTAGAGCAGCCAGTCGTCGATCTTCACGGGCCGGTGGAACCAGAGCGCGTGGTCGAGGCTCGCCGCCTGGATCGTCGGGTCGAACACCGAGCGCGCGTGCGGGATCAGCGAGACGTCGAGCAGGGTCATGTCGGACGCGTAGGCCAGCACGGCCCGGTGCAGCGCCGGATCCTCCGGCAGCGCCGAGGCCGCGCGCAGCCAGACATTGAAGATCGGGTCCGGCGCCCGGCCGCCCGCGCCGGCGGGCAGGTAGCGGTTCAGATCGACCGGCCGCAGCGCGATCGGCCGCTCGCGGCCGAAATAGGCGGCGATCGCCTCCGGCATCCCGGTGCCGCCGGCCGCCGCCAGGGCCTTGCCGTCGAGGAGCCCCTCGGGCCCGGCCACCGCCGGCATCGCCGGCTGGTGCGTGAGCCCCTCCTCGACGACCTGATAGGAGACCGTCGTGGCGAAGATCGCGCGCCCGTGCTGGATCGCCTTGACCCGGCGGGTCGTGAAGCTCCGCCCGTCCCGGATCCGCTCGACCTCGTAGACGATGGGCGTGCGCGGGTCGCCGGGCAGCATGAAGTAGGCGTGGAGGGAGTGGGCGGGACGGTCGTCGGGCACCGTCCGGGTCGCGGCGACCAGGGCCTGCGCCACCACCTGCCCGCCGAAGACGCGCCGCCAGCCTGTCTTAGGGTTCTGGCCGCGGAACAGGTCGACCTCCAGGCGCTCCAGGTCGAGGATGGCGATCAGCTCGGCGACGGCGTCCGTCATCGCGTCGGTGTTGGCGTCGGTCATGACCCGCGGGGTTTCCGTTCGTTGCCCGCGTGCGACATAGGCTTTTCGGACGAACCAATCCACGCGTCCCGCGCGGGACCCCTAGGAGATCCGCCCCGATGACGGCCGAGACGCCTCGCCCCGGCAGCCGCAGCCTCCTGATCGCCGGCGGCGGCCTGCCCAGCCTCGCCCTGGCCCTCGCCCTGAAGCAGGCCCACGGGCCGGCGCTGGCCGTGACGGTGATCGACCCGGGCGCCGCCGACCCCGCCCGGCATCGCGGCCGCGCCTACGCCCTCGCGGCGGGCGGGCGGCGCATGCTGGAGCGCCTCGGCCTGTGGGCCCGGGTCGCCGACGCGGCCGAGCCGATCGGCGAGATGGTGATCAGCGACAGCCGCCTCGCCGACCCGGTGCGGCCGGTCTTCCTGACCTTCGGCCGCGAGGCGGACGCGGAGCGCGACGACGGCGAGCCCTTCGCCCACATGATCGAGGCCGAGCCGCTCGCCGCGGCCCTCGCGGAGGCCTGCCGGGCGGCGGGGGTCGCGATCGTCGCCGCCGGGGTCGTGCGCGCGGTGCCGGAGGGGGCCGCGATCCGCGCGGCGCTCACCACCGGCGAGACCCTGCGGGGCGACCTGCTGGTGGCCGCCGACGGCGCGCGCTCGCGGCTGCGCGAGGCGGCACGGATCGGCTGGGTCGGCTGGTCCTACCCGCAGGTCGGGATCGTGGCGACGATCGGCCACGCCCGGCCGCACGAAGGCCGCGCCTTCGAGCACTTCCTGCCCGCGGGCCCGTTCGCGATCCTGCCGCTGCGGGACGGCGGCCCCCTGGGGCACCGCTCCTCCATCGTCTGGACAGAGCGGTCGGACGACGCCGAGGCCCTGCTCTCCGGCGGCCCCGACGAGGTGCTCGCCGAGATCGAGCGCCGGTTCACCCTGGATCTCGGCGCGCTCGCGCTGGAGCACGGCCCCAGCCGTCACCCCCTCGCCTTCGGCATCGCCCGCGCCTTCCGCGCCGAGCGCCTCGCCCTGCTGGGCGACGCGGCGCACATGATCCACCCGATCGCCGGCCAGGGCCTCAATCTCGGGCTCGCGGACGCCGCGGCGCTGGCCGAATCCGTGACCGGCGCGCTGCGCCTCGGCCTCGACCCCGGCAGCCCCGACGTGCTGCGCGCCTACGAGCGCGCCCGGCGCTTCGACAGCTTCGCCATGGCGGCGGCGACCGACGGGCTGAACCGGCTGTTCTCGAACGACGCCCTGCCGCTGCGGCTCGCCCGCGACCTCGGCCTCGGGATCGTGGACCGGCTGCCGGGGCTCAAGCGCTTCTTCATCGGCGAGGCCGCGGCCGCGCGCGACTCGCGGCCCCGGCTGATGCGGGGCGAGGCGCTCTGAGACGCCGACGTCAGGCCCGTCCCGGCGCGGGTCCGCCCTCCGGCGCTCCGGGGCGGAGCGCGTCCGCGGCCCGCCGCCGCCGCCCGAGCGCCCGCGCGGCGCAGATCGCCAGGACGGCGATGACCAGCCCGGCGATCACGTCGACGAAGTAGTGGCCGCCGTCGATCGGCGTCGCGGCGATGAGGAGGACGTTGACTAGGAGGGCCGGGATCCGGGCCGCGCGCAGGTGCCAGAAGGCCCAGATGTAGAGGGCCCCCAGCGCCGCGTGGAAGCTCGGGAACGTGATGATGCCCTCGACGTGGTCGAGGGAGATCGTCCGGAGCGTGCCGTCGCGCAGGCCGGTCAGGTCCGCGACGTGGACGTAGGACGCGGCCGGGTGCAGGTTGGGGAAGTCCGCCGGGGACAGGTCCAGGAACACGAAGTTGGCCAGGGCCGGCGTCAGTGCCGAGATCAGGACCGTCACCGTGCCGGCGAGGGCGAAGGCCAGGACGAAGTCCCGCAAGGCCCGCAGCCGGCCGCTGAAGCCCAGCAGGATGACCACCAGCATGGTCTGCAGGATCAGGCTCCGGTAGGCCAGCGAGAGCGCCAGCCCGAGCCGCGGATGTCCGTCCACGAAGGCGAGGTAGGCGCGCCAGTCCAGTCCGAGCCGCCGGTCCCAAGCGTCGAAGGTCGAATCCCAGAGCGGGCCGCCGGTGCTCGCGACGGTGTACGACAGCGCGGCCGCGCAGGCGCTGAAGGCGATGACCTGCGCCAGCGCGCTCAGCGTCGCGGCGATGCGCGGCTCGGGGCGGCGCGTGCGGTAGACCCGCGCCAGGGCCTCGAGTCCGCCGCAGGCCGCGAGGGTGACGAGGGCGCTGTCCCAGGCGAAGTGCAGCCCGGCGACCGCCATCCAGACGATCGTGGCGACCAGCGTGGCGGCGATGAGGGGCCACGCGCCGACGCCGCCGCGCGGGCGCTCAGCGAACATCGGGGCCCCTGGCGTGTGGCGCTGTCATCGAAGGTCTTGCGGCCGGAATGCCGGCGGATCGTCCCGCACAAGTCTTAAGGATCCGCCCCGGACAAGCCCGGCCGCGCGCGACGCCGGCGGCCGGCGAGCCCGTCGACCAAGCCGTCGACAACACTGTCGGCGGCCGCGCGGACGGCCCGGATCGGCCCGCGCAGCCCGCGGGCCGCGATCAGGTGCAGGGGCAGGCCGATTGCGGCGAGCAGCACCAGGCCGTCCCACCGGTCCCAGGCGGGCCAGTGCGGCGCCAGGAGGAGGAAGACGCCGCTGACGATGTAGAGTTCGAAGTTCGCCCGCCCCAGCAGGCCGGCCGCGGCGCGCGACGGGCCGCGCAGCCGGCCGACGATCGCCAGCGCGAACGCCGAGCCCGCCGTGGCCGTCACGGCGAACAGCGCCGGGTCGCCGTACTGCCCGGTCGCGACGTGGACGAAGTTCCGCGGCGCGCAGAGCAGGAGCACCGCGAGGCCGCAGGCGCCGAGCGGCGCCGACACGTCGAACGCCCGTGGCCCGAGCCTCAGGCCCGCGACGTAGAACGGCAGGGCGCCCACGAGCGCGTGGACCTGCCAGTACGGGAACGCCCGCGCGCTGCAGGTCCACGACAGGGCCAGGGCGCCGCCCAGAACGATCCAGTAGCCGCCCGGGAAGGTCGCCGCGCGCGCGGCGGCGTCGATCACCCGCACAAGCCCCAGGGCGACCAGGAACCAGAGCACGCCCAGACCGAAGTCGCGGCCGCACAGCGCGTCGCCCAGCGCGTCCCCGGGCGACAGGGTGCCGGCGAGGGCCTGGGGCACCAGCGCGAGAGTGCCGAACGCCAGCGTCACCGCCACGAGCCGCAGCGCGGAGCGGCAGGCTTCGCCGAGACTCGCCTCGCCCTTGATCCGGTCGACCATCCCGCAGAGCAGGAAGAAGAACGGCATGTGGAAGGCGTAGATGACCCGCCAGACCGCGAGGGCCGGCCCCGGCTCGGGCCCCGACGGGCCGTAGAAGACAGGCTGCAGCAGGTGGCCGGAGAGGACCAGCAGCACGGCGAGACCGCGCGCGGCGTCGAGCTGCAGGTCGCGGGGTGGGGGCATCGGGTCGGTTCGCGGCGTCGGAGCGCCGATGATGCCGCGCCGAGCCTTAGCAAGCCGTGTCACCGGATCGCGGGATTCAACCTAGATTACGCCTCGTCGGCGCGGCGCGGCGGACGCCGCCGGCGCCCGCGCCTCAGCCGGCGACGAGCGCCCGCGCCTCAGCCGGCGACGAGCGCCCGCGCCCGGCGCAGCCACCGCAGGGACGCCTCGACCAGGGTCGGGCTGCGGTGCTTGAGGATCGCCGATTTCAGGAGCATCCTCGGCACCTCCCAGAGCTGGACGGACCCGACCGGGAAATGCGCCACGTCGCCCGGCGTCAGGTGGTGGCGGCTGCCGTCGGCGTCGGTGACGAAGACCTCGCCGTCGAGGATGGTGATGATCTCGTCGGCGTGGTGGGTCCAGCGGAACGTGCTGGCCGTGGTGCGCCACAGGTAGACCTGCGCGCTGCCGTCATGGGTCTGCGAGACCTCCGCGACCTCGGTGACGGGGTCGCCGGAGACGACCCAGTCCGCCGGGATCGGCGCCGGGGCGAAGGCGCCGCCGCCCGACCGGACCGCCGTGCTGGCGACGGGACGACCCCGCTCGTGCAGCCGGATCTCCGCCGCGAGGCCGACCAGGGCGAGGCCGACGAGGAGGGCGGCGGCGGTGAGCGGCTTCTTCACGTTGGGCTCCCCACCCCGGCGCGGACGGTTCCGTCCGCGCATCCGCCATGATGGGTAGAGGCTCGGACTGCCCCGTTCCAGCCCGCGACGCCGAACTTCGCGCGTTTAGCTTAACCCGGGCGCGCCGGCCGATCAGGCGGCGTCCGCCCGGCGCTCGGCGATCCAGCGCGTCGCGTCGGCCCGCGGGGCAACCACGTCGGTGTCGATGCGCAGCTGCGGGCTGTAGGCCGGATCCTCCGCGATGACGTCGCCCCAGCGGCGCAGGAAGCGGGCGATCTGCGAGCCCGGCGCGAAGCTGGTCTGCCGCGAGGCGCTCTCGTGGTGCGCCATCTCGGCGAAGGGCGTGTAGACGATGCGGTAGCCGAGCTGCCGCATTTTCAGGCACAGGTCGACGTCGTTGAAGTCGAGGGCGAAGCCCTCGTCGAAGCCGTTGACCGCCTCCAGCACCGCCTTGCGGGTGGCGAAGAGCGCCCCGGTCACCGCCGAGCAGTCGCGCTGCGTCAGGGCCCAGTCGCCGTAGGTCGGCTCCGCCGCGTCCCGGTTGTACCAGGGGTGGGCGAACACGTCGAAGATGCCGCCGGTCATGCCGGCATGCTGGATCTTGCCCGTGGGGAACAGCAGCCGGCCGCCGGCGCCGCCGACGCCGCGGTCCAGCGCGAAGGTCAGGAGCGCCTCGATCCAGCCGGGCCGGCGCACGACGAGGTCGTCGTTCATCAGGATGACGAGGTCGGTCTCGGCCGCGCGCCAGAGCGTGTTCATCTTGGCCGCGTAGTTGAACCGCTCGCCCGGAGCCCGGGTCGTCAGCAGGCGGGTCACGGTGAAGCGGTCGGAGCGGCCGCGGTAGATCGCGTCGTCGGCCACGTCGTCGCCGATCAGCACGCGGATCCGGTCGGCCGGGTAGGTGCTGCGGCCGAGACTGTCGAGCAGGTTGATCACGTGGGGCTTGGCGCCCTCGACGGCGCGGCCCTGATCGTCCTTCGAGCGGCTCTGGTTGGTCGGCACGACCAGGGTCACGGCCGGCCGCGCGTCGAAGCTCCGGCGGATCTCCAGCGTGTCCGGGCTCAGCCCCGGGGCGGCGCGCAGGGGCATGCCGGAGGTCTCGAACCAGCGGTCGAGGGCGTGGGCGCGCGCCGTGCGCGTCGCCTTCGGGCGCTCCAGCGGCGAGGCGATCAGGGTCTGGGGGATCCGGTCGATGCCGATCCCCGCGGAGATCGTGCCGAGCAGGAATCGGAACCACGCGGCGCTGCCGTGGCGCAGGCCGAAATCGGGGCTCAGGCCGGCCAGGGCCGAGACGCGGATCAGCAGCGGGAAGCCGATATAGTCGTCGGCCATCAGGAGGGCCGGGTTGAAGGCCGGCTTGCAGTGGACACTGCGGACCTGGCCGGCGCCGTCCACCACGGCGTCGTCGCCGTAGAAGATGCCGATATCGGGCCGCTCCGCCAGCGCGCGCGTCAGGTGCGCCGCGAGGTCGGGGCGCAGCTCGGAGGCCGTGGGCGCGACGAAGATCGCCCGGCAGGCGGGGAACTGGCCGGAAGCGACCTGGGCGAGCCGGCGCTCGTCGAGGGGGCGGAACTGCCCGTCGAGGGGCAGCGGCAGGATCGCGTCCGGCCACGGGAGCGTGCCCCACGAGGCCGACGGGGCCGGAACCGGCTTCTTCTTCAACACGGGTCGCGTCTCCGGGGATTCAGGACCGTTCGGCGGCCAGGAGGCGGGTCAGGCTCGCCTCCATGGCCCGCGCCACCGCGCCGATGGATAGCCGCTCGCGGATGCGGGCCCGGGCGGCGGCGCCGATCCGGGCCGCGTCGCCGCCGGTCACCGCCCGGGCCGCGTCGTTGAGGGCCCGGGTGAGGTCCGCCTCGTCCACCTGGCCCCACTCGGCGCCGCGCAGGTACGGGCCGTAGGTCTGGTCGAGGGCCGTGACCTCGGCCTTCACGGGGAAGCCGCAGGTGGCGTCGAGGAAGTCGCGGCAGCCGCCGTAATCGGTGGCGACCACGACCTTGCCCATCTCCATCGCCTCGGCGATCGTCAGGCCGAAGCCCTCCGAGGAGTGCGACGACGCGTAGACCGCGCAGAGATCGAACAGCGCGCCGAGCTCGTTCTGAGAGAGCGGCTGGTCGATCACCACGACGTCGCCGGACGTGCCCACGAGGTCGAGGAGCTTCTTGCCCTCCTCGGGCAGGTCGAACACGTGCTTGGTCTTGAGCACGAGCTGCCAGCCGGCCTGCCCGAGACCCGCCGCCCGGAAGGCCCGGATCAGCGCGTGCGGATTCTTGCGGGCGAGGTAGCTGGAGCCGTCGAAGGCGTAGAGGATCACCCGCTTGGACGGGTCGATCGCGAAGGCCTTGCGCAGGTTCGCCTTGGCGGCAGCGCTCACCGGCTCGCCGGCCTCGTTCTCGACCACGTAGGGAACGACGTCGACCGGGATGTCGGTGATCTGCCGGAAGATCGCCGCGCAGAACTCCGTGGGCGCCCAGATCGCGTCGAGGCCGTCGACGGTCGGCAGCCAGCCCCCGGGCACGTGCGAGGTCTCCCAGACGAACAGCCCGATCTTCAGCCGCGCCTCTGCGGCGATCGCCCGCTGCCGGTCACTCATCAGCGAGTGCCAGCTGTCGCCGTTGAAATGCACCAGCGCGACGTCGGCGGGGCCCGAGAAGGTCCGGGCCTGCCACGCGGGCGCCACCCGGGCGTGGACGTGGAACGGCCGCTCCATCGGGTGGACGTTCAGCGCGAAGGGGGTCCGATGCAGGGCGCGGGCGTAGCTGCGGGCCGCGACGCCGAGGCCGTTGGCGTAGTTCATCGGCGAGACGTAGGCGACGCGCTGCGGCCGCTCCGGCGCCCGGGGCCGGCGCAGGTCGGCCCAGATCCTGGCGCCCGGATACGTGTAGGTCACGTCGAGCCGGTCGAGGTCGAAGCCGCGCTCGGCGATCGCCTCCCGCACCGCCGCCCCGCCGATCGCGGCGTGCTCGCCCAGCAGCGAGCGCTTCACGAACGGGAAGCCCTGGCTGAGCATGTTCTCCCAGTCGAACAGGGTGCGGTTGTTGCGCGGGTCGTTGACCAGCGACATGTGCTTGTTCTGGGCCGAGAACAGGCTGCGCATCCCGAGCCCGGCCGCCCGCATCCGCTGCGAGAAGGTCAGCTCGTACTCGGTGATGACCGCGTTCTTGTCCGGCCAGTTCGCCACCGACAGGAGGAAGTGGCTGAAGGCGTAGGAGGACAGGCAGCGCCGCTTCAGGGCCAGGAAGAAGCTCTGGAGGTGGTGGCTGTAGTAGAAATTGTCGGCGAGGCCGATCACCGCCTCTGGGAAGGCGTCGATCTTGGCGAGCAGGCCGGCGAAGTCGTCGCGGTCGAGGGGCCCGACGAGGCTGTCGTTGGCGAGGTAGAGCGTCTCGGAATCGAGGAGGTCGGTGTCCTCCAGGAGGACATGCGCCCAGGCGGCGAAGTCGAAGCCGCTGTTCTCGCGCAGGTAGACCGAGGCGCAGAGATCCAGGATCGCCTGCGGCACGGCGTTCTTGTGCTGGTCGGCGGCGATGATCAGGACGAGGTCGGTCCCGTTCTCCGCGAAGGCCTTGAGGTAGGGCTCGACGTGGCCGCGGATCCGCCCCTCGGGGCAGTGTGTGATGAACAGGGCCGTGCGGCCGTGCCGCCGGGGCTCGCGCTTCAGGCAGGAGAGGCGCG
Source organism: Methylobacterium sp. yr668 (assembly GCF_900116245.1). Classification (NCBI taxonomy): domain Bacteria; kingdom Pseudomonadati; phylum Pseudomonadota; class Alphaproteobacteria; order Hyphomicrobiales; family Methylobacteriaceae; genus Methylobacterium; species Methylobacterium sp. yr668. Next base: position 147,575 of record NZ_FOZY01000005.1, on the reverse strand, counting down.
CGTCGGAGGCTTCCGGCACCGCGGCCCCGGGGACGCGGCGGGTCAGGCGGCCCGCCTCCAGGCCGGTGGTGACGTAGTCGATCAGCGGGTTGAGGCCGAGCGCCGCGACCTTCGGGTAGCGGGCGCGGTACCAGGGCGCGTCGAAGCGCGGCGACGGGCTCGTCGTGCGCCCGCCATCGGCGAGGAAATGCGCCAGCGGGTTCTGCCCGGCCGCGTCGTCTTCAAGGTAGGTCTCGGTGTACCAGCGCGTGGCGAACCAGGGCCCCGGGTCGAGGCCCTCGGCGGCGCCGTGCTCCAAGTAATGGACCAGCGGGTTGAGGCTGTCGGCCCGCACCGCGGCGGACTGGGCCGCGTACCAGTCGGGATCGAACAGCGGGTGCGGCGCGTAGCGGCGGTAGCCGCCGGCCATCACGTAGTGCTCCAGGGGCTCGAGCCCGCTGGTCTCGGCCTCGGGGCAGCGCTCGCGGTAGAAAGCGGCGTCGAAGAGCCCCGACCGCCGGATCAGGTCGACGTGCCGCGACAGGCCGGCGAACTCCTCCGGGTTGCGCAGGTAGCCCTGCTTCCGGCCGGTCTCGAAGAAGTGGCTCAGCGCGTTGCCGCCGGCCGCGCGGGCATCCGGGTAGCGGGACAGGTACCAGGCGGTGTCGAACTGAGGCGACGGGTCGGTGTCGCCCCGCGACAGGAAGTCGGAGAACGCCCGGGCGCGGTGCTCCGCGCCGCCGAGGTAGCGAGTCGCGTACCAGTCCGGGTCGAACAGCGGGTTGGGGCGGATGCCCGCCGCGGCACCGCGGTCGAGGAAGTGGAGCAGCGGGTTGGTGCCCTCGGCCCGGAGGCCCGGGACGGAGTCGAGGTAGAGGTCGCCGTGGAAGAGCGGGTGCGGCCAGCGCCCCTCGCGCCCGCCGTGGACCGCGTAGTGCACCGCCGGATCGATCCCCTCGCCGACCACGTCGGGGTAGCGCCTCGCGTACCAGGCCGGGTCGAACAGGCCGGATTCCTTGACCGCGCGGACGAGGTCCGCCTGGCGGGGTTCGGTGCGGCGGCGGCCCTTGAGGCGCCGGGTCAGCGGGCGCGCGAGGGACTGCGCCGCGCCGGCGAGGCCGGCCTTCTCCGACGATCCGACGACGAACACATCACGAAGGCGCATGGTCAGGTCCGGATACGCGGGAAGCCCGCAAAGCTGCCCACGCCGCGATCCGCGAGAGACATCAGAGGGTTCGGCCGGTCCGGCGGTCGCGGGTGAGGATCGCCCCGGCTTGGGCGCCTTCCTAAAGGTCCGGGTCGCCGACGCCAAGAGCGGGGCGGGATCGGCGGCCGACCCATCGCGGGCGGCTCGGGCCTCGGCGCGTGCGCCGGACGTCGCCAACGCGGCCGCGAACGAGCGTGCGGCGATCCCGACCTTGCCAGCCCGGCACCTGAAGCCCCACACTCGCGGGATTGGCCGGCGGGTCCCGCGGGGCCCGGGCAGGAGATGGATATCGGCATGACGCAGGGGATCAGCCCGGCCACCGCCCTGGACGACGGCATCGTGGCGACGGCGGAGAGCTGCCTCGCCGCGGTCGGCGCGGCGCGGGAGGCGATTCACGGGGTGATCTTCGGGCAGGAGAAGGTCGTCGATCTCGCACTCGTGACCATCCTGGCCGGCGGCCACGGCCTGCTGGTCGGCCTGCCGGGCCTCGCCAAGACCAAGCTGGTCGAGACACTCGGCACCGTGCTCGGCCTCGACGCGCGGCGCGTGCAGTTCACGCCCGACCTGATGCCCTCCGACATCCTCGGCACCGAGATCCTGGAGGAGGACGCCGAGCGCCGCCGGGCCTTCCGGTTCGTGCAGGGGCCGGTCTTCACCCAGCTCCTGATGGCCGACGAGATCAACCGGGCGAGCCCGCGCACGCAGTCGGCGCTGCTGCAGGCCATGCAGGAGGGCCACGTCTCGGTGGCGGGCGCCCGCCACGACCTGCCGCGGCCGTTCCACGTGCTGGCGACCCAGAATCCGATCGAGCAGGAGGGCACCTATCCCCTGCCCGAGGCGCAGCTCGACCGCTTCCTCCTGGAGATCGACGTCGGCTACCCGGACCGTGCCGCCGAGCGGCGGATCCTGATCGAGACCACCGGCGTGGACGAGGCGCGCCCGCGGGCCGTGATGTCCACCGAGCAGCTGCTCACCGCCCAGCGCCTCGTGCGCCGGCTGCCGGTGGGCGAGGCCGTGGTCGAGGCGATCCTCGACCTCGTGCGCGCCGCCCGGCCGGACAGCGGCGACGCCATCGTGAAGGACAAGCTCCTCTGGGGGCCCGGCCCCCGCGCCAGCCAGGCGCTGACGCTCGCCGCCCGCGCCCGGGCGCTGATCGAGGGCCGGGTCGCGCCGTCGGTGGCCGACGTGAAGGCGCTCGCCGAGCCGGTGCTCAAGCACCGGATGGCGCTGAGCTACACCGCCCGCGCCGACGGCGAGACCATCGAGGGCCTGATCGCCAAGCTCGCGGAGAAGCTCTGACTTTGGTCGCGACGAACGCCCTCGACGCCGGCAGGCGCACCCCCGGCCGGCGCGAGAGCGAGGGCGCGACCGCCCTCTCCGACAAGATGCCCCGCCTCGTCCTGGAGGCGCGCCGCGTGTCGAGCCTGCTGGCCCACGGCCTCCACGGCCGCCGCCGCGCCGGGCCGGGCGAGAGCTTCTGGCAGTTCCGCCCCTTCGTCACCGGCGAGGCCGCGGCCCGCGTCGACTGGCGCCGCTCGGCCCGCGACGACCGGCTCTACGTCCGCGAGCGCGAATGGGAGGCCGCCCACAACATCTGGCTGTGGATCGACCGCTCGGCCTCGATGGGCTTCGTGTCGGACCTCGCCTCGGCCCCGAAGATCGAGCGGGCGCTGATCCTAGGCCTCGCCCTGGCCGACGCCTTCGTGGAGGGCGGCGAGCGGGTGGGCCTGCTCGGGCTGACCCGCGCGAGCGCCTCCCGCGGGATCGTCGAGCGCTTGGCCCAGGCGCTCGTGGCCGACCAGGCGGGCCTGACTCAGGACCTGCCGCCCCGGGCCAGCCCCGCCCGCTTCGACGAGGTGGTGCTGATCGGCGACTTCCTCACCGAGCCCGACCGGATCGCCGCCGCGGTGCAGGGTCTCGCCGGCCGCGGCAGCCGCGGCCACCTCCTCATGGTGGTGGACCCGATCGAGGAGACCTTCCCGTTCACCGGCCAGGCCGTCCTGCACGATCTCGAGGGCGGCCTCAGCCTCGACATCGGCGACGCCGACGCCTGGGGCGCGCGCTACCGCGCCCGGATCGCCGAGCACCGGGCGGCGCTCGCGTCCATCGCCCGCGGCCAGGGCTGGACGCTGACGATCCACCGCACGGACCGGCCGGCGAGCGAGGCGGCCCTGCGGCTCGCCACGTTGATCGCCGCCCGCGGCACGGAGTGAGGCCGCCATGCTGGGTCTGACCTTCGCGGCGCCGCTGGCGCTCGCCGCCCTGATCGGCCTGCCGGCCCTGTGGTTCCTGCTGCGGGTGACCCCGCCGCGCCCGCGCCGGATCAACTTCCCGCCGCTGAAGCTCGTCGCCGACCTGATCCCGCAGCGGCAGACCCCGGCGCGCACGCCGCCCTGGCTGCTGATCCTCCGGCTCCTGATCGCCGCCGCCCTGATCCTCGCGGTGGCCGGCCCGGTCTGGAACGCCGGCGGCGTGGGGGCCGGGGGCGGCCGCAGCGCGCTCCTCGTGCTCCTCGACAACGGCTTCCCGGCCGCCCACGACTGGCGCGACCGCCTGCGCGTCGCCACCGACGCGGTGGAGGGCGCCGCCCGGGACGGACGGCCCGTCGCGGTGATCGGCCTCGCCGACGCCCCCGCGGCCTTCGAGGCGAAGACGCCGGCCGCCGCCCTGGAGCGCCTGCGCGCCCTCGCGCCGCGCCCGATCCTCCCCGCCCGCGACGCGCATCTCGCGACGATCGAGACCTTCCTCGACAAGAACCGCGGCGCCGGGCTCGTCTGGATCAGCGACGGCGTCGCCGGCGCGGGCGACACGCGCTTCGCCAAGGGGCTCGCCGACCTCGCGGGCGACAGGGGCGCGGCCCTCACGGTGCTGCGGGCCGACAGGCCGCCGGCCCTCGCCCTCACCGCCACCGAGAACGCCGGCAAGCTCGTGACGCACGCCCTGCGGGCCGCGCCGAACGGGCGCGACGCCGGGGTGATCCGGGCGCTCGACCAGAAGGGCCTGCCGCTCGCCGAGCGCGACTTCGCTTTCGGAGCCGACGCCACCGAGGCGGACGCGGCCTTCGAGATGCCGGTGGAGCTGCGCAACAGCATCAGCCGGCTGGAGATCGCGGGCGAGCGCTCGGCCGGCGCCGTGGTGCTGCAGGACGAGCGCGGCAAGCGCCGCCGGGTCGGGCTCGTGTTCGGCGGCACCCTCGACCAGGCGCAGCCGCTCCTGGCGCCGACCTACTACCTGTCGCGGGCGCTCCAGCCCTTCGCGGACGTGCAGGAGCCCCGAGGCGCCAAGGGCACGGCGGACTCGATCAACCAGCTCCTCGACAATCAGGTCTCGGTCCTCGTGCTGGCCGATGTCGGCGCGCTCGACGAGAAGACCACCGCGCGGATCGAGAGCTTCGTGAAGGACGGCGGGATGCTGCTGCGCTTCGCCGGCCCGCGGCTCGCCGCCGGCAACGACCCGCTGGTGCCGGTGCGGCTGCGGCGGGGCGGCCGGACCCTCGGCGGCACACTCTCCTGGGACAGCCCCAAGACCCTGGCCCCGTTCCCGCCCGAGAGCCCCTTCGCGGGCCTGACGCCGCCGGCCGATATCGGCGTGCGCCGCCAGATCCTGGCCGAGCCGGACGGCGACCTGCCGAGCCGGACCTGGGCGTCGCTCCAGGACGGCACGCCGATCGTCACCGCGCAGAAGCGCGGCCAGGGCACGATCGTGCTGTTCCACGTCACCGCCGACACCACGTGGTCGAACCTGCCGCTCTCCGGCCTGTTCATCGACATGCTCCGGCGCGTCGTGGCGCTGGCCGGCGCCGCGGCGCCGGTCCAGGGGGACGCGACGCGGGCCGCGGCCCCGGTGCTCGCGCCGCGGGTGACGCTGGACGGGTTCGGCGCGCTGGGCTCGCCGCCGGCCTCGGCCACCGCGGTGTCGGCCGACTACGCCGACCGGGCGAACCTCGAACATCCGCCGGGCTTCTACGGCCCGCCGGACGGAGGCATCAGCGTGAACGCCCTGAAACCGGATGACCGGCTGAAGCCCCTCGACACCGCCGCGCTCGAGGGCGCCCGGTTCGGATCCCTCGCCGGCGCCGAGACCCTGGACCTGCGGCCGAGCCTGTTCACCCTGGCGCTGCTGCTGCTGGCGCTCGACACCCTGGCGGGGCTGTGGCTCGGCGGCTTCCTGCGCCGCGGCGGTCTGGCGGCCCGCCTGCGCGGCCGGCCGGCCGTGCTGGCCCTCGCCGGCCTCGTCCTGCTCGCCGCCCTGCCGGCGCGCCCGGTCCGCGCGGAGGAGCCGCCGGCCAACCGACCGAACGGCATCGAGTCGGCGCTGGTCACGCGCCTCGCCTACGTGATCACGGGCGACGCCGCCGTCGACGAGGCGAGCCGCACCGGCCTCACCGGCCTGACCCAGATGCTGGCCGCGCGCACCGCGCTGGAGCCGGGCGAGCCGGCCGGGATCGATCCGGCGAAGGACGAGCTGGCCTTCTACCCGCTGATCTACTGGCCGATCGCCCCGAACCGGCCGCAGCCCTCGGACGTCGCGATCCGCAAGATCGACGCGTTCATGCGCAACGGTGGCACGGTCCTGTTCGACACCCGCGACGCGCTCACCGCGCGGCCGGGCGGGCCGCCCACCCCGGAAGGAGCCTATCTCCGGAAGATGCTGGCGACGCTCGAGGTGCCGGAACTGGAGCCGGTGCCCCTCGACCACGTGCTGACCAAGGCCTTCTACCTCGTGGACAGCTTCCCCGGCCGCTACGCCACGGGCCAGACCTGGGTGGAGGCTTTGCCGCCGGCCGCGGAAGGCGCCGAGCGCCGCCCGGCCCGCGCCGGCGACGGTGTGAGCCCGATCATCATCACCGGCAACGACCTCGCCGCCGCCTGGGCGGTGGGACGCCGGGGCGAGCCGCTCTACCCGGTCGTGGGCGGCGACCAGCGCCAGCGCGAGATGGCGTTCCGGGGCGGCGTGAACATCGTGATGTACACGCTCACCGGGAACTACAAGGCGGACCAGGTCCACGTGCCCGCGCTGCTGGAGCGGCTGGGGCAGTGATCGGTTCGGACACACGGCGCGCGGCCGCCTCCCCTCCCTCCTCTGCATGCCTGCAGATTCGAAGCGCGCGCGCGGCGCCGCGTCGGCAGGACGGGGCGCGGGTCCCCTCTCCCGTGCGGGAGAGGGATACGGTGAGGGGCCAGATCTCCCCGGACGCGGCGCTCCCTGCCGGCACATTGACGGCGTGCTCGAGCCTGTACCTTCCCGACCCTCACCCCAGCCCTCTCCCGCGCGGGAGAAGGAGCCCGTCGCGCCTGCCCGCGCCGCCGCGTGAGCGTGGCGGTTCATGGAATGAGGCGCGGCGCCGCCTCACGGATCCGGAGCGCTCCGCCCCATGCTGAGCCTCAGCTTCACGCCCCTCCTGCCCTGGCCGGCCATCGCCGTCCTCGGAGCGATCGTCGCCGTCCTGGCGGTGTTCGCCGTCCTGGCGCGGGGCCGCACCGCGCTGCTGCGCGTCCTCGTCCTCGCCCTGGTCCTGGCGGCGCTCACCAACCCCGCGCTGGTGCGCGAGGACCGGGAGCCCGTGAAGGACGTGGCCGCCATCGTGGTCGACCGGTCCGGGTCGCAGCAGCTCGGCGACCGGCCGCAGATGACCGACGCGGTCCGCGCCGAGCTGCAGCGCCGGTTCGGCGCGCTCACCGACATCGAGCCGCGCTTCATCGACGTGCCGGATTCCAAGGACGGCGACGACGGCACCAAGCTGTTCACGGCCCTGAGCCAGGCGCTGGCCGACGTGCCGCCGGAACGCCTCGCCGGGATCGTGATGCTCACCGACGGCGTGGTGCACGACGTCCCCGCCTCCCTGGCCCAGCTCGGCATCAAGGCGCCGCTCCACGTCCTCGTCACCGGTCACCCGGACGAGCGCGACCGGCAGATCAAGCTCCTGGAGGCGCCGCGCTTCGGCATCGTCGGCAAGGACCTGACGATCCGCGCCGAGGTCATGGAGCGCGGCGGGACCGGCCACGCCGTCGTCACGGTGCGCCGCGACGGCGAGGAGATCGGCCGGCGGGACGTCGCCACCGACAAGCCGTTCGCTCTGAACCTGCGCATCGAGCACGGCGGCCCGAACGTGGTGGAGATCGAGGTCGAGCCGCTGCCGGGCGAGCTCACCACGGTCAACAACCGGGCGGTCCTGCCGATCGAGGGCATCCGCGAGAAGCTCCGGGTGCTGCTCGTCTCCGGCGAGCCGCACCAGGGCGAGCGCACCTGGCGCAACCTCCTGAAGTCGGACGCCAACGTCGACCTCGTCCACTTCACCATCCTGCGGCCGCCGGAGAAGCAGGACGGCACGCCGATCTCGGAACTCTCCCTGATCGCCTTCCCGACGCGCGAGCTGTTCGTCCAGAAGATCAAGGACTTCGACCTGATCATCTTCGACCGCTACGCCAATCAGAGCGTGCTGCCGCAGGCCTATTTCGACAACATCGTCCGCTACGTCCGCGAGGGCGGCGCCCTGCTGATCGCCGCCGGCCCCGAATTCGCCGGACCGGCCAGCCTCGCCCGCACCCGGCTCGCCGGCATCCTGCCCGGCGACCCCGACGGCCGGGTCGTCGAGAAGCCCTACAAGGCGACGCCGACGCAGGTCGGCCAGCGCCACCCGGTGACCCGCGCCCTGCCGGGCTCGGACGCGAACCCGCCCGCCTGGGGCGACTGGCTGCGCATCGTCGAGGCCCGGACCCGGCCGGGAATCCAGCCGATCCTGTCGGGGGCCGAGGGCCTGCCGCTGCTCGCGCTGTCGCGCGAGGACAAGGGCCGCGTCGCCCTGCTCCTGTCCGACCACGCCTGGCTCTGGGCGCGGGGCTACCAGGAGGGCGGCCCCTATCTCGACCTGCTGCGCCGCCTCGGCCACTGGCTGATGAAGGAGCCGGCCCTGGAGGAGGAGGCGCTGCGCGCCCAGACCACCGGGCGCGGCCGCGAGGTGCGGGTCGAGCGCCAGACGATGGCGGATCAGGCCGAGCCGGTCACAGTGACGGGCCCCACCGGCAAGGTGACGACGCTGACGCTCAAGCCCCAGGAGCCCGGCCTGTTCACCGCGACCTTCGACGCGGAGACCCTGGGCCTGCACACCCTGCGGTCGGGCAACCTCGTGGCCTTCGTCAGCGTCGGGCCGGCCAACCCGCGCGAGCTCGCCGACGTGTTCAGCGACACCGAGCGCCTGAAGGCCGCGGCCGACGGGTCGGGCGGCTCAGTCCGCCGCGTCGCCGAGTCCGGCGGCATCCAGGTGCCGCGCCTCGCGCTTGTGCGCGGCGGCCGCCTCGCCGGCAGCGACTGGATCGGCTTCCGGCCGAGCGACAGCGCCAACATCCGCGGCGTCGAGGTCTACCCGCTGGCGCTCGGCCTCGCGGCGCTGGCCGCGCTGGCGGCCGCCCTGCTCGCCATGTGGCTGGTCGAGGGCCGGCGGGGGCGGGCGGCGTGACGCGGACTTGCGGCTGGGCGCGCCTTCGGACCCGTGCGGCCCTGTGCGCTCCCGCATGGTCGACGGGCGGCGGTCCGCGTCCTATGACCCCCTGACATGTCGAGAGAGTCCGCGTCCGGCGCGGGCTCGAACCAACGGAGACAGCCTGCCCGTGACAGCGCAGACCGTGACTGGACGCCTCCTCGCCGCGACGCTCCTCGTCGCCTGCCTCCAGCTCGCCCCGGCCCGTGCGCAGGAACCGGCCGCGATGCCGTCGACGCCGCCTGCCGTGCCGGCCACCCTGCCGGCCGCCAACGGCCAGTGGACCCACGCGATCACGCTGATGGGCCAGCCGAAATACGGCCCGGACTTCAAGCATTTCGACTACGCCGACCCGGCAGCCCCCAAGGGCGGCATGGTCCGGTTCGGGGCCCAGGGCGGGTTCGACAATTTCAACATCGTCGTCGCCGGCCTGAAGGGCGACCTCGAGAACGGCATCCAGCAGATCTACGATCCGCTGATGACCGAGTCGTCGGACGAGCCGTTCACCTCCTACGGCCTGCTCGCCGAGGCGGTGCGGATCGCCCCCGATCTCGGCTCCGTCTCGTACCGGCTGCGCGAGAACGCCCGCTGGCACGACGGCAAGCCGATCACGCCCGAGGACGTGGTCTGGTCCTTCGACGTGCTCAAGGCCAACAGCCCGTTCTACGCCGCGTACTACCAGACGGTGGCCAAGGCCGAGGTGACCGGGCCGCGCGAGGTGACCTTCACCTTCACCGAGACCGGCAACCGCGAGTTGCCGCAGGTGATCGGGCAGCTCCGCGTCCTGCCCAAGCACTGGTGGACCGCCAAGGATTCCAACGGCAAGCCGCGCAGCGTCACCGAGACGACCCTGGAGCCGCCGCTGGGCTCGGGCCCCTACCGCCTCGCGAAGTTCGAGCCGGGCCGCACCACCACCTACACCCGCGTGCCCGATTACTGGGGCAAGGACCTGCCGGTGAATGCCGGTCGCTATAACTTCGACACCGAGCGCTACGAGTATTTCCGCGACGGCACCGTGCTGGTCGAGGCGCTGAAGGGCGACCTCTACGATTTCCGCGTCGAGAACATCGCCCGCAATTGGGCGACCGCCTACGAGGATTTCCCGGCCGTGAAGGAGGGCCGGCTGATCAAGGAGGCGTTCCCCGAGCGCGGCATGGGCATCATGCAGGCCTTCGCCTTCAACACGCGCCGGGACAAGTTCAGGGACCCGCGCGTCCGCCGGGCCTTCAACCTCGCGATGAACTACGAGGAGATGAACAAGGCGCTGTTCTACGGCCTGTACAAGCGGATCAACTCCTACTTCTTCGGCTCGGAGCTGGCGTCATCGGGCCTGCCGGAGGGCGAGGAGAAGGCGATCCTCGAGAGCGTCAAGGACAAGGTCCCGGCCTCGGTCTTCACCACCCCCTACGCCAACCCGGTCAACGACGGCCCCGAGGCGGTGCGCAGGAACCTCCGCGAGGCCGTCGGCCTGCTGCGCGAGGCCGGCTACGAGCTGCGCGGCGGCAAGATGGTCAGCAAGGCGACCGGCGAGCCGCTGACCGTCGAGTTCCTGGAGTTCCAGAACACCTTCGAGCGGGTCATCCTGCCGTTCTCGGCGCAGCTGAAGCTGATCGGCATCGACGCCACCCTGCGGGTCATCGACCAGGCGCAGTATCAGAACCGCATCCGCAACTTCGACTTCGACGTCACCACGGCGTCGTGGGGCGAGTCGCTCTCGCCCGGCAACGAGCAGCGCGAGTACTGGGGCTCGGCCGCGGCCGACAAGCCCGGCTCGCGCAACCTGATCGGGATCAAGGACCCCGGCATCGACGCCCTGATCGAGACGGTGATCTTCGCCAAGGACCGGCACACCGTGATCGCGGCGACCCGGGCCCTGGACCGGGTGCTCCTCGCCCACGACTACGTCGTCCCGCAGTGGTCCTCCGACCAGCAGCGGACGCTGCGCTGGAACCGGTTCGGCCACCCGGCGATCCTGCCGCTCTACGCCAGCTCCGGCTTCCCGACGACGTGGTGGTACGACGAGAAGCTCGCCGCCAAGACCGGGGCGCCCCGTTGACGGGCGGTCCCGGGATGCCGACCCGGCGCGGGCTGGTCCTCGGGGCCGGCGCGCTCGCGGCGATGCCGCCGTGGCGCCCCGCCCGGGCGGCCGACGCGCACGAGCGCCACGGTCTGTCCAGCTTCGGCGAGCTCAAATACGGCCCGGACTTCGCGCATTTCGACTACGTGAACCCGATGGCGCCCCGCGGCGGGCGCTTCTCGGCGCAGCTCGCCGCGACGACCGGCAACCAGTCGCTCAACACCTTCAACACGCTCAACGTCTACGTGCTGCGCGGCGACGGGGCCGCCGGCATGCCCCTGACCTTCGACAGCCTGATGGTCCGCGCCCTCGACGAGCCGGACGCCCTCTACGGGCTGGTGGCGCGCGCCGTCACGGTCAGCCCGGACGGCCTGACCTACACCTTCGCGCTGCGCCCGCAGGCGCGGTTCCACGACGGCTCGCCGCTGACCGCGCGGGACGCGGCCTTCAGCCTCAAGCTCCTGCGCGACAAGGGCCACCCCGAGATCGCCGAGGTGATCCGGCCCGTGACCGACGCCCGGGCCGAGGGCGACGGGCGGCTCGTGGTGACCTTCGAGCCGGGCCGCGCCCGGGACCTGCCGCTGTTCGTCGCGCAGCTGCCGCTCTTCTCCGCCGCCTACTACGCCGGCCGGGACTTCGAGGCCTCGACCCTGGAGGCGCCGCTCGGCTCCGGTCCCTACCGGGTCGGCACCGTCGATCCGGGCCGGTCCATCGGCCTGGAGCGCGTCCCGGATTACTGGGCCGCCGAGCTGCCGGTGAATGTCGGCCAGAACAACTTCGACGCGATCCGCTACGAGTATTTCCGCGACCGCACCGTGGCCTTCGAGGCGTTCAAGAGCGGTGCCTTCACGTTCCGCGAGGAGTTCACCGCCCGGGTCTGGGCGACCGGCTACGACTTTCCGGCGATGACCGAGGGCCGCGTCGTCCGCGAGACGGTGCCGGACGCGCGGCCGAGCGGCACGCAGGGCTGGTGGATCAACACCCGCCGCGCGGCGTTCCGCGACCCGCGGGTGCGCGAGGCGATCGGCCTGTGCTTCGATTTCGAGTGGTCGAACCGCAACCTGATGTACGGCGCCTACGCGCGCACGGCCTCGTTCTTCGAGAATTCCGACCTCAAGGCGACCGGCAAGCCCTCGGCCGAGGAGCTCGCCCTGCTGGAGCCGTTCAAGGACCTGCCGCCCGAGGTGTTCGGCGAGGCCTGGGCGCCGCCGGTCTCCGACGGGTCCGGCCAGGACCGGGCGCTGCTGAAGCGCGCCGACGCGCTCCTGCGGGAGGCCGGCTGCACCCGCCAGGGCGGCAACCTGCTGCTGCCCGGCGGCCAGCCCCTGACCCTCGAGTTCCTCGACGAGGATCCGGTCTTCCAGGCGGTCACGCAGCCCTTCATCCGCAACCTGGGGCTGCTCGGCATCAAGGCGAGCCTGCGCACGGTCGACCCGTCTCAGTACCAGGCGCGGCTGAAGGATTTCGACTTCGACGTCACGCCGCGCCGCTACAGCAGCGGGCTCACCCCCGGCGCGGAGCTGCGCGAGACCTACGGGTCCCGCTCCGCCGGGACGGCGGGCTCCAACAACCTCTCGGGGATCGCCAGCCCGGCGATCGACGCGCTGCTCACCGCCGTCGCCGACGCGACGTCGCGGGCGGACCTGACCACCGCCTGCCGGGCGCTGGACCGGGTCCTGCGGGCCGGGCGCTACTGGGTGCCGATGTGGTACGCCTCGACCCACCGCCTCGCCCTCTGGGACGTGTACGGCCGCCCGGCGACCCCGCCGAAATACGATCTCGGCGCCCCCGGGACGTGGTGGTTCGACGCCGACAAGGCCAAGCGGATCGGGCGGGACTGACGCCATGCTCGCCTACATCCTGCGCCGCATCGGCCTGATGATCCCGACCCTGTTCGGGATCATGCTGATCACCTTCACCATCGTGCAGTTCGCCCCCGGCGGCCCGGTGGAGCGGGTGCTGTCGCAGCTCCAGGGCCAGCGCGACGGGGCCATGTCCCGCGTCACCGGCGGGTCGGGCGACCTCGGCGGCGCCAGCCGGCCGTCGGGCGGCGGCGACGCCAGTTCCCGCTACCGCGGCGCCCAGGGGTTGAGCCCGGAATTCATCGCCAAGCTCGAGAAGCAGTTCGGCTTCGACAAGCCGGCGCCCGAGCGCTTCGCCAAGATGCTCTGGGACTACGTCCGGTTCGATTTCGGCCGCAGCTACTTCCGCGACGTCACGGTCATCCAGCTGATCAAGGAGCGGCTGCCGGTCTCGATCTCGCTGGGCCTGTGGATGACGCTGCTGTCCTACGCGATCTCGATCCCGCTCGGGATCCGCAAGGCCGTGGCGGACGGCACACGCTTCGACCGCGCGACCTCCTTCGTGGTGATCATCGGATACGCGATCCCGGGCTTCATGTTCGGGCTGATGCTCATCATCCTGTTCGCCGGCGGCTCGTTCTACCAGTGGTTCCCGCTGCGCGGCCTGACCAGCGAGGGTTGGGAGAGCTTCTCGCCCTGGCACAAGGTGACCGACTACGCGTGGCACATGGTGCTGCCGCTGACCGCCCTGGTGATCGGCGCCTTCGCCACCTCGACCCTGCTGACCAAGAACTCGTTCCTCGACGAGATCCGCAAGCAGTACGTGCTGACCGCGCGGATGAAGGGGCTGTCCGAGCGGCGCGTGCTCTACGGGCACGTGTTCCGCAACGCGATGCTGATCGTGATCGCGGGCTTTCCGGGCGCCTTCATCTCGGCCTTCTTCACCGGCTCGCTGCTCATCGAGACGATCTTCTCCCTCGACGGCCTGGGCGAGCTGTCGTTCCGGGCGATCGTCGGGCGCGACTATCCGGTGGTGTTCGCCACGCTCTACATCTTCTCGCTGCTCGGGCTCGCGGTGAACCTGCTGTCCGACCTGATCTACGTCTGGATCGACCCGCGGATCGATTTCTCGGCGCGGGCGACCTGACCGCGCGGCGCGCGGATCCTCAGGTCTCGGGGAGGCTCGCGGCGCCGGCCGGCACCGGCGGCTCGTCGCGCGGGGGGCCGGCCAGGCCCAGCAGCGCCGCGATGGCGTCGCCGTCCGGCGCGCCGAGGAGGTCCGCCAGGGTGTAGCGGTCGAGGACGGCGAGGAACGCCGCCAGGGCCTCGCCCAGCACCCGCCGGAGCCGGCACGGGGCCGTGATGGCGCAGGCGCCGCCGCCGAAACACTCGACCAGCGCCAGGTCGTCCTCGGTCTGGCGCACCACTGCACCGACGACGATCTCCTCCGGCGGCTTCGCCAGCCGAAGCCCGCCGCCCCGGCCGCGGATCGTCCGGATCAGGCCGAGCCGACCCAGCTGGTGGACCACCTTGGTCAGGTGATTTTCCGAGATGCCGTAGGCGCGCGCGATCCCGGCGATCGAACTCTGCTCGGGCTCGTGGAGCCCGACGTAGATCAGCGTGCGCAACGCGTAATCCGTGTAGCGGGTCAGGCGCATCTCAACTCCAGAAGACGATCCCTGCCGTGGGGCGATGCGATGTCCGCCGCGGTCCGAGTCCGTACGCGCAGCCGCGGACCGGCACCACCGCAGGCAGGCGAACAGGCACCGTCCCTATAAGATGTATTTCCCTTGCATCTTTTCGAGGGGGCGCTAAAAGAAGCATGTCGTATGCACCTTTTGAGCTGTGCCATGCCCGCGCCCCTCTCCCCCGCCACCGTCGCTCTCATGAAGGCCACCGTGCCGGCCCTGGAGGCCCACGGCCTCACCATCACGAAGCGCATGTACGAGCGCCTCTTCGAGAACGCCGAGATCCGCGACCTCTTCAACCAGTCCCATCACGGCGAGACCGGCTCTCAGCCGAAGGCCCTGGCCCAGGCCGTGCTCGCCTACGCCCGCAACATCGACAATCTCGGCGTCCTGGCGGGCGCGGTCGAGCGCATCGCGCAGAAGCACGTCGCCCTGAACATCCTGCCGGAGCACTACCCGCACGTGGCCGACGCCCTCCTCGGCGCGATCGGGGATGTCCTCGGCGAGGCCGCCACGCCGGAGATCGCCACGGCCTGGGGGGAGGCTTACTGGTTCCTGGCGGAACTGCTGATCGGCCGGGAGGCCGCGATCTACCGCGACCATGCCTCCAAGCCGGGCGGCTGGAACGGCTGGCGCGACTTCGTGGTCGACAGCGTGACCCAGGAGAGCGAGACGATCCGCTCCTTCGTCCTCGTGCCGGCCGACGGTGGCCCGGTGCTGCGGCATCGGCCGGGCCAGTATCTCGGCTTCCTCCTGGACCTGCCGGGCCGCGGTGTGCTGAAGCGGAACTACTCGGTGTCCTGCGCGCCGAGCGACCGGGCCTACCGCATCACCGTCAAGCGCGAGGCGGCGCCGGGCCGTCCGGCCGGGATCGCCTCGAACTGGCTGCACGACCACGCGCGGCCCGGCACCGTGCTGAAGGTCGCCGCACCGGCGGGCGACTTCAGCCTCGACGCCGAGAGCGATGCGCCCGTGGTGCTGGTCAGCGGCGGCGTCGGGCTGACCCCGATGATCAGCATGCTCGAGACCATCGCGGCGGACAGCCCGGACCGGCCGACCTGGTACGTCCACGGCGCCCTGTTCGGCCGCGTCCACGCCCTGCGCGACCACGCCCGGGCGCTCGCGGCGCGGGCCCGCGCCGCGACGGTCGTGACGTTCTACGCGGAGCCCGAAGCCGCGGACCGGCCGGGTGAGCACTACGACGTCCAGGGCCTGATCACGGCGGACTGGCTCGCGGAGCACACGCCGCACGACCGCGCGACCTACTACCTGTGCGGTCCCAAGCCGTTCCTTCGGGATCTCGCCACCGGCCTGCTGCGCCGCGGCGTCCCGGCCGAGCGGGTGAAGTTCGAGTTCTTCGGCCCGGCCGACGAGCTCTTCGAGGCGCCCCGACAGGCAGCCTAGGCGGCGCTCAGGGCGTCCCGCCGCGGAGCGGACGCGCGGCGCCGAGCACCCGCGCCACGGTCGTGCGCAGCGCCTGCGCGCTCCGGTAGCCCACGGCCGCCGCGACCGCCCGCGGCGGCCGTCCCTCGGCCGCCAGCGCCAGCGCCCGGATCACGCGGGCCCGCGCTCGCCAGTCGCCGAAGCTGAGGCCCGTCTCCGCGCGGAACCCGCGCGTGAGCGTGCGCCGACTCGCGCCTGCACGGTCGGCCCAGGCGTCGAGATCGGACCCCGAGGCCGGATCCTCGATCAGCGCGAGGCAGACCCGGCGCAGGCGCGCGTCGCGCGGGAGCGGCAGCGCGAGCGGCGTCGCCGGGGCCCGGCCGATCTCGTCGAGCACCAGGGCGGCGAGGTGGCCGCCGCGGCCCTCCTCTGCGTAGAGCACCGCCTCCTCCGCCAGCGCGGTGAGCGCGGCGGCGAGGAGCCGCGACACCGCGATCACCCGGCAACTCGCCGGGAAGGACCGGACCGCGGCGGGATCGAGATAGGCGGAGCACATCGCGACAGCCCCGTGGGTCGCGACCGCGTGCGGCAGAAGCGGCGGGATCCAGAGGGCGTGCCCCTCGGGAACCACCCAGGTGCCGTCCTCCGCGAACGCCATCATCAGCCCGGACGTGGCGTAGAGCAGCTGCGCGCGGGGATGGAAGTGCCGTGCGAGGTGCATCCCGGCCGCGTAGGTCTTGGGCATCACCGCGACCGGGCGGGGCACGTCCTGATAGTCGGCCGCCTCGGTCGACCGCCCCGCGGCGCCGCGCGCCTCCGTCAACATTGGCCCGTTCGCGTACATATCCGGCCCAACACCGCCATCGGGTCAGGCTATCAGGGTGCCGTCCCGGAGGATACGCCGCGATGGATTCCGACACGCTGTCCCGCCGCACCCTGCGCTTCGTCAACTTCGCGCACGCCCTCGACCATTTCGTGCTGCTGATCTACCCGACCGCGGTGATCGCCATCGCGGCCCAGACCGGGCTCGGCTACGGCGAGCTGATCGGGCTCGCCACCGGCGCCTTCGTGGCCTTCGGCCTGTGCTCGCTGCCGATGGGCTCGCTCGCCGACCGGTTCGGGCGGCGCAACATGCTGGCGGTGTTCTTCTTCGGCTACGGCCTGTCCTGCCTGGGCGTGGCGAGCGCCTCGACGCCGCTGGGCTTCGCCCTCTGGCTCTGCGTCCTCGGGCTCGCCTCGGCGATCTACCACCCGGTCGGCTCGGCCATTCTGGTGACTCATGCCCGCCGGCTCGGGCACGATCTCGGCATCAACGGCGTCTGGGGCAATCTCGGCGCGGCCTCGGCCTCCGGCCTGACCGCGCTGCTCGCCGCCACGGTCAGCTGGCGCGCGGCCTTCATCGTTCCCGGCCTCGTCTGCCTCGCCTGCGGGGCCGCCTTCGTGGCCCTGGTCCCGGGCGACGGCGACGCCGCGGGGAGGAAGGCCGGCGGCGCGGCGGTGATCCCGGTGACCCGGCCGTGGGCGCTCATGGCGATGTTCGCCCTGTCGATCTTCGCGGGCGGCCTGACCTTCAACCTGACGACGATCAGCCTGCCCAAGGTGATCGACGAGGGCGTCGGGCAGGCGCTGCCGCTGGCGCTGACCGGCTCGATCGCCACCGGCGTCTTCCTGTTCGGCGCCCTGATGCAGCTCGCCATGGGCCGGCTGATCGACCGCTACAGCCTGCCGTCCCTGTTCGTGGCCCTGTCGGTGCTGCAGCCGCTCGGGCTCGGGATCGCGGCCGTCTCGACCGGCCTGCCGCTGCTCGCCGGGCTCGTCCTCGCCATGACGGCGATCTACGGGCAGGTGGTGATCAACGACGCGATGATCGCCCGCTACGTGCCGCCCGCCTACCGGGCCCGCGCCTACAGCGTGCGCTACTTCGTCGGCTTCACGGCGAGCGGCTTCGTGGTGCCGGCGATCGCCCTCCTGCACGACCGCGGCGGCTTCGCGCTGGTCCTCGGCGTCGCCTCCGCCTGCGGCGCGGTGATCTGGCTCGCGGCCCTGGGCTTCCTGAGGCTGACGCAGGGCGGCGCGCGGCCCGCCCTGGCCGCCGCCGAGTAGCGCGACGGTTTGCGGGTCCGGCCCGGCGCTGCTACGCGGCGCCCGTCCGACCCGCGAGTACCCCGTGACCGATCTGTCCCTCGTCATCCGGCCGGAGCGGCCGGAGGATGCCCCCGCCATCGAGCGCCTCCATGCCCGGGCCTTCGGGCCCGGCCGCTTCGCCCGCACCGCCTACCGCCTCCGCGAGGGCGCGGCCGAGCGGATCGACCTCGGCATCACCGCCTCGGTCGGCAGCTTCCTCGTCGGCTCGGTCCGGATGGGGCCGGTGCGGACCGGGGCGACGCCCTTCGTGATGCTCGGCCCCCTGGCGGTCGATCCGAGCTTCGAGGGTCGCGGCATCGGCAGCACCCTGACCCGCGCGGCGATCGAGGGGGCGCGGCGGGCGGGCGAGGGCCTGGTGATCCTCGTCGGCGACGCGCCCTACTACGCCCGCTTCGGGTTCACGCCGGTTCCGCCCGGGCGCCTGACCATGCCGGGACCGGTCGACCCGGCGCGCCTGCTGTGGCTGGAACTGGCCGAGGAGTTCCGTGCGGGCGTGACGGGCCCGATCGAGGCGGTCAGGACCTGAAACGGGGCCCGACAGGCGTGCCTCAGCTCTCTGACGGTGATTCCGGTCCGCACCGGGCTGGTCTTCTGCATGCGCGTGAATGGCTCAGCTCAACCCACACGCAGCCGCCGTCATTGCGAGCGAAGCGAAGCAATCCAGTAGCGCCACACTTACGGAGGGCGCGCTGACCCTAGGTCGCTTCGCTGCGCTCGCGATGACGGAGAGGGCCGACGGGTCCGCCGAGCAGCGAGCGCCGCCGGGGCCGGCGCTCGACCGTTCGAAACCCCGTTCAGGCCCGCCGGAGCGCCAGCGCGGCGATCAGCCCGGCCGCGAGCAGCGCCAGCGCCACCGGCGTCGCCGAGGTCGCCGGCCACGCCGAGGCGGCGGCCGTGAACAGCGCCCCGAACGTCATCTGGGTGAAGCCGTAGAGGCTGGAGGCCGACCCGGCGGCGTGCGGGTCGACGTTCATCAGCCCCGCCACCGCGTTGGGGCTGAGCAGACCGACGCCCACCGCGTAGGCGAAGAGCGGCACGATCAGGCTGACCACGCCGAGCATGCCGGTGCGGTCCACGACCAGCAGCGACAGCGCCGCCCCGATACAGAGGAGGTTGCCGCTCCGCGCCGCCTTGCGGATCGGCACCCGGACGGCGAGCCGGCTCGCCAGGACGGCGCCGCCGACCATGCCGAACACGACGATCAGGCAGTCGAAGCCCACCTCCTGCGAGGAGCGCCCGAGCCGGTCCACGAGGAGGAACGGCGCCACCGCCAGGAACGCGTAGAGACTGGTGCCGCCGCAGGCGCCCGCCACCAGGTAGGCCCGGAACACCGGGACCCGCACCAGCCGCAGGTAGCCGGACAGGACGGCGACGAAGCCCGGCAGCGCCACCTTGTGGCGGTTGGTCTCGGGCAGGGTGAAGACCACGAGCGCACCCAGCACGGCGACGAGGCCGGCCAGCACCACGAACACCGCGCGCCAGCCGAAGGCCTCGTTCACCACGCCGCCGATCGCCGGGGCCAGCGCGGGCGTGAGCGTCATCGCGGTGGTGAGGATCGCGAGCTTCCGGGCGGCGTCCTCGCGGGTCGAGACGTCGCGGACCATCGCCCGGCCGATCACCAGCGAGCCGCAGGCGCCGAGGGATTGCAGGACGCGGGCGACGAGCAGGACGCCGATGTTGGGCGCGGGGATCGCGAGCAGCAGGCCGGCGAGGTAGAGGACGAGTCCCCCGATCAGGATCGGGCGCCGCCCGTATCGGTCCGAGAGCGGCCCGTAGAGGAGCTGACCGCCCGCGAGCCCGATCAGGTAGACGGTGATCGTCAGCTGCGCGCCGGCGGCGTTGGTGCCGAGGTCGACGGCCGCCGCCGCCAGCGCCGGCACGAAGATGTGCAGCGCCACCGTTCCGGTCATGGTCACGGCGACGAGGAGCGGCAGGGGGGCCCGGCGCTCCGGCACGGCGGGACGTCGATCAGTCAAGGGGCCCTACGCGGTTCTCGATCCGGCCGGATGCCGGGGCGCAGCCGCCTTAGAGCAAGGGCCACGCCCGGAGCCATGCCGGCGGAACGCGCCAGGCACGCGAAGGGCGGGACCGTGCCCGGCCCCGCACCCGGCCGTGCCGCCTACTCCTTCGGCAGCGGCTGCGGGGTCGGCAGCGGCGCGTTCAGATCCTTGGTCGGGCCGCCGACCTCCAGATCCTTCGCCCGCTCGACGGCCTCGGGATTGGCCTTCGCGGCCGGCTCCTTGGCGGCCGGCGCCGTCGGCGCGGTCGGCTCGGCGGGGATCAGGCTCGAGGGCTGGCCCTGCTGGTCGCTGTCGTGGGCGCTGGCCGGGGGAGCCGGCGCGTTGCGGTCGCTCGACTCGCCGGTCGTCCGCGGGCTGCCGGGCGACTTCGCCTCGACCGGCTTGGCGGTGCCGGTATCGGCGGGCTTGGCCGGGCTGTCCTTACCCTCGGACGCCTTGTTGGCGGCGGGCTTGTCGGCGGACGGCTTGTCGGCGGCGGGCTTGTCCTCGGGCTTGGCCGCGGCGGGCGCGGCCGCCGGCGCGGCGTCGGTCTTCTCGACGGCCGGCAGCGGCTTCGGCGATTCGGCGAGCGTCCGCAGGTAGGCGATGACGTTGGCCCGCTCCTGCGGCGCGGCGATGCCCGCGTAGGCCATCTTGGTGCCCTTCACGTAAGCCTTCGGGTTCGTCAGGAACTCGTCGAGGTCGGCGTAGGTCCAGGTGCCGCCCTTCTCCTTCATGGCCGCCGAGTAGTCGAAGCCCGCATGCGCGCCCTTCGGCCGCTCGACGATGCCGTACAGGTCGGGGCCGACCTTGTTCGGGCCGCCCTTCTCGAAGCTGTGGCAGGCGTGACAGGCCTTGGTGCCGGCCTCGCCCTTCTCGGCATTGGCGCTGGCGAGGCGGACGGCGATCGGCTCGACCTTGGCCTCGGGCGCCGCCGCGGCGGTCTCGGGCTGCGGCTCGGGCAGGTCGTAGCCGGCATTGCCCGCCGGCTTCGGGTGGTAGATTAATTCGGCGACGAAACCCGATCCGGCCGCGAACAGAAGGGCGCCGAGGACCGCACCCAGGACCTTGTTCACCTCGAACGAGTTCATGCTCTTCTCGCAACTCGGCCGTGCCGAACGCGCGCCTGACACGGGCGAGCGGGCTCGGACACCGGACATTGGAAGATTTCGAGGTTGCCTTAGCGGTTCCGGGCGGCTCCTGACAATGCCGCAGGGGCGTTCCGCGTCGCTCCGGCGCAGGATTGTTCCACCGAATTGTCCAGCTTGTCACCGGGTGGCACCTTTTCTCCACCGCGGCCCGGCCCGTTTCCGCAGGCCCGTTCCCGGGGGACGACAACCGGAGGCCGGCCTGTTAAGCAGCCGGCCGCCTCCCGTCGCGGCCGCTCGATCCGCGCATCCGGATCCGAATCTCGATGTCCGATCCCCTGGTCCTGATCCCGGCGCGCCTCGCCGCGACCCGCCTGCCGAACAAGCCGCTGGCCGACATCGCCGGCGAGGCCATGATCGTCCATGTCTGGCGCCGGGCCGTCGAGGCCGGGATCGGCCCGGTGGTGGTCGCCACCGACACGGCGGAGATCGCCCGCACGGTCGAGGCCGCGGGCGGCCTCGCGGTGATGACCCGGGCCGACCACCCGTCGGGCTCCGATCGCCTCGCCGAGGCCCTGGAGATCGTCGATCCGGAGGGCCGCCACGACGTGGTCGTCAACGTGCAGGGCGACCTGCCGACCATCGACCCGGCGATCATCGGCGCCTCCGTCGCGCCGCTCGCCGACCGCACCGTCGACATCGTCACCCTCTGCGCGCCGATCACCGATCCGCACGAGGCCGACAACCCCAACGTGGTCAAGCTCGTCGGCCACGCGGTCGGTCCCGGGCGCCTGCGCGCCCTCTACTTCACCCGCGCCCGCGCGCCCTGGGGCGACGGGCCCCTCTGGCACCATATCGGCCTGTACGCCTACCGGCGCACGGCGCTCAGCCGGTTCGTGGCCCTGCCGCCCGGCGAGCTGGAGGTGCGGGAGAAGTTGGAGCAGCTGCGGGCCCTCGAGGCCGGCATGCGCATCGATGCCGCCATCGTCGACGACCTGCCGCTCGGCGTCGACACCCCCGCCGACCTGGAACGGGCCCGCGCCCTGCTGCAGGGCCGGCGCCTGAACTGACCGACGAACGAATCCGCGCCGCCATGACCGACCGCACCATCGCCTACCAGGGTGAGCCCGGGGCCAACTCGCACATCATCTGCGCGGAGGCCTATCCGGACTGGACGCCGCTGCCCTGCCCGACCTTCGAGGACGCCTTCGCGGCGGTGACGGAGGGGCGCGCGCAGCGGGCGATGATCCCGATCGAGAACTCGATCGCGGGCCGCGTCGCCGACATCCACCACCTGATCCCGATCTCGCCGCTGCACATCGTGGCCGAGCACTTCCTGCCGATCCACTTCCAGCTGATGGTCCTGCCGGGCACGAAGCTCGAGGCGCTGAGGAGCGTCCACAGCCACGTCCACGCGCTGGGCCAGTGCCGCCGCATCATCCGCCGGCTGGGCCTGAAGGCCGTGGTCGCCGGCGACACCGCCGGGGCGGCCCGCGAGATCGCCGAGATCGGCGACCCGAGCCGGGCGGCCCTGGCGCCCGCCCTCGCCGCCGAGGTCTACGGCCTGGACATCCTCGAGCGCGACGTCGAGGACGAGGCGCACAACACCACCCGGTTCGTAGTGTTCTCCCCTGAGCCCGAGCCGGTCGCCCAGGGCGCCGAGCCCTGCGTGACGAGCTTCGTGTTCCGTGTCCGCAACATCCCGGCCGCCCTCTACAAGGCGCTCGGCGGCTTCGCGACCAACGGCGTCAACATGTCGAAGCTCGAGAGCTACATGGTCGACGGCGAGTTCACCGCCACGCAGTTCTACGCCGAGGTCGACGGCCATCCGGAGGATACGGGCCTCCGCCGCGCGCTGGACGAGCTCGGCTTCTTCTCGCGCGAGCTGCGGGTGATCGGGACCTACCCGGCCCACCCGTTCCGCGAGGCGGCGCGGCCGCCCGCGGAGTGATCTTCACTCCCGCCGCAGGATGCGGTCGGCGGCCAGATCCGACCAGAAGCCCGGCCGGAAATCCCGCTTGAGCGCCTCGGGATCGTAGACGGTCTCGACCCAGGTCAGGAAGTCGAGGCCCTTCGCCTCGCCCTCGACGCGGTAGCGGGCGAAGAACGCGTCGAGGATCCCGGTCTTGGCGAAGCGGAGATGGCCGTAGCGGGCGGAGAGCTGCCGGGCGGCCTCGGCCACCGGGCGGCCCTCGTGCAGGATCAGGTACAGGGCCGAGGCGAGGCCGGCCCGGTCGGCGCCGGACTTGCAGTGCATCACGGCCGGGTACTCGATGCCGGCGAAGAACGCCTTGGCGCCGAGGATGGTGGCGCGGTCCGGCGCCTCCCGCGAGCGGAGCACGAACTCGACGAGCTTGAGGCCGTGGCGCTCGCAGGCCTCGCGCTGCAGCGGCCAGGACCCGTGCTCGCGCCCGCCGCGCAGGGAGATGATCGTCCGCACGCCCTCGGCCCGGAAGCGGGCGAGCTGGTGGGGACCGGGCTGGGCCGAGCGCCAGACGGCGCCGGTGCCGACCCGGTGCCGGTTGAGGTAGGCGAGGCGGAACACGCCGTGGTCCATCAGCAGCATGCTGGCCCACGCCATCAGCCGGTCGCCGGGGCCGGCGATCGGCCGCTCGAAGCGGGCGATCCGGGCCATGCGGCGCGCGTAGCGCGTCTCGGGCTTGAGGAAGCGGTTGAACAAGGCCGGGCTGCCGAGGGAACGAGCCCGGGCTCTACCAGCCACCCGGCGGCCCGGCAATTCGCGGCCCCGCGGCGGCCCCGCGGCGGCCCGGCACCAGACCGGCACGCGGTCGACCACACACCGACGCGATCCGGCGCCGTTCTTGCCTTCACTCCGCCCGGATCGGCATCGAACCTGCGCGGACCGCGCGAGTTATCCGCCGGTCGGACGATGGGAGGCCCGAGGCCCATGAGCACGCGCACCACGAGCATCCGCCGGGCCCGCGAGGCCGACCTCGGCGGCTTGTCCAAGGTGTTCGACGCGTCGTGGCGCGAGGCCTATCGCGGCATCATCCCGGGCGTCGCCCTGGAGCGGCTGATCTCGACCCGGGATCGGGCGTGGTGGCGGGGCGCCCTGCGCCGCGGCCGGCCGATCGCGGTGGTCGAGACGGGCGAGCTCGTCGTCGGCTACGCGGCCTACGGGCGGACGCGCAGCCGGTCGCTCGGCACCGAGGCGGAGATCGACGAACTCTACCTGCTGCCGGAGTACCAGGGCGTCGGTCTGGGCCGCCGCCTGTTCCGGGCGGTGCGCAACGACCTCGCGGATCACGGCCTCGCGCGGCTCGGCGTGTGGAGCCTGGAGGACAACGCCCGCGCCAGCGCCTTCTACGAGGGGCTCGGCGGCGTCGCCGGCCCGCGGGTGCTGGACCGCGTGGCGGGCCTCCCGCTCCCGAAGGTCGGGTTTCTCTTCGGCTAACGTTTTCCAGCGCTCGTTGCCGGGCCGTACCATCGACTGATTTGCTTTGCCAGGCGGCGCCTCTAAGAGATCCGGGAAGCGGACGAGACCGCATTCCGGAAGCGACAGGCCATGAAGATCGACGCCATCCCGCTCGGCAAGAAGCCGCCGCACGACGTCAACGTGATCGTCGAGGTGCCGCTGGGCGGCGAGCCGATCAAGTACGAGATGGACAAGGAATCCGGCGCGCTGGTCGTCGACCGGTTCCTGTACACGCCGATGTTCTACCCGGGCAATTACGGCTTCATCCCCCACACCCTGTCGGGCGACGGCGACCCCTGCGACGTGCTGGTGGCCAACACCCGCGCCGTGCTGCCGGGCGCGATCATCAGCGCGCGTCCCGTGGGCGTGATGGTGATGCAGGACGAGGGCGGCGAGGACGAGAAGATCATCGCGGTGCCCTCGCGCCACCTGACCAAGCGCTACGACCGGGTCGAGAACTACACCGACCTGCCCGACATCACGATCCAGCAGATCCAGCACTTCTTCGAGCACTACAAGGATCTGGAGCCCGGCAAGTGGGTCAAGTTCGTCCGCTGGGGCGACAAGGAGGAGGCCCACCGGCTGATCGAGGAAGCGATCGAGCGCGGCAAGGCCAAGAAGTAAGGGTGTTCCGGCCGCTCCTCCGGGGAGCGGCCCGTACCCGTCAGCCGTCGATGCGGCGCAGCCCGGCCCGGTAGCGCCGGGCATTCTCCACGTAGCGCAGGGCGGCCTGCCGCAGACCCTCGATCGCGGCCTCGTCGAGGGTGCGCACGGCCTTGGCCGGCGCCCCGACGATCAGGCTGTGATCCGGGAACTCCTTGCCCTCGGTGACCAGCGCGTTGGCGCCAACGAGGCAGCCGCGGCCGATCCGGGCCCCGTTCAGAACCGTCGCACCCATGCCGACGAGGCTGCCGTCCCCGATGGTGCAGCCGTGCACGATCGCGCCGTGCCCGATCGTGACGTCGGTCCCGATCACGAGGGGGAAGCCGGGATCGACGTGCATGATCACGCCTTCCTGGACGTTGGTGCGGTCGCCGATGCGGATCGGCTCGTTGTCGCCGCGCAGAGCCGCGCCGAACCAGATGCCGACATCGAGGCCGAGATGCACCCGGCCGATCACCTGCGCGTCGGGCGCGATCCAGACCCGGGCCGGGTCGGCGAGGTCGGGGACGTGCTCGTCGAGGGCGTAGAGCGGCATGGCGGCCTTTCACGGAAGAGCGGTGGTATCGGCCGCGCGGCGCGGCCGGGATCGCGACAGATGACGCGCGGCACGTGTCGCGGGAATGGTACGGCGCGTCCAGGCTGCCAATGCTAGGCTGGCTCCGCAAGCGGTCGTGACCCGGATCGGAGACAGAGATGGCACGCCTCCCGGCCCTGATCGGTCTAACGCTTCTCCTGCTGACGCAGGGGGCCGGGGCCGCGGACCTGCGGGGGCCGGCGGCGCCGAGCCGGTTCCGGGCGACGTGCGAGGATCTCGGGACCTTCTGCTTCGCCGACGCCTGCGGCGGCGATCAGATCGCGGCGGCCGAGGGCTGCCGGGCGCGCTGTCCGAGCGCGTCGATCGTCGAGGTCGTCCCGGCCGCCTGCCCGCTGCCGGACGGTCGGTCCGTGCCGATCCTCCGGCGCCGCGGCTGAGAATCGGCCGCGATCGAGGGCCGGGAGAAATATCGGACGTCCGCGGCAACGAAACGCGGAACGCGGCATTGACCGTTTCGAACACGCGAACAACGGAGACGCGGACAGATGCTCGCGAACGCGCGCGATGCCCGCCGGCGCACGAAGCTGACCAGCGATCTCCGTCCGCCCGAAGCGGGAGCGAACGCCGATCCCGTCCTGTACGGCGTGGCCGCGGGTCTGGCGGCCCTGTTCCCGCCCGTGATGCTGCGCTCGGAGGCCTCGCCCGAGACGCACCGCGCCTCCGAGACCTCGCGGGCGCCGGACGCGACCGGCACCCGCTGAGGCTAGGACCGGTCGGCGCAGGCTCCCCTCAGGCCGCGAGCCGGACCAGGAGGAGGAGGGTCGCCAGGAGCGGCGACGCCGCGGCGAGCCAGAGGGCGCCCGGATGGAAGCCCTCGGGTCCCGAGAAGCGCGCGGTCCGCGTCACCGCGGGACGCAGGGGATCCCCGCGTCCGATCCCGATCCCGACTGGCATCCGCGCACTCCTCGATACCGGAGGAGTGAGCGCCGACGTCCCTCAAGAGCGTCTGAATCGGCGGCCGTCGTCGTTCGGCGTGCTGAACCGGCCCTTAAAGGGCCCGGTCGAACTTCAGCTCGCCGTTCGGGCTCTTCAGAACGAGCTGCGAGCCGACCAAGTCCCACGCCGCCGAGGTGCGCAGGGCGATGAAGAACGCCTGCTCGGCGGCCGCGAGGCCCTTGTCGCAGCTCTTCTTGGTGAGCGCGAGCGGGCCGACGGCGATGTGCTGCTCCTTGAGCGGGAAGGCGGTCGCCGCGAAGGTGTTGCAGCCGCCGTAGCCGCGGGCGCGGTACTGCTTGTCGATGATGAAGCTCGGCCGGTCGCCGCCCGTGAACGGCTTGCCGTTCAGGCTCACGGCGGTCCAGGTCGAGTCCAGCGGGAACATCTTCTCGCTGGCCTTGGTCCCCGGCACGTACTGGGGCTTCTTCTCCTCCTCGCCGCCCGGCCGGCGGTTGCCCCGGCCGAAGCCCGTGGGCGAGCCGCCCATCTGCGCCTGCGCCTGCGTCGCCGCGGTCAGGTCCATGGCCAGCACGGCACAGGCCAAGCTCGCGATCAGCACCCCTCTCATCGTCCAGTCCCCATGTCGCGCGCGCCGCGCGCAGGTCATCCCGGTCCGGAAGCGCCGCGCGGGCCGCGCGGTCCGGCCCCTCGCGTGGGCCGCTCCGAATCCTTGCGCCGTGCCGGATGCGACAGGATTTCAGCACAATTATGGTCGCGCTCGGCCGAAGACCGCCCGGAAACGATCCGGGACCGCGATCGTTGTTGATCAGTGCGAAGCAGGAGGATCACCTTGGCAGGATCGGACGAGGGCGCGCAGAGCGGGACCCGGGCGCTCGCCATGACCCCGGCGCAGTCGCGGGCGGCTCGCGGGCTGCTCGGCTGGTCGGAGGCCGATCTCGCCGGCAAGGTCGGCCTGGACGAGCGATTCGTGCGGGATTTCGAGGGCGGCTACAGCGACGCGCCCAGTGGCCAGGTCGAGGCCCTGCGCAGCGCCCTCAGCGCCGCCGGTGCGGTCTTCCGCGACGCGCCGACGCCCGGCGTCCACCTCGCGGCGGGCCGGGGCGTCGACGAGGGCACCCGCGCCGACGCGCTCACCACCGAGAACGATCGCTGATGCCCTCCGGCCGGCCCGTACGCGCCGCTCATGGCGCGTTCATGCGCCGCGCCTGACAACCCGGGACGCCAGAACCCGCGCACCGTCCGTGGAGCGTCCCGTGATCGATCCCGTCAGCAGCCCGTCGCGGTGCGACCGGCGCTTCCTCTTGGCCTCCGACCTCTCGGCCTCTGACCGGATCGGAGGCTGCTGATGCGCGCCGACGCCTTCCTCGCCGCCGCCGACGCGCTGCCCGTGGCGAGCCTCGACGCCCTCCTGGGGAGCCGGGGGCTCGTGGTGGTCGCGCCCCATCCCGACGACGAGAGCCTCGGATGCGGCGGGCTGATCGCCGCCGCCCGGGCGTCGGGACGGCCCGTGCATCTCGTCGTGGTCAGCGACGGCTGCGGGTCGCACACGCATTCCCGTCTCTACCCGCCCGAGAAACTGCGCGCCCTGCGCGAGGCGGAGACCCGGCGGGCCGTGGCGGTCCTCGGCCTCGGGCCCGAGGCCGTCACCTTCCTGCGCCTCCCGGACGCGCACGTCCCGAGCGACGGCCCCGAGGCCGAGGCCTCCGCGTCCGCGGTCGCCCGCGCGGCCGCGGCGATCGGGGCCGGCGCGGTCTTCGTCACGTGGCGCCACGATCCCCACTGCGACCACAAGGCGGCCGCGGCGATCGTCGCCCTCGCGCGGCCGCAGATGCCGGGGGTCCGCGTCTACGAGTACCCCGTCTGGGGCTGGACCCTGCCGCCCGAGACCGAGGTCGGGCCGAGCCCCGCCGGCCTGCGCCTCGACGTCTCCGCCTATCGCGAGACCAAGGCGCGCGCCGTCGCCGCCCACGAATCGCAGACCACCGACCTGATCGCGGACGATCCCCAGGGCTTCCGGCTCGAGCCCGCCATGATCGACCGGCTCTGCGGCCCCTACGAGCGCTTCGTCGCGGTCCCCGCATGAGCCGCCGGACGCAGACCCTGCCGGAAGACTACTTCCTCGGCATGTACGCCAGCGACCCGGATCCCTGGCGCTTCACCTCGTCGTCCTACGAGCGCGACAAGTACGCGGCGACGCTGGCGGCCCTGCCGCGGGCGCGCTACCGGGCCGCGTTCGAGCCGGCCTGTTCCATCGGCGTCTTCACCCACGCCCTGTCCGAGCGCTGCGAGCGTCTGCTCGCCACGGATCTGGTCCCGGCCGCCCTGGAGGACGCCCGGGCGCGCTGCGCGGATCGCCCCCACGTCGAGATCCGGCAGGGCACGATGCCGGCGGACTGGCCCGAGGAGCGGTTCGACCTGATCGTCCTCTCCGAGTTCCTGTACTTCCTGGCCCCGGAGGATTTCGCCGCGCTCGTGCGCCGGGCCGTCGCGACGATCGCGCCCGGCGGCGACATCGTGCTGGTGCACTGGCTGGGCGAGACCGACTACCCGCTCTCGGGTGACGGCGCCGCCGAGGGCTTCATCCGGCTGTCGGCACCCTTCGCAAAGGTCCTGAGTCAGGCGCGGACGGACAAGTACCGCATCGACGTCCTGCGCGCCGGAACCGCCCCGTGAGCGTCGCGGTCATCACCCTCAACAAGGGCCGGCGCGCGCACCTGACCCGTCTGCTCGAAGGCCTCGGCCGCGGCGACCCGCCCGACCGCTGCGTCGTCGTCGAGATCGGCGACGACGCGGCGCCCTACCCGGCCCTGCCCTTCCCGGTGGAGCGCGTGCCGTTCCCGCATGCCGGCCTGCCGCTCGCTGCGGCGCGCAATGCCGGGCGCCGGGCCGCCGGTGCCGACACGCTGATCTTCCTCGACGTGGACTGCATCCCCTCGGCGGGGCTCGTCGCGGGCCTGTCGCGGGCGGTGGCCGAGCGGGACGGCCTGATCTGCTGCGAGATCGGCTACCTGCCGGCCGGCGCGGTCGCGGACGGGTGGCGCGAGACGGATCTGGCGCGTCTCGGCGCGCCGCACCCGGTGCGGGTCTTCCCGCCCGCCGGCACGGTGGCGCCGGCGCCGCAGCCCGGCCTGTTCTGGTCCCTCGCCTTCGCGGTGCGGGCCGCGACCTACGACCGCCTCGGCGGCTTCGACGAGACCTTCTCGGGCTACGGCGCGGAGGACACCGACCTCGCCTTCCGGGCCGAGCGGGCCGGCGTGCCGATCCTGTTCCTCGGCGGCCCTCGGGCCTACCACCAGCATCATCCGGGCTACGACCCGCCGCTGCAGCATTTCCGCGACATCGTCGCCAACGCGGCGCGCTTCCACGACCGGCACGGGATCTGGCCGATGGACGGCTGGCTCGACGGGTTCGCCCGGCTCGGGCTGATCGCGGCGGACCGCTCCACCGGGATCGTGGTTCACCGGGACCCGACGCCGGACGAGATGGAAGCGGCGCGGCTGCCCGACGATCGGCCGTTCTGACGGGACTTCGGGCCACGCGGCGCCGCCGTCCTCGCCGCCGTCCTCGCGAGCGCAGCGAGGCAACCCGGCAGCGACACGCATGTCGCCGTAGCCGCGAGCCTGGATTGCTTCGCTGCGCTCGCAAGGATGAGACGTTCCTCGCAGTGCGGAGGGCGGATCCCGGCCAGGGGGCCGGGATCCGCCCGCGTCGGAGCGGTCTTCAGCCCTTCATGGCGTTCGCCTTCTCGATCAGCGCCTCGGCCATGCGGATCGAGGCGATGTCGATGAGGCGGCCGTCCAGGGACACGGCGCCGCGGCCGGCCTTGGCGGCCTCTTCCATGGCCTCGAGGATGCGCCGGGCCTTGGTGACCTCGGCCTCGGAGGGGGTGAACACCTCGTTGGCGAGCTCGATCTGGCTCGGGTGGATCGCCCACTTGCCCTCGAAGCCGAGGGCCGCGCAGCGGCGGGCCGCCGAGCGGTAGCCGTCCGGATCCGAGAAGTCGCCGAACGGTCCGTCGATCGGGCGCAGTCCGTAGGCGCGGCAGGCGACCAGCATGCGGTTCTGGGCGAACAGCCACGGGTCCTGCCAGTGGGTCTGGCGGCTGCCGGACTCGTCCTTGTCGGTCAGCACCGAGAAGTCGGGGTTCACGCCGCCGATGACGGTGGATCGGGCGCGGGTCGAGGCGGCGTAGTCGGCGACGCCGAAGGACATCGCCTCCAGCCGCTTCGACGACTGGGCGATCGCCTCGACGTTGGCCATGCCGAGGGCCGTCTCGATCAGCACCTCGAAGCCGATCTGCTTCTCGCGCTTCTTGGCCTGCTCGATCTGCGTGACCAGCACGTCGATAGCGTAGACGTCGGCCGGCACGCCGACCTTGGGGATCAGCACCATGTCGAGCCGCGGGCAGGCTTCGACGATGTCGACCACGTCGCGGTACATGTAGTGGGTGTCGAGACCGTTGATGCGGATCATCATGGTCTTGTTGCCCCAATCCAAGTCGTTCAGCGCCTGGATGATGTTGGTGCGGGCCTTCTCCTTGTCGTCCGGGGCGACCGCGTCCTCAAGATCGAGGAAGATCACGTCCGCCGCCGAGGAGGCCGACTTCTCCATGAAGGTCGGGTTGGAGCCGGGCACGGCGAGTTCGGAGCGGTGCAGGCGCGGCTTGGCCTGCTGGATCAGGGTGAAGCTCATCTTGGGTTCTCTCTCCTAGTGACGGTTCTGGTGCCGTTGCGGGATGCGGTCCCGTTCATCGGCGGCAAATGGCGCGCGCGTGGATCGCTGACAGGGCGCGGCTGCACGAATGGACCGGGTTCCCGGTACGGGATCGAGGCACGGGTCCCGTCTCCCGCGCGGGAGAGGGAGCCCGCTGGACCCTACCCTATCCGGTCGCCCCGAAGCCGACCGCGATGCAGTTGATGGACAGGAGCAGGGCCGACTTCACCGCCTCGCGCCGGTCCTCGTCGGTCTCGGCGCGGTAGCGGGCGAGCAGCTCGACCTGCTCGCGGCTGACCTGGTTAATCGTCGGGAGCCGGCCCTTCAGGCGGTCCCGGAACAGGGGGAAGCGCTCAGCCAGCTCCGTGCCGCCGCTCACCCGCAGCACCATCTCGCGGGTGAGCGCGTACTCGGCCTCGATCATCGAGAAGATCCGGTCCCGGACGCCCGCGTCCGGGACGAGGCCCGCGTAGGCGCGGGCGATGTCGAGATCGACCATCATCAGCGTCTTCTCGACCTCGTCGAGGACGAGGCGGAGGATGCGGGACTCGTTGAACAGCCGCTTGAGGGTCGCCTCGCCGTCGCGGCCGCGCACGTCGATGAAGCTCGCCAGCCCCGAGCCGACGCCGTACCAGCCGGTGATCACGTGCCGGTTCTGCGACCACGCGAACACCCAGGGGATCGCGCGGAGGTCCGAGAGCGAGCGCGCGCCGAAGCGGCGGGCCGGACGCGAGCCGATGTTGAGAAGGGAGATCTCGTCCAGCGGGCTCGCCGCCTGGAAGTAATCGACCAAGCCGTCGGTCTGGAGCAGCTGGACGTAGGCCGCCCGCGAGGCCCCGGCGAGCGCCTCGAGGGCGTCGTCGTGGCCGGGGCCCGCCCGCTCGCCGTCGCCGGCGAGCGCGTGCTCGAACACCGAGGCCGCCAGCAGCTCCATCTGGTAGGCGGCCGTGCCGCGATTGGCGTACTTGAACGAGACGACCTCGCCCTGCTCGGTGGTCCGGAACCGGCCGCGGATGGAGCCCGGCGGCTGGGCCATGATGCCCTTCTGGGTCGGCACGCCGCCGCGGCTCACCGAGCCGCCGCGCCCGTGGAAGAAGGCGATCCCGACGCCGAGCTCCTCGCCGAGCCGGGTCAGCTTGCTCTGCGCCTTGTAGAGTTCCCAGTTGGCGGCGACGAAGCCGCCGTCCTTGTTGGAGTCCGAGTAGCCGATCATCACCTCCTGCACGCCGCCCTGCCAGCGGGTGGAGCGGCGGACCACCGGCACGTTGAGCAGCGCCCGCATGATCGCCGGGGCGGCGCGCAGGTCGTCGATGGTCTCGAACAGGGGCACGATCGGCAGCGGGCAGATCTCCGTGCCGGCGGCGTCGAGGAACACCCCCGCTTCCTTGGCCAGCAGGTACGCGCCGAGCACGTCCTCCACCGAGCGGGTCATCGACAGCACGAAGGCACCGAACGCCTCGCGGTCGAGGGCCTCGCGCATCTCGGCGACGAGGGCGAAGGTGGCGAGCGTCTCGCGGGCGGCGTCGGGCAGGTCCTCGAAGGACCGCTCGGGATCGCGCGGCCGGGCGAGCTCCGTGTCGAGCCACTGGCGCCACGCGGCCGAGCCGAGGGCCGGCGGCTCGCCGTCGCCGTTGCGCTGGCGCCAGAGGGCGTGGAGCGTGTCGGTGGTCCGGGTGGTGTTCTCGCGCAGGTCGAGGCGGACCGTCGAGAAGCGGAAGATCTCGACCATGCGCCGGACCGGGCGGACGAGGTCCCGCGCCAGTGCCCCGCACTTAGCCTCGGTCAGGCCGCGCTCCAGGGTGCGCAGGTCCTCGATCAGCCCGTCCGCGCTCGCGTAGTCGGGGCCGGACGGGTGCTCGCCCTCGTTGCGGGCGATCGTCGCCTCGATCTTGCGCAGGACGCAGGAGAGGTACTGGCGATAGGGCTCGCCCGGGTTGCGCCGGGTGATGGCGCGGGCCTGGCCGCTCTCGGCGAGATTCCGGTCGAGCTCCGCGCGGAAGCTCTCGGGCAACGGCAGCGAGCGCTCGGTGAGCGAGAGGGTCCGCCCCAGCTCGCGGACGCCGTCGCGGTAGCGCGTGAGCGAGGCGAGCGCGTTGCGGTGCAGGGTCTGCCGGGTGACGGCCGCCGTGACGTAGGGATTGCCGTCCCGGTCGCCGCCGATCCAGGAGCCGAACTGGAAGAACGGCGGCACCCTGAACTCCGTGCCCGGATAGGTCTCGGCCAGCGCCTCGTGGAGGGTCTCCAGGGTCTCGGGCAGCATCTCGAACAGGGTCTCGTCGAAGAAGTGCAGCCCCCAGGCCACCTCCCGCTCGACGGTCGCCTTCTCCAGGTGCAGCTCGCCCGTCATCCAGACCAGCTCGATCTGGTCGCGCAGCTCGTTCATGAGCCCGTTGCGCTCACGGTCGGTCCAGCGCGGCATCTCCAGCTCGCGCAGGACGAGGTAGATCCGGCGGAACTTCTCCAGCACCGTCACCCGCTTGCCCTCCGTCGGGTGGGCGGTGAGCGTCGGGCGGATGCGCAGGTCGCTCAGCAGCGCCTGGATTTTTTCAGGGGGCACCCCCTGTTTGCGCGCGTCGGAAAAAACCTTGGCGAAGGAGCCGCCGAGCGCGGCCCGCCCCTCCGTGCGCTCCACGTGCCGGCGTCGGCGCATCGCGGCGTTCTGCTCGGCGATGGAGATCAGCTGGAACCAGATGCCCTGCACCTGCAGCGCGCGCGCCAGCATCTGCGGCGAGAAGCGCGAGATGTCGGCCGTCCCGTGCAGGACCGCCTCGAGGTCGGGGTCGTGCCGGCGGGCGACGTCGAGCAGCGCCTGGAACAGGATGTCCAGCGCCTGCTCCGACGACGTGCCGACGATCACCGGCGGCGCGAAGGCCGTGGCATCGACGAGACCAGGGGTTGCGTGAAGGGTGCGGGTCATGGAGCCACCTCGTGGCGCACGGTCTTTCTCGAGGATGTTCAGCACGATGCGCCGTCACCTCCGGGAGGGAGGCGCGCATCGGCCGGTGCCCAGCGCGACGCGCGCCCTCTCCCGCTCGGGAGAGAGGACCCGCGCCGCGTTCCGGGACGTAAGGCGGGCCGGCCGCGCTACGCGGCCCGGGCCAGCACGTCGGCCACCGTCTGCCCGAAGGATCCCGGATCCGGCGCCACCGTCAGCCCGTAGGAGCGCATGATCTCGGCCTTCTCGGCGGCGCTGTCGCCGGCGGCCGAGATGATCGCGCCGGCATGGCCCATGCGGCGACCCTTCGGGGCGGTCAGCCCGGCCACGAAGCCGATCACCGGCTTCGACATGTTCTCGCGGATCCAGGCCGAGGCCTCGGCCTCCTGCGGGCCGCCGATCTCGCCGATCATCAGGACCGCGTCGGTGTCCGGGTCGGTCTCGAACAGGGCGAGGTGGTCGAGGAAGGACGAGCCGTTGATCGGGTCGCCGCCGATGCCCACCGAGGTCGAGATCCCGAGCCCGAGTTCCTTGAGTTGCGAGGCGGCCTCGTAGCCCAGCGTCCCGGAGCGGGAGATCACCCCGACATTGCCCGGAAGGTAGATGTGGCCGGGCATGATGCCGAGCATCGCCTTGCCGGGCGAGATGATGCCGGCGCAGTTCGGGCCGACCACCATGGTCCGCTTCTCTTTCGGGTAGCGGTACAGGTAGCGCTTCACCCGCATCATGTCCTGGGCCGGGATCCCGTCGGTGATCGAGCAGACCAGCCGCAGGCCGGCATCGGCCGCCTCCATGATGGCGTCCGCCGCGAAGGGGGGCGCCACGAAGGTGATCGACGTGGTGGCGCCGGTCGCCGCCACCGCCTCCTTGACGGTGTTGAACACCGGCAGGCCCAGATGGGTGCGCCCGCCCTTGCCCGGGGTGACGCCGCCGACGACGTTCGTGCCGTAATCCAGCATCTCCTTGGCGTGGAAGGTGCCCTTGTCGCCCGTGATGCCCTGGACGATGATCGGGGTGGTCTCGTCGATGAGGATGCTCATGGCGCGGTCTCCCCTCTCAGTGCTGCGTCTTGGCGGCGGAGCAGGCGTCGACCGCCTTCTTGGCCGCCTCAGCCAGCGTGTCGGCGGTGATGAGATCGAGGCCGCTCTCGGCCAGGATCTTCTTGCCGGCCTCGACGTTCGTGCCGGCGAGCCGGACCACGAGCGGCACGTCGATCTTCACCTCGCGGGCGGCCTGGACGACGCCCTCGGCGACCCAGTCGCAGCGGTTGATGCCGGCGAAGATGTTGACCAGGATCGCCTTCACGTTGCGGTCCGAGAGCACGAGCCGGAAGGCCGTGGCGACCCGCTCAGGAGACGCGCCGCCGCCGACGTCCAGAAAGTTCGCCGGCTCGCCGCCCGCGTGCTTGATCATGTCCATGGTGGCCATGGCGAGGCCCGCGCCGTTGACGATGCAGCCGATCTCGCCCTCGAGGCCGATGTAGCTGAGGTTGTGCTCGGCGGCCTGCGCCTCGCGGGGATCGCCCTGGGACGGGTCGTGCATGTCGGCGATGCCCGGCCGGCGGAACATCGCGTTGTCGTCGAAGCTCATCTTGGCGTCGAGCGCCAGCACCCGGTCGTCCTTGGTGACGACGAGCGGGTTGATCTCCAGCATGG
Source organism: Methylobacterium sp. yr668 (assembly GCF_900116245.1). Lineage (NCBI taxonomy): Bacteria > Pseudomonadati > Pseudomonadota > Alphaproteobacteria > Hyphomicrobiales > Methylobacteriaceae > Methylobacterium > Methylobacterium sp. yr668. The sequence goes on along the minus strand of NZ_FOZY01000005.1, from coordinate 111,835 downwards.
TGCCGTCGCAGTCGCGGAACGCCCGGTAGGCGTTCATGATCGTCTTCACCGCGGCCGAGACCTGCTTGATGTTGAGCCCGAGCTGGAAGGCGATCTCCCGCGCCTGGAACTGCTGCAGGCCGACCGCCGGCTCGACCACCACCTGGATGAGCGAGTCGGGCTCCTTGGCGGCGATCTCCTCGATGTCCATGCCGCCGCGCTGGCTGGCGATGACCCGCACGCGCTCGGCCTTCCGGTCCAGCACGTAGCCGAGGTAGAGCTCGCGCTCGAACGGGTCGGCGGTCTCGACGTAGACCCGCTGCACCGGCTTGCCCTCGGGGCCGGTCTGGTGCGTGACGAGGCGCTTGCCGAGGAGATCCTTCGCGGCGTCGCGGACCTCGTTGTAGGTCCGGCACAGCTTGATGCCGCCGGCCTTGCCGCGGGCGCCGGCGTGGATCTGCGCCTTCACGGCCCAGAACGAGCCGCCGAGCTCGGTGGCTGCGTAGACCGCCTGGTCCGGGCTGAAGGCGATCGCGCCTTTCGGGACGGCCACGCCGAAGCTCGCGAGCAGCTCCTTGGCCTGATACTCGTGGACGTCCATTCGGCGCCTCCTCCGCGGTTCGTTGCCGCCGTTGACGCCCTCTACTTTAGTTGAGTCGAAAGATTACGCCCGTCAAATTTTTTAAGCTCCTGATTGACCGCGACTTTTTCGCGGTCGCAACACAGATCGTATTTCATATTGCGATGCAGCATACAGGAAAACAGCGAGGCCGGGAGCACGATGCACCCGGCCTCGACTGTTGAATCGCTACAAAGTACGCCGGAACGCTTCGTTCAGGACGCTCTGTCCGTCATCGCGAGCGCAGCGACGTGACCCAGGGCAGCGCGACCTCTGAGATCGTGGCGCCGACTGGATTGCTTCGCTGCGCTCGCAGAGACGGCGGCGTCGACGGGGCCGACCGGGCGCGCTGTGACGCGCGGTGCTGACCCAAGTCGCCGGTTCAGTTCACCTTGTCCTTGACGACCGCGTAGACCTTCTCGGTGAGTGCGCCGGCCTCGCCGAGCAGATCCGCCAGCTCCTTCAGCCGCTCCTCGGCGAACGCGCGGTCCTCGAGACCCTTGGCGTTCACGTAGACGTTCAGTGCCGCGCTGCGCAGGCCGGCATAGGCGGAGAGCACCGCCACGCCGGCATCCGACACGACGTTGAGGTTGCCCTTGTCGGCGGTGATGGCCGCGAGGTCGATCACCGCGCGGCAGGCCCGGCAGCAGGCGAGCGGCACGTCGCAGGCGGTCTTGAGCGCCGCCTGGATCTTCTCGGCGCGGGCCGCCTTCTCGTCGTCGGTGTTCTTGGGCAGGCCGTAGGCGCCCATGACGGCGTCGAAGGCCTGGACGTCCTCGCCGATCATGCCGGTGAGCACGACCCGCAGGCCCTCGGACTTGGCCAGGACCTCCTTCAGCTCGGCCTCGACCTCGACGTACTTCTTCTTGCCGATGGTGAGGTTGCAGACCATCGACACCAGGGCCGCGCCCATGGCGCCGGAGATCGCCGCCGCGCCGCCGCCCCCGGGGGTGGGGGCAGCGCTCGCCAGCTCCGTCAGGAATTTCTCGATGCTGTCGGTCTCGGGGCGATGCGTCTCGGTCACCGGCGCCTCCTCAGGCCATCGTCTTGGCGAGGGCGTAGATCTCCTCGGCGTCGAGCACCTTGTCGGTGCTCTCGAAGAGCTGGCCGACGCAGGCCCGGTGCAGCTTGAGCTTCAGGCCGCCGATGCCCAGCGCCCCGAAGGCCTGCTTGCCGTTGCGCTCCTTGCCCTTGTCCATCACGTCGATGCCTCCGATGCCCGTCGGGGGCTGGGCGTTGTAGTCGGCGACGAACTCGATCGACGATTCCTGCGCCCAGGCGGCTTCCGGCAGCAGCTCGACGCCGATGGCGCCGGCCGTGAACACGAGGTTCGTGCCCTTCACCAGAGCGACGCGGGAGGCCTCGTCGGGGGTCGCGGCGGCCTTCACGTTGACCTTGAAGCGCGTGTTGATCTGGTCCGCGGCGGCCTGGGTCTTGTCGAGGGCGCGGCCCGCGATGGTGACCTCGGCGCCCTCGCCGGCGAGCAGAGCGGCCGAGCGCATGCCGACCGGGCCGGTGCCCGCCAGCACGACGGCCTTCTTGCCCTGGAGCGAGCCCGCGGCCTTGGCCACCAGCGCGACGCCCGCGGCGGCCGTGGTGTTGGAGCCGTTGGAATCGAGCATCACCGAGACCCGGAACGGGCCGAAGAACCGCTTCTTGACGGCGGTGAACAGCGCCTCGCCCGCCGCCATGCTGCCGCCGCCGACGAAGATCGCCGTCGACTTCTTCTCGGAGCCGCCGCGGGTGTAGATCGTGCCGTCGACCAGGGCGCCGACATTGTCGGGATTCACGCCGCCGTAGCCGGTGATGTGGTCGGCGCCGCCGTCGTAGCCGACGACCGTGTCGAACACGTTCGGCACGGCATCGGTGTCGAACAGGAACAGCAGCTTCTTCGTCATTTTCCTGGGACCTTTCCGTCGCGCCCGTGGGGCGCCGGCGCTGATGTTGGTTGGGTCGATGCGTGGACGCAGCCCCCTCTCCTCACCCTTGCGGGGAGGAGCCGGAGGTGGGGGTAGTGCAGAATTGAGCGGAGCAGTGCCTCCTGCACCACCCCCACCCCTGGCCCCTCCCCCCAAGGGGGAGGGAAACGCCCGTCGCTGATTTTGAGCTTAGGCTTCCACCACGTTCTGCGGCTTGCCCGCCACGAAGGCCTCGACGTTGTCGACGAGCTGGTCGGCCAGAATCTGCATCGCCTCCTTGCTCGCCCAGGCGACGTGCGGCGTGACGATCAGGTTCGGCAGGTCGGCGTCGCACAGGATGTTGCCGTCCTTGGGCGGCTCCTGCGCCACCACGTCGAACCCGGCGCCCGCGATGGTGCCGTCCTTGAGCGCCTCGAGAAGGGCCGCCTCGTCCACGAGGCCGCCGCGGGCCGTGTTGATGAGGATGGCACTCTTCTTCATCTTCTTGAGCTCGGCGGCGCCGATCATCCCCTTGGTGTCGGGGGTCAGCGGCACGTGCAGCGTGATCACGTCGGACTGCGTCAGGATCGTCTCGAAATCGACCAGCCCGTCCTGCGGGAACACGTCGTAGGCGATGACCTTCATGCCCAGCGCCTCGGCGCGCTTGGCGATCGATTTGCCCAGCGCCCCGTAGCCGACGATGCCGAGCGTCGAGCCGGCGATGTCGTAGATCGGGTAGTCGAAGTAGCAGAACTGCTTGGACTTCGCCCAGTCGCCGCGCCGCACCGAGTTGGCGTAGGGCACGATCGCCCGGCGCAGGGCGAACATCAGCCCGACCACGTGCTCCGGCACGGTGTTGAACGCGTAGTTGCGGATGTTGACGACCGTGACCCCCTGGGCCTTGGCCTGGGCCTTGTCGACCACGTCGGTGCCAGTGGCGGCGACCGCGATCAGCTTCAGGTCGGGGAGCTGCTTCAGCGTCTCGGCCCGCATCGGGACCTTGTTGATCAGCGCGATCTCCGCGCCCTGGAGGCGGGAGACGATCTCCTCCGGCGTCCAGGTCGACTCGTGCTCGACGTATTCGTGGGGGAAATTGAACGGTCGGACCCTGGCATCGAGGGATTCGCGATCCAGGAACACGATCTTCTTGGTCATAGGACCCCTCTCGTACGACGGGCGGTTTCCTCGATAGTCTTGTTCTTACTTGCGCGTCGGGGCGGGCCCGGCAACCCGGTCCCGCCCCTATCGCGGGCGCAGATCACGCCTTATGCAGCGGATTCTCGCGCAGGTAGCTGGAGGCGGCGGCGACTCCCGAGCCCGGCGTGACCTTGATGCCGCAATCGAGCATGGCCATCTCGGCGCCCGCGATGGCGCCCAGCAGCGACAGTTCGTTCAGGTCGCCCAGGTGGCCGATGCGGAACACCTTGCCGGCGACTTTCGACAGGCCGGCGCCCAGCGAGAGGTTGTAGCGCTCGTAGGCGTGGGTGATCACCTTGGCGGCGTCGGCGCCCTCCGGCACCACGATCGCCGTGACCGTGTCGGAGTTCCACTTGGGCTCCTTGGCGCAGGGCTTGAGGCCCCAGGCCGCGACCGCTTGGCGGGTCGCCTCGGCGAGGACGTGGTGGCGGTGGTAGACGTTCTCCAGCCCCTCTTCCTTCACGACCGCCAGGGCCTCGCGCAGGCCGTAGAGCAGCGGCAGGACGGGGGTGTAGGGGAAGTAGCCGGTGGCGTTGGCGGCCAGCTGATCCTTCCAGGCGAAGTAGGCGTGGCCGAGCCGGTCGTTGCGGCCGGTGCCACTCTCGGCGATCTTGAGCGCCTTCGGGCTGATGCAGATCAGGCCGAGGCCGGCCGGCAGCATGAAGCCCTTCTGCGAGCCCGCGATGGCGCAGTCGACCTTCCACGCGTCCATCTCGAACGGCAGAGAGCCGATCGACGAGATGCCGTCCACGAACAGCAGAGCCGGGTGCCCAGCGGCGTCGATCGCCTTCCGCACCGCGCCGATGTCGCTGGTGACGCCGGTGGCGGTCTCGTTGTGGACGACCATGACGGCCTTGATCTTATGGTCCTTGTCGGCGCGCAGGGCCTCCTCGATCTTCTGCGGATCGGCGCCGGTGCCCCACTCCTCCTCCTGGACGACCACGTCGAGGCCGAGGCGCTGGGCCATGTCGACCCAGAGGTGGCTGAACTGGCCGTAGCGCGAGGTCAGCACCGTGTCGCCGCGGCAGAGGGTGTTGGACAGGGCCGATTCCCAGATGCCGGTGCCCGAGGACGGGAACAGGATGACCGTCCCGGCGGTCGAGCCGAACACCATCTTGGAGTCCTGCAGGAGCGGCTTCACCAGCTCGGGGAAGCTCGGCGAGCGGTGATCCTCCGACGGCACGTGCATGGCGCGCAGGACGCGCTCCGGGATGTTGGTGGGGCCCGGGATGAAGAGGTGGTTGCGACCGGGGCGCCGGGTTGCGGCCATGATGTTTCCTCCGAAAAGTCCATTGCGCGCGGGCGTGAACCCGCGCCGGGTTGTCCAAGCGTCCTCAGGGAGTCGGTCCGGCGCCGTCGAGAGCGGCTCGCGCCGCACCCCCACGAACGCCATCCTCTGCCGTGATCGGGGGGTCTCCGCGGAGCGGCAGGCGGCCTCACGCCGCTCGCGTCGCGGCGCGCCCCCGCGCGCCGGTCGCCTCCGAATTGCCGTCCCGTCCAACGGCTCCAGGGCCGTCCTCGCCGCCTTCCTGTCAAGGTCCGGCCGTGCTCGTGCCGAGCGGCCGGTTCTTGGTATTATGAGGCGGTGAAGCTCGAAAGGAAAACCGGAAAAACTTCCGGAACTTGCCAAAAAAATTTTTTGTGCGACGCAACGAAGCTACGCTCCGGTTGAGAGGCTTCGCGGCACCGCACACCGAAGTCTTTCCGCCCCGTCGGAACCCGCGTCATCAAACTGAGATCGGATCGCGCTCTGGATCCCGGCACCGTTCAGCCGCCGGGAGAGGATGCCGTGGCCGAGGTTGAGGAGATGCCGGTCCGCGTGCGGACGCTGTTCCTGTCCGACCTGCATCTCGGCACGCGCGGCTGCCAGGCCGGCCTGCTGCTGTCGTTCCTGAAGGACTACGACGCCGACACGATCTACCTCGTCGGCGACATCGTGGACGGCTGGCAGCTGCGCTCGGGCTGGTACTGGCCGCAGGAGCACAACGACGTGGTGCAGAAGCTCCTGCGCAAGGTCCGCAAGGGCGCGCGGATCGTCTACCTGCCCGGCAACCACGACGAGTTCCTGCGCGACTACGTGGGCACGAGCTTCGGCGGCATCGAGCTCGCCGAGACCGCGATCCACGAGGCGGCCGACGGCAAGCGCTACCTCGTCATCCACGGCGACCAGTTCGACATGGTGGTGCGCCACTCGCCGTGGCTCGCCCATCTGGGCGACGGCGCCTACACGCTGGCGCTCTCCCTCAACACGCTGATCAACAAGGTGCGGCGGCGTCTGGGCCTGTCCTACTGGTCGCTGTCGGCCTGGGCGAAGCTGCGCGTGAAGAACGCGGTGAGCTTCATCGGCCGCTTCGAGACGATCCTGGCCGAGGAGGCCCGCCGCCAGGGCGCCGACGGGGTGATCTGCGGCCACATCCACCACGCCGCGGACCGGCCGATCGGCGACCTGCGCTACCTCAACACCGGCGACTGGGTGGAATCCTGCACCGGGCTCGTGGAGCACTACGACGGCCGCATCGAGGTGCTGCACTACCCGAGCCTCCTGCGGGCGCGGGAGGCCGAGGTCGTGCCGCAGCCCCTGCCGGGCCGGCGCGCGGTGGCGTGAGGGCGCCGCCGTGAAGCTCCTGATCGCCAGCGACGCGTGGCACCCCCAGGTGAACGGCGTCGTGCGCTCCCTCGAGCAGATGGTCCGGCGCGCGCCGGAGCACGGCTTCGCCACGACGCTGCTGTCCGTGGCGGATTTCCGCTCGCTGCCGCTGCCGGGCTACCCGGAGATCCGCCTCGCCTATGCCGGGCGCGAGCGGGTGGCGGCGCGCTGGCGGGCCGAGCGGCCGAGCCACGTGCACATCGCCACGGAGGGGCCGGTCGGCCTCGCGGCGCGCCGGCACTGCCTCGCGCACGACCTGCCCTTCACGACGAGCTACCACACGCGCTTCCCGGAATACCTCGCCGCCCGCGCCCCGGTGCCGGAGGCGTGGTCCTACGCGTACCTGCGCCGGTTCCACGGCGCCGCCCGCGGGACGATGGTCAGCACCGCCTCGCTCCAGGGCGAGCTCGCGGCGCGGGGCTTCGGCCGGCTGATGCGCTGGACCCGGGGCGTGGACACGGAGCGGTTCCGGCCGGCCGAGCCCGGGACGCCCGTGCCGGCGGAACTCGCCGGCCTGCCGGGGCCGCTGTTCCTCTACGTCGGGCGGCTGGCGGTGGAGAAGAACGTCGCGGCCTTCCTCGCCCTCGATCTGCCCGGCACGAAGGTCGTGGTCGGCGACGGGCCGGACCGCGCGCGGCTGCAGGCGCTCGCGCCGGCGGCGCACTTCCTCGGCACCCGCACCGGCGCGGACCTCTCGGCGGTCTACGCGGCCTGCGACGTCTTCGTCTTCCCGAGCCTCACCGACACGTTCGGCATCGTGCTCCTGGAGGCCCTGGCCAGCGGGCTCCCGGTGGCGGCCTTCCCGGTTCCGGGTCCCAACGACGTCGTCGGCGGCACGCGGGTCGGCGTGCTCGACCCGGATCTGCGGGTCGCCGCGCTGGCGGCGCTGCGCCTGTCGCGCGCCGAGTGCCGGGCCGAGGCCCTGCGCCGCGGCTGGGACGTGAGCGCGCGGCAGTTCTTCGGCAACATCGTCGAGGCGCATGGCGGCGCCCGGAGCACCCGCGACGCCGCCTGACGCGTGACGGCGTCCGCGCGGAATGGCAGGAGGGCGCGATGCCGCCCGCCAAGCCGCCCGCCAAGCCGCCCGCCAAGCCGCCAGTCAGATCGCCAGTCAGATCGCCCGCCGGACCGGCCGGGTCCGCCAGAGCCCGGCCCCCGGTCGCCGGGCCGTTCGACCCCGCCCGGGCCGCCGCGTATCCGGCGGCGATCGGCTGCGACGAGGTCGGGCGCGGCGCGCTCTGCGGACCCGTGGTGGTGGCCGCGGTCTGGTTCGATCCGGCGGCGATCCCGGCCGACCTGCTCGCGGCCCTCGACGACAGCAAGCGCGTCCCCGAGCCCGTGCGCGATCGGCTGGCCCCCCTGATCCGCGCGCACGCGCGGGTCGCGGTGGCGGCGGGGTCGCGCGCCCTGATCGACCGGATCAACATCCGCGGCGCGACCCTCGACGCCATGGCGCGGGCGGTGGCGCGGCTCGGCCTCGCCGCGCCCGTGCTGGTCGACGGGCGCGACGCCCTGCCGGGCTTGCCCGGCCGCGCCGTCATCGGCGGCGACCGCTTGGTGCCCCAGATCGCCGCCGCGTCGATCGTCGCCAAGGTGCTCCGGGACCAGCTGATGCGGCGGCTCGCCCGGCGCCATCCCGGCTACGGCTGGGAGCGCAACGTCGGTTACGGGACGGCCGTCCACCGCGCCGGCCTGTCGCAGCTCGGGCGCAGCCCCCACCACCGGCTCAGCTTCACCCGCGGCTTCGACTGAGCCGGGCGACGGGTCACGCGGCCCGGACGCCGGTGAGGAAGCGCTCGACCTCCGCGGCGAGCTCCTCCGACTGACGCGTGAGCGCGGTGGCGGCCGTCAGCACGTGGTCGGCCGCGCGACCGGTCCGGTCGGCCGCCTGCGCCACGCCGGCGATGTTGCCGGTGACCTCCTGCGTGCCGGCATTGGCCTGGGCGACGTTGCGGACGATCTCCTGCGTCGCCGCCCCCTGCTGCTCCACCGCGGCCGCGATGGCGGCGGCCACGGCGTCGATCTCCCCGATCCGGCCGGTGATCGTCCCGATCGCCCGCACCGCCTGACCGGTCACGGTCCGGATCTCGCCGATCTGCCGGCCGACCTCGTCGGTGGCCCGACCGGTCTGGGCGGCCAGTTCCTTGACCTCGGTTGCGACGACCGCGAAGCCGCGCCCGGCCTCGCCGGCCCGCGCCGCCTCGATCGTGGCGTTGAGCGCCAGCAGGTTCGTCTGCGCGGCGATGCGGGCGATCAACTCGACGACGGCGTCGACCCGGGCGACGGACGCGTTGAGCGCCGCCACCAGGGCAGCCGTCTGGTCGGCCTCGCCGACCGCGCTCCGGGCCAGCTCGGACGAGCCCTGGACCTGCCGCCCGATCTCCTGGACGGAGGTGCCGAGTTCCTCCACCGCGGCGGCCACCGTCCTGACGCCGGCGGACGCCTCCTCGGCGGCCGCGGCCACGGTATCGGACTGGCTGGCCGTCTCCTGGGCTGTGGTGGTCATCTCCCAGGCCGTGGTCTGCAGTTCGGCCGCGGCGGCGGAGACCTGCCCGACGATGCCGGCCACCGCCGCCTCGAAGGTCTGCGCCATCGTGTGCGTCATGGTCCGGCGCTGCGCCTCCGCGGCGCGCGCCGCCTCGTCCGCCTCTGCCTCCAGGGCGCGGGTGCGGACGAGGTTGTCCCGGAAGACCTCCACGGCCGCCGCCATCGCGCCGATCTCGTCCCGCCGCCCGCGGGCCGGGATCTCCACGGCGACGTCGCCGGAGGCGAGCGCCCGCATCGCCTGGATCATGGCCCGGAGCGGCCCGAGCACGCGGCGGACGACGACGACGGCGCCGGCACCGGCGAGCAGCACCGATGCGGCCAGGAACAGGCCGGTGTGCAGCAGCGTCGCCCCCGCCTCAGCGAAGAGTGCCTGCGCGCGGGCGACCATCGCGTTCAGCGCCGCCTCGGCGAGGTCGGCGATGGTGTTGACCTCCCGCGTGTTGCGGTCGCGCAGGTCCTGGATCGCGACGCCCGGCGGCTGGCCCCGGCTCAGGGCCGCCCGCAAGGCCTGCCGCCGCGCCGCGACCTCGCCCTCGAAGTTGCTGCTGCCCGCCCTCACGAAGGCGTCCTGGACCGCCCGCGGCAGCGTGTCGTCCATGTGATCGACGAGATTCGCCCAGCTCGCCGCGACGCGGCCGCGCTCCTCGGCCTCCGCGAGGCGCTCCTCCTCGGACCAGCCCGTGCCCCGCGTCACGGCCGTCTCGGCCCGCGCCACGTTGCCGCCGATAGCGACCCGCGTGATCCAGGCGGCGCGCTTGATGTCCAGGGCGCGGGCCAGCGCCGCGTCCCGGCGCGGGATCGTGACGTCGACGGCCCCGCTGGTCGCCGTGAGCGCGTCGAGCAGATCCCGGAAGGCGGTCGCGGCGACCCCCTCGGTCGCGGCGTCGCGCTCCGCGACCGGGACCGCGAGGGCCGCGTCGATCCGCGACGTCAGGCCGGTGACGGCCTCGTGCGCCCGTCGGAGCGGATCAACCGTCTTCGCCACCGCGGCGGTGTCGACCGCGCGCACCAGCCTCAGGAGCGCTTCCAGACGATCGATTCGGGTCGCGCGCTGTCGAGCGATCAGGGCCGCGTCGGCGGGCGGGATCCTGCCCGCGGCGATCAGCGCCTGTAGGGTCCGCCCCCGCTCGAGGCGCACGGCGAGCAGGATCTCGAGGAGGATACGGCTGCCTTCCGTGAGCGCGACGACGCGGCGGCTCTCCCGCTCCTGCGCCCCGGCCTCCAGCGCCGTCCGGGCGCCCGCGGCCAGCAGCATGGCGCTGAGTGAGAACAGGATCGCGCACAGGATCGTGCCGATGGACGGACGCGGAAGACGCAGCATGAGGGTCGGGATCTCTCTTCGCGGTGCGTCGAGGCGCGCGGCCCGCCGCCGGGCTGCCCGGTTCGAGCAGGGCGGCCGGTCGGCCTCGGTCGACGGAAAGGCTGAGCGACGCGACAGGCACTCCGACGCGGCGCCGGCCCGGTTCGCTCGAAGGGCGCGGCGAGGGCGCGGCGAGGGCGCGGCGAGGGCGCGGCGAGTCCGGGGGCCCACCGGCGCTCCCGGTCCGGTCATCGGACCGGGAGTTCGCCCGGTCGGCATCGGAGGTCGAAACCCCGACACGCTACCGTCTCAAGGAAGGCCGGCAGTCGCGACCGGCAGAACCGAGCCGGGCCGCGGCGCGCGGCTCGCCCGCGACCGGATCACGGCGCACAGCGTCCATTGGCGGGATCTGCGGACACGGACGCCGGACAAAATCGCGCTCTTACACACAGAACGACCCTCAATATAGAACTGAAATGCGATAACTCAATCAAACTTGGTCAAAATTCCGCAGTAAACCTCGCGATCTCAGGCATTTGAACCACAATGACACAGATGTCAATCTTACGTTCTGCGATTTTCCTCACACCTTAGACATCCGATAATCGACTTTGGGAGCAACATTTGAGCCGTTTTCAATCTTTGGAATTATCTTCTCACGCCGTTTCCGGCCAAAATGACTGGAATTTTCGCTGAACCGTACTGTGGGACAGGTCCGCCGCCTCGCGCGCGCCGCCGCGTCGGTCGCGTGTCAGAACAGCGCCAGCTGCGCGCCGGGCTTCCGGAAGGCGTCGCGATTCAGCGCGATGCGCCCGAAGGCGAAACCGAGACGCGTGCCGGCGAGCCGGACCCGCTGGCCAATCATCGCCGCGTAGGCGCCCTCCCCGCGGAAGCGGTGGCCGAAGCGCGGGTCGTTCTCGCGCCCGCCCCGGGCTTCCCGCAGGAGTGCGAAGGCCCGCGCCCTGCGTTCGGGATAGTGCTCGGTGAACCAGTCCGCCACGAGGTCCGCGACTTCGCCCGGGAGGCGCAGCAGCGCGTGGCCGATCCGGTTCGCCCCGTGCGCGCGCGCTTCGGCCAGGATCGATTCGATCTCGTGGTCCGTCAGGCCGGGGATGATCGGCGAGACGTTGACCATGACGGGCACGCCCGCCGCGCTCAGGCCCCGCATCGCCGCGAGCCGCTTGCCCGGCCGCGGCGCCCGCGGGTCGAGGCGGCGGGCGAGGTCCGGATCCAGCGTCGGCAGCGAGATCGCCGCCAGCACGAGGTTCTCCGCCGCCATCTCGGCCAGGAGGTCGAGGTCGCGCAGCACGAGGTCCGACTTGGTGGTGATGCTGACGGGGTGGCGGGCCTCCCGCAGCACCTCCAGAACTGCGCGGGTGAGCCGGTGCTCCCGCTCGACCGGCTGGTAGGGATCCGTGGCGGTGCCGAGGGCGATCGTGTCGGGCCTGTAGCCCGGCGCGGCGATCTCGCGGGCGAGGAGCCGGGCGGCGTCCGGCTTGGTGAAGATCCGCGACTCGAAGTCGAGCCCCGGCGACAGGCCGAGCCAGGCATGGGTCGGGCGCGCGTAGCAGTAGATGCAGCCGTGCTCGCAGCCCCGGTACGGGTTGATCGACCGGTCGAACGGGATGTCGGGCGAGCTGTTGTGCGCGATGATCCGGGCGGACCGCTCCGGAGTGACCTGCGTGCGCAGGGGTGCCGGAGCGTCCGCCGTCCAGGTCTCGTCGTGGAACGCCTCGCGCCGGGCGGATTCGTACCGGCCCGTCGGGTTGGCCGTCGCGCCGCGCCCCCGCCGGGCGGCCGGTTCCGCGACGCTCGGCCCGAGTCGCGGCGCGGCCCCGGATGCGGTCCCGTCGCGCGTGTCCCCCATGACGACTCGCCTCCCTCACGCATCCATATAAGAACATAGAGCGAACGCGACGGCGACGGGCGCCTTTTTTTCAGGCAAATGCGGTTCTGCAGCCCGTCCGGGCGACGGCGCGTCGGCGCGCGGGCCGCGGGGCAGTTTACGGCGCCGCAGAATCGTCTATGCGCGCGCTAATGCTCTCCGCCGTGACCTATCTGGCCGAACCGACCGATCCGGACGCGATCGATCGCCTGGCCGACACGCTCAGCGTGCTCGTCTCCGGCGTGGCCGGCGGCCTCGTCGGCGACGCGGTGATCGTCGCGGGCCGCGAGAGCGAGGCCGTGGCGGCCGTCGCGGAGGCCACGGGCGCGACCCTCGTGCTGCACCGGGGCGGCAATCCCTACGCGGCGGGCGCCGCCGCGGCCCGGCGGGACTGGATCCTGTGCCTGGAGGCCGGCGACGTCCCGGCCGAGGGCTGGATCCGCACCCTCGACCGCTTCGTCGGGACCGCGCGGCCGGAGACGGCGCTCGGCCGCCTGCATCGCCCGGCCGGGCGCTGGCTCGGCCGGCTCGTCAGACGGGCGGAGACCGTCGTCGGCGCCCGGCAGGCCCGGGCCGGCGACGTCGTCCGGCGCGAGGCCCTGCGTGCCGAGGGCGCGTTCACGGGTCGCCTCAAGGTCAGGCCGCTGATCGCTCGGATCGAGCGCGCCTGACCGGAAAGATCTTGCTCGGGAGAATCTTGCTCGGAAGAATCTTGCGCCCGCTCACGTTGTTGTCGGTCGATCCGCCTCTACAACTCTTGAAGCGCGGCAGGATCGTCGCCGTCTCCGGACATGATGAGGCGCGCTGAGCCACCCCGATCTGGAAGGATGGTGCCATGGATTCGTCGGGCCTGATGGGGCGCAAGTCGGTCGAGGACATCGTCGAGAGCGGCGAGGGCGAGCAGCAGCTCTCGAAGTCGCTGGGCGCCCTCTCGATCACCGCGATGGGCATCGGGGCGATCATCGGCGCCGGCATCTTCGTCCTGACCGGCACGGCCGCGGCTCAGTATGCCGGGCCGGGGATCATGCTGTCCTTCGTGCTCGGCGGCATCGCCTGCGCCTTCGTCGGCCTCTGCTACTCGGAGATGGCCGCCCTGATCCCGGTCGCCGGATCGAGCTACACCTACACCTACGCGACGCTCGGCGAGTTCTTCGCGTGGCTGATCGGCTGGGACCTGATCCTCGAATACGCCATGGGCGCGGCCACCGTGGCGGTCGGCTGGTCGGGCTACGTGACGAGCATCCTGAAGAGCGTCGGCATCGTGATCCCGGCGCAGTTCGCCAACGCGCCGGGCACGCCGATCGAGGGCGGCGGGACCGCGCTGCTGAACCTGCCGGCGGTCCTGATCGTGGCGCTGATCACGATCCTGCTGATGCGGGGCACGAAGGAATCGGCGCTCTTCAACAACATCATGGTCGCGGTGAAGCTCACCGTCGTGGTCGCCTTCATCGCCCTGGGCTGGGGCCATGTGAACGCCGCGAACTGGAGCCCGCTCATCCCGGACAACGACGGGACCTTCGGCCATTTCGGCTACAGCGGCGTCCTGCGCGGCGCGGGCGTGGTGTTCTTCGCCTTCATCGGCTTCGACGCGGTCTCCACCGCCGCCCAGGAGGCGCGCAAGCCCCAGAAGGACATGCCCATCGGCATCCTGGGCTCGCTCGCGGTCTGCACGATCCTGTACGTGCTGGTCGCCGCCGTGCTGACTGGGCTCGTGCCCTACAAGGACCTGAACGTCCCGGACCCGATCGCCAAGGGCGTCGACGTGATCGGCATCGGCTGGTTCGCGTTCCTGATCAAGCTCGGGGCGCTGACCGGGCTGACGACGGTGATCCTCGTCCTGCTCTACGGCCAGAGCCGGATCTTCTTCACCATGGCGCAGGACGGCCTGCTGCCGAAGATGTTCTCCCACGTCCACCCGACCTACCAGACGCCGTATCGCAGCCAGGCGATGATCGGCGCCGCGGTCGCCGTGGTGGCGGCCCTGGTGCCGATCCACATCCTCGGCGAGATGGTGAGCATCGGCACGCTGGCCGCCTTCATCCTCGTCTGCGGCTCGGTGCTCTACCTCCGGCGGGCCGAGCGCACCATGAAGCGGCCGTTCCGGGCGCCCGCCGTGCCGGTCGTGCCGATCCTCGGCATCCTGTCCTGCCTGCTCCTGATGATCAGCCTGCCCCTCGACACGTGGCTGCGGCTGGTGATCTGGATGGCGATCGGCCTCGTCGTGTACTTCTTCTACGGCCGCAAGCACTCGGTCCTGCGCCGCAAGGAGGGGAACCTCGCGTAGCGCGCGGCCTCACACCGTGAGGCTCGCGCCGCGCCGCAGGTGCTCGTCGAGGCGCGGCATGATCTCCACGAAGTTGCAGGGCCGGTGCCGGTAGTCGAGCTGCTGGGCCAGGATCCCGTCCCAGGCGTCGCGGCAGGCGCCGGGCGAGCCCGGCAGCACGAACACGTAGGTCGCCCGCGCGACCCCCGCGGTGGCGCGGGACTGCAGGGTCGAGGTGCCGATCTTGTCGTACGAGATCCGGTGGAACACGGCCGAGAAGCCGTCCATGCGCTTCTCGAACAGCGGCTCCAGCGCGTCCGGGGTGACGTCGCGGCCGGTGAAGCCGGTCCCGCCGGTGGTGATTACCACGTCGACGCCGGGGTCGCGCAGCCACGCCTCCACCCGCGCGCGGATCGCCGGGACCTCGTCCGGGACGATCGCGCGGGCCGCCAGAGCGTGCCCCGCCGCGGTGAGGCGCTGGGTCAGGGTGTCGCCTGACCGGTCGTCCTCCGGGCGGCGCGTGTCGGAGACGGTCAGGACCGCGATGTTCAGGGGGATGAAGCGGCGGGCGTCGGTCTGATCGGCCATCGTGCGGGCTCTCCGGGGCGGGAGACCGATATGGGCCCGGCGGGACCGCTTGTCGCCCCCGGGCCGCCGCGCGCGCAGCCCCCTTGCGGGCCGCAGCGAAGTCGGCTGTGCTCGCTCGACCCCGTCGGAGACCGCTGACCCATGCACATGTACGGCAACTGGCGCTCGGCCGCCGCCTTCCGGGTGCGGATCGCCCTGAAGCTGAAGGGCATCGCCTACGAGGAGACCTTCATCGACCTCGACGCCGGCGACCAGCACGAGCCGGCGTTCCGGAAGATCAACCCGCAGGGCGCGGTGCCGGCGCTGTTCGACGGCGACGGGCCGCCGCTCACCCAGTCGCTGGCGATCCTCGACTACCTGGAGGAGACGCGCGGCGGCGTCCGCCTCCTGCCCGAGGAGCCCCGGGCGCGGGCCCGGGCCCGCTCGCTGGCGCAGGTGGTCGCGTGCGACACCCACCCGCTCTACGTGCCCCGGGTGCGCACCTTCCTGATGGAGCATTACGGCCTGCCCCGGGAGCGCATGCTGGATTTCCTGCGCAACGCCTTCGAGACCGGCCTCCGGACCCTGGAGACGCGCCTCGCCACCGAGCCGGGGACGGGCCGGTTCTGCCAGGGCGATTCGGTGAGCCATGCCGACCTCTGCCTCGTCAGCCTCTGGGTCGGGACGGGCATCTTCGGCATCGACACGGCGGCCTACCCGACGGTCGCGCGAATCGCCGAGGCCTGCCTCGCCCTGCCGGCGGTCGCGGAGGCGCATCCGCTGCGCCAGCCGGGCGCCCCGCCGGCGTGACCGGGCTCCGCGCGCCGCCCGTCCGGTGCGCGACGTCGCACTCGTGACCGGGGGTCGCGGCCGGCGATGTGGTATTCGGCAACCCAGGCCGTGTAAGGAGGCCGGCGACTGATCCCGGTCCGGGGGGAGAAAGAGTGTCGATGGCATCCGTCGAGAACGAGTCGGGCCTTCATCGCGTCGTGGTGGTCGGCGGCGGCGCAGCCGGACTGCAGCTGGTCACGAAGCTCGGCGACAAGCTCGGGCGCGGCAAGCGCGCGCACGTCACCCTCGTGGACCGCGCCCGGACGCATATCTGGAAGCCGCTGCTCCACGAGGTGGCGGCCGGCAGCCTCGACGTCGGCCACCACGCGGTGGATTACCTGCACCACGCCCACATGCACGGCTTCCGCTACCGGATCGGGCGGATGACCGGGCTCGACCGGGAGGCGCGCACGATCCAGCTCGCCGCGAGCCACGACGCGGAAGGGCGCGAGATCACGCCCGAGCGCGCCGTCCCCTACGACACGCTGGTGATGGCGGTGGGCTCCACCACCAACGATTTCGGCACGCCGGGCGTCGCCGAGCACGCCATCGCCCTCGACACCCAGGACCAGGCGGTGCGCTTCCACCAGCGCCTCGTGAACGCCTCGCTGCGCGCGCACACGCAGGCCGGCCCGGTCCGGCCCGGCCAGCTCCACGTCACGGTGATCGGCGCGGGCGCGACCGGGACGGAACTCGCCGCCGAGCTCCACCGGACCCTGCGCCACGTCGTCTCGACCGGGCTCGACAAGATCGACCCGGGCAAGGACATCCGCATCACCCTGGTCGAGGCCGCCGACCGGATCCTGCCGGCGGTGCCGCAGCGCCTCTCGGCGGAGGTGATGCAGCTGCTCAGCAAGATCGGCGTCGACGTGCGCGTGAAGGCGCGGGTCACCGAGGTCCGCGCGGACGGCGTGCAGCTCGCCGACGGCACCTTCATCCCGTCCGAGCTGGTCGTCTGGGCGGCGGGCGTGAAGGCGCCGCCCTTCCTGCAGGGCATCGGCGGCCTGGAGACGACGCGGACCAACCAGCTGGTGGTGACGCCGACGCTGCAGACCACCCGCGACCCCGACATCTTCGCCATCGGCGACTGCGCCTACCTGGTCGAGGCCGGCTCCGACACGCCGGTGCCGCCCCGCGCGCAGGCGGCCCACCAGCAGGCGAGCCACCTGATCGCCCAGATCCCGGCCAAGATCGACGGCAAGCCGCTGAAGCCGTTCCGGTACAAGGATTTCGGCTCGCTGGTCTCGCTGGGCGAGTACTCGACCGTGGGCAGCCTGATGGGGTTCGTGCGCGGCAAGAACATGCTCATCGCCGGTCTGTTCGCCCGGATGATGTACCGCTCGCTCTACAAGATGCACGAGCGGGCGCTGCACGGCACGGCCAAGACCGCCCTCGACACCCTGGCCCGCGCGCTGACCCGGCGCACCGAGCCGCGGGTGAAGCTGCACTGACCGTCGCCGTACGACCCGAGGACGGGCGCCCGGATCGACCGGGCGCGACACAGGAAGGAAACGCCATGATCCTGGTAAGCGTGATGTACCCGGCCGGCCCGAGCTTCGACATGGGCTACTACCTCGGCCACCACATGCCGCTGGTGCGCGAGCGCTGGTCGTCCCTCGGCCTCCACGACGCGAAGGTCGTCAAGGGCGCCGGCACGCCGGACGGCGGCGCCGCCCCGTTCCAGGTGATGGCCCTCCTGACCTTCGAGTCGGTCGACGCCTTCAAGAAGGCCGTCGCCGCCCACGGCGAGGAGATCTTCGCCGACATCCCGAACTTCACCGCGGCGCAGGCCCAGGTGCAGATCAACGACTTCGCAGAAAACCCGTGATCGACATCGTCAAGGCGGTGCAGGAGGCCGATCCGAGCCTCGGCACCTACGTGGTCGTGCTGCGGACCGACGCCCGGGCCCTCGACGGCCCGGAGCGGTTCACGCCGGAGGCGCAGGCCTGGATCGCCGAGAAGGCGCCGAGCGGCCGGCTCGCCCGGGTGCGCGTCCTGCTCGCCCCCTATCCGGGGGCGGAGCCGGCCGCGCGCGAGGTCACCGTGGCGGCCTTCGCCGACGCGCGGGAGCTCGCCGCCTTCGCGACGACCTGGACCGGCGACCCGCTGCCGGAGGAGCCGGGGGACTCTCTTCCCGACTGACGGCTCCGGAGCCGCCGTCTCTGCGAGCGGAGTAGGCGATCCAGGGCAGCGCGGCGCTCACCGGCGGCGCGCCGACCCTGGGTCACTTCGCTCCGCCCGCGACGACGGAAAGGGTCCTCGATACCGCGCGCGGACTCACGCCGCGCGCAGCTGCCGGATGGCGCGCAGCGCGGTCGCCCGCTGGATCTCCAGGCGCCGGATCAGCGGCATCAGGTCGGCGCCCGCGTGGGCGGCGGCCTCGACCTCCCGGCACAGGCTCGACAGGCCGACGAAGCCCAGCAGCCCGGCCGCCGCCACCAGGGCGTGCGCGTCGTGGGCGATCTGCAGGCGGTCGGTCTCGCTCGGTCGGAACCGCTCGGACAGCTCGTTCGCCAGGAGATCGAGCAGCGCCCCGACGCGATCGGTGCCGAAGCTCGCCTCCATCTCGGTCAGGACCGCCGCGTCGAGCACGGCCGAATCGACCTGTGGCAGGCGGCGCGGCACCTCGGCCCGCGCCGGCCGCCGCGCGCCCGGCGCCGTCCAGCGGCTGATCGTGGCGAAGAGGTCGGCCCGCCGGAACGGCTTGCCCACATGGTCGTCCATACCGGCCTCGCGCAGCTCCTCGATCTGCGACGGCAGGACGTTGGCGGTCATGGCGACGATCGGGATGTCGCAGGCGGGCGGCGCGAGGGCGCGGATGCGGCGCGTGGCCGTGAGCCCGTCGACGCGGGGCATCTGGACGTCCATCAGCACGAGATCGTAGGCCCGGCCGGCCGCGACGGACGACCCGACCGCCGTGATCGCCTCGGCGCCGTCCCCGGCCACGTCCACCGCGTAGCCCTGGGATTCGAGCACCGCGCAGGCGAGTTCCTGGTTGAGCGGCACGTCCTCGACGAGGAGCAGCCGCAGCGGCGCGCCCGGGACCTCGCCGGCCGCCGGAGCCGCGGCCGGGGGCGGCCGCGACGGCCCACCCGCGTCGGCCGCGGCGCCCGGGGCCGCGGTGTCCCGCTCGCCGCGGGGCAGCACCAGCCGGAACCAGAAGGTCGAGCCCGCCCCCTCGCGGCTCTCGACCCCGATCTCGCCGCCCATCAGCGACACGAGGTGCCGGGAGATCGCCAGCCCGAGGCCGGTGCCGCCGAAGCGCCGGCTGATCGAGCCGTCGACCTGGCTGAACCGCTTGAACAGCCGGTCCTGCTGCGCCGGCGCGATGCCGATGCCGGTATCGACCACGGAGAACCGGACCGCGTCGCCGGGGCGCCCGTCGGGGGCGACGCCGTCGCCCTCCCGCTCCGCGGTCACCGTGACCGAGCCCTCGGGCGTGAACTTCACGGCGTTGTTCAGCAGGTTGAGCAGCACCTGTCGCAGGCGCCCGGCATCGCCGACCACGAAGGTCGGCAGGGCCGGGTCGATCCGGGCCTCGATGGCGAGTCCGCTGCGGAGCGCGCTGCCCCGCACGATCGAGACCGTGCTGTCGACGGTCGAGGCCAGCGGGAAGGTGACCGGATCGAGGGTCAGCTCGCCGGCCTCGATCTTCGAGAAGTCGAGGATGTCGTTGACGACCGTGAGCAGGGCCGCGCCGGAACTCTGGATCAGCTCGAGGCGCCGCCGGTCCTCGTTCTGGATCGCGTCGCCGTCGAGGAGCAGCTCGGCATAGCCCAGGATGCCGTTCAGCGGGGTGCGGATCTCGTGGCTCATGGCGGCCAGGAACTCGCTCTTGGCCGCGCTCGCCCGCTCCGCCTCGGTGCGGGCCGCCTCGGCGTCGCGCGTGGCGGTGCGCAGGGCCGCCTCGACCGCCTTGCGCTCGGTGATGTCGAGGTGGAGGCCGACCATCCGCTGGGGCTGCCCGTCGGTGCCGCCGAGAGTCCGGCCCCGCGCGTAGAGCCAGCGCGCGCCGACCCGGAACTCGGCCGCGTAGGGGGTGCCGGACTCGACCGCCCGCCGGATCTCGTTCCAGACGTCGGAGACGTCGTCCGGATCAATCAGCGCCGTCCACGCGGAGGCCGAGATCGTGTGGGCGCCGCCGGTCTCCGGCAGGCCGTGCATCCGCGCGCTCTCCGGGCTGAGGACGGCGAGCCCCGTGCGCATGTCCCAGTCCCAGGTGCCGGCCTCCGCGGCGTCGAGGGCGATGTCGAGCAGGCCGCTCGCCTCCTCGACGGCGAGCCGCGCCGTGACGATGTCGTCGACGTCGAGGGCGGTCCCGAGCCACTCCGCCACCGCGCCGTCCGCCGGGTCGAGGCGGATCGGGATCAGCGAGAGCTTGTGCCACCGGTAGACGCCGTCCTGGCGCCGGATCCGCCACTGGCCGCTGTAGCCCGTGCCGGTCTCGACCGCCCGGATCCAGGCCGCCTCCATGGCGGCGGCATCCTCGGGGTGGTTCCGGACGAGGCGCTCCGCGCGCTCGGGCCCGATCGGCCCGTAATAGGACTGGAACTGCGCGTTGGCGTAGGTCGCCTGACCGTCCCCGACCCGCATGGTCCAGACCAGGAGCGGCAGCGCCTCGGCGAGGCCCCGGTAGCGCAGCTCGCTGCGGCGAACCTCGTCCTCGGCGCGCCGGCGCTCGGTCACGTCGATCAGGACGCCGAACAGGCCGGCGCCCGCCCCCTCCCCCCGGGCCATGCCGCGCACGACCACGTCGCGCAGCGCGCCGTCCGGCCGCAGCAGCCGGGCCTCGAAATCGAACCGGACCCCGCGGGCGATCGCGTCGGCGACGATCGCCTCGAGCCGGGCGCGGTCGTCGGGATGGTAGATCTGCGCGAAGGCGTCGAGATGCGGCGGCGGGGTCGCCGGGTCGCGGCCCGCGATGGCGTAGAGGCTCGCCGACCAGACCGGCTGCCCGTCCGCGAGCTCCACGCGCCAGTTCCCGACGCTGGCGAGCTGCTCGGCCATGGTGAGCTGGAGGTTCGCCGCCTCCTGGGCGCGGGCCCGGGCGTTGATCTCCCGGTGCTGCTCGCGGATCAGCGCCTCGCGGATCGCCGCCTGCGCGATCTCCCGGTCGCGCCGCGCGTTGGCCTCCGTGAGGCGCAGATGCGCCACGACGATCTCGGCGAGGTCGCGGAAGGCGGCCGCGTCCTCGGGCGAGAAGTCGGAGCGGGGCTCGGGATCGGCGAGGCAGAGGGTTCCGACCCGCAGGCCCGGCTGGAGGCTCAGGGCGACGCCCGCGTAGAACCGGATCCCGTCCGGCGCGGCGGCCACGGGCAGGTCGCGGAAGCGCGCGTCGAGCCGCGCGTCGGGGACGACCACGAGGGCGTCGCTGCGGATCGTGTGCTGGCAGAAGCTCTCGTCCCGCCGCATCGTGGTCGGCACCCCGGCACAGGGCGTCTTCAGCCACTGGTGCGTGTCGCCCAGGAAGGCCACGAACGCGCTGCGCACGCCGAACAGGCGCCGGGCGGTCCGGCAGACGGCCTCGAAATGCGGTTCCGGTGGTGTCCCGAGGATCGCGAGGGCCTCGAGGGCCGCGAGCCGGTCGCGCTCGTTGTCCGGCTGTGTGCTCACGTACCGTCTCCGGGTGCCGATCGGCCGCGACAGAGCGATGCCGCGCCTAGCGCCGCGTTTCAAGCGCGCCCGCCTGCGGCCGCGTGCCCATGCGCAACCGCGCGGCCTCCAGCGCCCAGACCATGCCCAGCATCATGTAGACGTGGCGCCACTTCTCGATGTCGATCTGGACGGCCTGCAGGAAGAACATCAGCAGCGCCGGCCAGACGATCTGGGCGTGCGCCCGGACCGGCGACGGCCGCGCCAGGAGCCGGAAGCCGACGAGGCCGGTCGCCACCACGAGGCCGATGAACACGGCCCCGCCGAGCCAGCCGCCGTTGGCGAAGGAGCCGATGTAGGAATTGTGCGGTTCGAGCCCGAAGATCAGCCGCCAGTGCATCGGCCCCATCCCGAACGGCCGCTCCAGCAGCATGGCGAAGCCGCGGATCTGGTTGCCGAAGCGGCCGGTCTCGCCCTGGTCGTAGTCCTGGGTCAGGGCCGCCCGGGTCTCGAACATCTTGTGGACGTGGTCGACCGAGAGCAGCCCGATCACCGCGACGGTGCCGAGAACGATGGTCGCCAGGGTCAGGAGCACGATGCGGCGGCGCAGGCGCGGGGAGTCGCTGCCGGCGTAGACCGATCCCACCATCAGCAGCACCGCGACGGCGCTCCCGCCCCAGGACCCGCGCGAGAACGACAGGAAGATGCCGGCCACGATGATCAGCAGGCCGGCGAGGGACACGAGCGGCCGGCGCGTGGAGCCGGTGAGCAGGCCGTGCATCAGGTAGAGCGCGCCGAGCGTCAGGAACGAGCCGAAGACGTTCGGGTCCTGGAACGTGCCCGAGGCCCGGTCGTACTTGTAGAACAGGTCCTCGATCCCGAGCCATTGCAGGTAGCCGACGATGCCCAGCGCCGCCGAGAACACGCAGCTCGCCGTGTAGGCCTTGAGCGCCAGCTCCATCCGGGCGTGCGTGTCGTCCGCGAAGAACATCGCGAAGAAGATGCAGGTGATCGAGAGGTAGACCAGCTGCACCGTCCAGGTGACCGGGAACTCCTCGTTCAGGTAGGGCAGCAGCGCGGTGACGATGCCCGCGAGGTAGAGGAGCAGGAGCGCCACCAGGGGCACCGCCCCGCGGTGCAGCCGGACGCCGAGGCAGAGCCAGAGCAGGATCGTGGGGATCGCGACCGCGTCGTAGGGCGAGGTCTCCGAGAAGGCGAAGCAGGCGAAGAATACGAACGCCGCGAACAGCGCCTTGCCCAGCCCCTCGACGGCCGCGATGAGCGGGATTCCGCCCGCCGACCCGGACGGGACCGGGCCTGCGGGCGCTGCGGTGTGGGCCATGGATACGCGGGCTCCGCGGGCCGGTTACGCGGGCCCGCGCCGTCCGTGATGCCACGGAAACGTTGAGAATCGCCTTCCCGGCGCGGGGCGCCGGGGAGGCGGCGCCCGTTCAGGCGCGGCAGGCCTCGAAGCCCTCCTTGATCGCCGCCGGATCGAGGTTGCGGCCGATGAACACCACCCGCGAGACCCGCTCCTCGTCCTGGCCCCAGTCGCCCTGCACGTCGCCGTCGAGGATCATGTGCACGCCCTGGAAGACGAAGCGCTTCGGCTCGTCGGGGAAGGCCACGATCCCCTTGCACCGCAGGATGTCCGGACCCTGCGACTGGGTGAGGTTCGAGATCCACGGCATGAACTTGTCCGGGTCGACCGCGCCCTCGATCTTGGCCGAGATCGAGCGGATGTCGGAATCGTGATGGTGGTGGTGCCCTGCCTCGAGGAAGTCGGGCTCGACGTCGAGGATGCGGTCGAGGTCGAAGGCGTTGCGCTCGAGGACCGCGTCGAGGGGCACGGCGCAGTTCTGCGTGCGGTGGAGCTTGGCCAGCGGGTTGATCGTGCGGATCTCGGCCTCGACGCGGTCGAGGTCGGCCGGGGAGACGAGGTCGCTCTTGTTGAGCAGGATCACGTCCGCGAAGGCGATCTGGTTCTTCGCCTCCGGCGCGTCCTTCAGGCGGTCGGACAGCCACTTGGCGTCGGCCACCGTCACCACGGCGTCGAGGCGGGCGGCCTCGCCGACATCCTGGTCGACGAAGAAGGTCTGCGCCACAGGGGCCGGGTCGGCGAGGCCGGTCGTCTCGACGATGATCGCGTCGAACTTGCCCCGGCGCTTCACCAGCCCGTCCATGATCCGGATCAGGTCGCCGCGCACCGTGCAGCAGACGCAGCCGTTGTTCATCTCGAACACCTCCTCGTCCGCGCCGACGACGAGGTCGTTGTCGATGCCGATCTCGCCGAACTCGTTGACGATCACGGCGTAGCGCTTGCCGTGGTTCTCGGTGAGGATCCGGTTGAGGAGCGTGGTCTTGCCCGCGCCGAGGTAGCCGGTGAGCACGGTGACCGGGATCTTGCCGGCGGCGGAACCGGGAGCGGCCGGGGCGGAAGCGTTGCTCGTATCGGACATGACGGCTTCTTCGGTGACGGGTGCGGGATCGCGCGGGCCTGGACCCGCGAGCGTTGTCATATTGTAACAAATCCCGTCAAAGGAAGACGGGGCCACACGGTTTCGCGACCGGGGCGCCGGATCGATTGCCTGTCGGACAAGCTTTGCTCTAGGCACGCCGTACCGCCCGAATCTTCCCGCGGCGCGCCATAGAAAAGCACCAGCGACCGCATTGATGCAGGCGTCGTCCGGGCACGTATCGTACTCTCGTCACCCAGCCCGGACTCTCGGTCCGGACCTAGAAGATCATCCGCATGGACGCCCGAAATCCGCTGGACCAGGACGAGGCCGTCGCCGTCCCCGCGCGCGGGCGCCGGTGGCCCGGCCTGCTGATCGCCGCCGTCCTGCTCGCGGCCGCCCTGGGCGCCGCCATCGCGTTTCCCGACCGGACCCGCGAGGCCGCCGCGCACCTCGTCGCGGCCGTGACCGGGCTGTTCGCCCCGGGCAACCCCGACCCGGGCATCGACGTAGAGAAGGCCGGCCCGGTGGAGCGGGTGTTCCGGCCCTCCAAGGAGCAGCGGGCCGCCTTCGAGATCCTGCCGGTCGCCAACCTCGTGTTCCGGCCCGAGGGCTCGGCCGAGGGACGGATCGCCCTCAACGAGGACGACAACGTCCCCGTGGTCTCGCCCTATGCCGGCCGGGTGACGAAGGTCCTGGTCCGCGCCGGCGACGACGTGAAGGCCGGCGACGTGCTGCTGACGCTCGAGGCCACCGACATGGTCCAGGCGCAGAACGACTATCAGGCGGCCGTGAATAACCTCCAGAAGCAGCAGGCGCTCCTGAAGCTCGACCAGACCATCGCGCAGCGCCAGCAGGAGCTGTTCCAGGCCCGCGCGACGGCACTGAAGGACTACCAGTCGGCCCAGAACGACGTCATCGCCGCCCAGAGCGACCTGAAGACCGCCGAGGGCGCCCTCGACGCGGTGCGGAGCCGCCTGCGCCTGCTGGGCAAGACGGACGCCGAGATCGCCGCCTTCGAGAAGAACGGCACGATGAGCGCCGAGACGCAGATCCGGGCGCCGATCGCCGGCACGATCGTCCAGCGCAAGGTCGGCATCGGGCAGTACCTCTCGGCCTCCAGCGACCCGGTCTTCGTGATCGGCGACCTGTCGACGGTCTGGCTCGTGGCCAACGTCCGCGAGAGCGAAATCCCCAAGATCCGCATCGGCCAGGAGGTCGAGGCGAAGGTGGCGGGCTTCGGCGCGCGGGTGTTCAAGGCCCGGGTGAACTACATGGCCTCCAGCCTCGACCCGGCGACGCGGCGCCTCGCGGTGCGCAGCGAGGTCGACAACCCGGACCGGGTGCTGCGCCCGGAGATGTTCGCCACCTACACGATCATCACCGGCAAGGGTGAGCCGAGCCCGAGCGTGCCGGTGGCCGCCATCGTTTACGAGGGCGACCGCACCCACGTCTGGGTGGCGCGGCCCGACGGCGCCGTGGAGGCGCGCGACATCAAGCTCGGCCTGATCAACGGCGACAACGCCCAGGTCGTCCAGGGCCTGAGCGCGGGCGAGCAGGTCGTCACGCGCGGGGCCCTGTTCATCGACCGGGCGGCCACCGGCGACAAGGCGTCCTGAGCGGGGATCCGATGAACGCCCTGATCGCCTTCTCGCTGCGCCAGCGCGTGCTGGTGGTGCTGCTGTTCGTCGTGATGCTCGGCGTCGGCTACGGCGCCTACACGCAGCTCAACATCGAGGCCTACCCGGATCCGGTCCCGCCGCTCGTCGACGTGATCACCCAGAATCCGGGCCAGTCGGCCGACGAGATCGAGCGCTACATCACCATCCCCCTGGAGGTGGCGCTCGCCGGCATCCCGAACGCCCAGGTGGTCCGGACGATCTCGCTGTTCGGCCTCTCGGACGTGAAGGTCCAGTTCAACTACGAGTACACGTACGAGCAGGCGCTGCAGCGGGTGCTCAACCGCCTGTCGCAGGCCCCGACGCTGCCCAACGGCGCCACGCCGCAGATCTCGCCGACGAGCCCGGTGGGCGAGATCATGCGCTACAAGCTCGTCGGCCCGGCGGGCTACTCGCCCATGGACATGAAGACCCTGCAGGACTGGGTGCTGCAGCGCCGGTTCAAGGCGATCCCCGGCGTCGTCGACGTCACGGCCTTCGGCGGGAAGGCGAAGGAGTACGAGGTCGCGGTCGACCTGAATCGCCTCCAGGCCCAGGGCCTGACCCTGGTGCAGCTGACCAACGCGCTGAACAACGCCTCGATCAACGTCGGCGGCCAGACGCTGAACGTCGGGCAGCAATCGGCGGTGGTGCGCGGCATCGGCCTGATCCGCGACATGGACGACATTCGCGACACGATGATCAGCCTCGTCAACGGCACCCCGGTGCTGGTGCGAGACGTGGCGGAGGTGCGCGTGTCGAACGCCCCGCGCCTCGGCATCGTCGGGCACGACAACCAGCCCGACATCGTCGAAGGCATCGTGCTCATGACCCGCGGCGGCAAGAGCCTGCCGACGCTGGAGCGGGTCGAGGCCGAGATCGACAAGATCAACAGCTCCACGATCCTGCCGCCCGACGTGAAGATCGAGCGGATCTACGACCGCTCGGGCCTGATCCACACCACCACCCACACGGTGATGCACAACCTCGTCTTCGGCGTGGTGCTGGTGTTCGTGGTGCAGTGGCTGTTCCTCGGCTCGCTCACGAGCGCGATCATCGTGGCGGCCACGATCCCGTTCGCGCTCGGCTTCGCGATCCTGATCCTGGTGGTGCGCGGCGACTCGGCCAACCTGCTGTCGCTCGGCGCGATCGATTTCGGCCTGATCGTCGACGCGACCGTGATCATGGTGGAGAACGTCTTCCGCCACATCGCCGAGCCCGATCACGTGAAGGGCGAGGATCCGCCCGACGGCCTCACCGGGCGGCTCGGCACGATCGCGATCGCCGGGCGCGAGGTGAACCGGGCGATCTTCTTCTCGGCGACGATCATCATCGTCGGCTTCCTGCCGCTGTTCACGATGACCGGCGTCGAGGGCCACATCTTCGGCCCGATGGCCAAGACCTACGCGTACGCGCTGCTCGGCGGCCTGCTGGCGACCTTCACCGTCTCGCCAGCGCTCTCGGCCCTCATGCTGCCGAAGAAGCTCGAGGAGCGCGACACCCTGATCGTGCGGGTGCTGCGCGTCGGCCACGAGGCGGCTCTGCGCTTCGGCCTGCGCAACCGGGTCCTGGCGATCGCCGTGATGCTGGCGGTGCTGCTGGTCTCGGGCCTCACGGCCCGCAACCTCGGCCTCGAATTCCTGCCGCGTCTCGAGGAGGGCAACCTCTACGTGCGCGGCACGATGCCGTCCTCGATCTCGCTGGAGGCCGGCAACGGCTACGTCCAGCGCATGCGCAAGATCTTCCAGGAGGTTCCGGAGGTCACCACCGTCCTGTCGCACCAGGGCCGCCCGAACGACGGCACCGACGCCACCGGCTTCTTCAACGTCGAGATCCTGGCGCCGCTCAAGCCGATCGATCAGTGGCGCAAGGGCCTCGACAAGGAGACCCTGATCCAGGACCTCAGCAAGAAACTGGAGGCCGAATTCCCCGGTATCGAGTTCAACTTCTCGCAGTATATCGAGGACAACGTCCAGGAGGCGGCCTCGGGCGTGAAGGGCGAGAACTCGGTCAAGATTTACGGCAACGACCTCGCGCAGCTCACCAAGACCGCCAACGCCGTCAAGGCCGCGCTCGCCACCGTCCCGGGCGTAACCGACCTGTCGGTGTTCGAATCCCTCGGCCAGCCGACGGTGCGGATCGACGTCGACCGCCACAAGGCCGCCCGCTACGGCCTCTCGATCGGCGACGTGAACACCACGATCCAGGCGGCGATCGGCGGCCAGACCGCGGGCGACCTCTACGAGTACGGCTCGGACCGGCACTTCCCGATGCGGGTGCGGCTCGCCAAGGAGTACCGCTCCTCGCTCGCCGGCATCCGCAACATCGCGGTCGGCGCCCAGAACCCGAACGGCGGCGTGATCCAGGTGCCGCTCTCCGAGATCGCCGACGTCGACCTCGTCTCCGGCGCCTCGTTCATCTACCGCGAGGACCAGCAGCGCTACATCCCGGTGAAGTTCTCGGTGCGCGGCCGCGACCTCGGCAGCGCCGTGCTCGAGGCCCAGCGCAAGGTCGCCGACGCGGTCGACCTCCCGCCAGGCTACCGGCTGGAATGGGTCGGCCAGTTCACCAACCTGAAGGAGGCGGCCGCCCGCCTCAGCCTCGTGGTGCCGATCACGCTGCTGCTGATCGCGCTGCTCCTCTACATCAACTTCTCATCGGTGGCCGACATGCTGCTGACCCTGTCGGTCATCCCGATGGCGATGATCGGCGGCATTTTCGCCCTGGCGCTGACCGGCACGCCGTTCTCGATCTCGGCGGCGATCGGCTTCATCGCGCTGTTCGGGATCTCGACCATGGAGGGCGTGATCCTGCTCGCCTACTACAACCAGCTGCTCGACGAGGGCTGGAAGCGGCAGGAGGCGGTCTGGCACGCCGCCGTGGTCCGCATGCGCCCGGTGATGATGACCTGCGTGGCGGCCTGCGTCGGCCTGCTGCCGGCCGCGGTCTCCACCGGCATCGGCTCGCAGGTGCAGAAGCCGCTGGCGCTCGTGGTGGTGGGCGGCATCATCCTGGCGCCGAACCTGATCCTCGTGATCGTCCCGGTGCTGATCTCACTGTTCTCCCGACGCCGCCCGAACCCGGACGCCCAGGCGCGGCCCGCGCACCGGGCCGCCGCGTGAGCCGGCTCACGACCACGCGGGCCGGCGCGCGGCCCGTTGCAGGGGGGCCACAACGGCCGCGCCGCGCGCGCCGCCCGGGGATGGTCGGATTGACTTGGCAGCGGGTCGCGCCGCTCTACCGAGGTGAGGTTTTCGGGGGCGGGATGGTGAGCTTTGCGCCGAGACGGTGCGGACGGGCGACCGCGTGGCTGGCGGCCTCCCTGGGCCTGTCGGCCTGCGCGGTCGGCCCGAACTTCGTGGCGCCCGAGGCTCCGCCGGTCGGCCGTTACACCAAGGAGCCGCTGCAGAACCCCTCCGCGGCCGACAACATCCGGACCCGGCAGGGCGGCTCGGCCGACCAGAGCTTCGTGTCCGGCGCCGACATCCCGGGCGAGTGGTGGAGGCTGTTCCACTCGAAGGCCCTGAACCGCGTCGTCGAGCAGGCGCTCGCCAACAACCCAACGCTGGAGGCCGCGCAGGCCTCCCTGCGGGTGGCGCAGCAGAACGTGCTGGCCCAGAAGGGCACCCTCTACCCGAGCCTGACCGCGACGCCGCAGGTCCAGGGGGCGCTGGCGCCCGGCCTCGACCTGCAATCGCCCCTCAACAATCAGAGCCGGTACCTCTACAGCCTGTCCACGCCGCAGGCGGTGGTCTCGTACAATCCCGACGTGTTCGGCGGGAATCGCCGGCAGATCGAGTCGCTGGAGGCCACCACCGAGAACCAGCGCTTCCAGCTGGAGGCGGCCTACCTGAGCCTGACCGCCAACGTCGTCGCCGCCGCGATCCAGGAAGCGTCCCTGCGCGCGCAGATCGACGCGACCCGCAAGGTGATCCAGGCGCAGACCGAGGTCCTGCAGCTCTACAACAAGCAGCTCTCGCTGGGTCAGATCGCCGGGGCCGACGTGGTGCAGCAGCAGGCCGCGCTGGCGCTGTCACAGCAGCTCCTGCCGCCGCTGGAGAAGGCGCTCGCCCAGCAGCGCAACCTGCTGACCGCCCTGGTGGGGCGCCTGCCCTCCGACGAGGTCTCCGAGACCTTCGACCTCGCCGCCCTGCGCCTGCCGACCCGGCTCCCGGTGAGCCTGCCCTCGCGGCTCGTGCAGCAGCGCCCCGACGTGAAGGCGGCGGAGGCCCTGGTGCAGCAGGCGAGTGCCAATGTCGGCGTCGCGGTGGCGAACCGCCTGCCGCAGTTCAGCCTGACCGCCACGGGCGGCTCCAGCGCCACGCGGATCGCCCAGATCGCCAATCCGGGCGCGGCGTTCTTCACGATCATCGGGCAGGCGACGGCGCCGATATTCGATGCGGGCACCCTGTTCCGGCGCCAGCAGGCCGCCGAGGAATCGCTGACGGAGGCGCAGGCGCAGTACAAGGCGACGGTGATCACCGCCTTCCAGAACGTCGCGGACGCGCTGCGCGCGCTCCAGGCCGACGCGAAGGCCGTGGCCGCCGCCGACGCAGCGGTGAGCGCCACGAACCAGAGCCTCGCGCTGATCCGCAAGCAGTACACGGCCGGGGCGATCACCTCCTCGCAGGTGCTGATCGCCCAGCAGGGCTACCTCTCGGCGCTGGTGACCTCGGCGGCGGCGCGCGCCACCCAGTACGCCGACACCGCCGCGCTGTTCGTGGCCCTCGGCGGCGGCTGGTGGAACCGCGCCGACGTGGCGCCGCCCCCACCCGAGAAGGACCCGCTGAAGTTCCTCTGACGGGGCCGCCTCAGGTGTACATCGCGATGGCGTCCTGCAGCATCTGGTCAGTGGTGCTCATGACCTTGGTGTTGGCCGTGTAGGCCTGCTGGGTCTCGATCATCTTCGAGAACTGATCCGAGATCCCGGCATTGGACTGCTCCACCGAGCCGGCCGTGATGGTCGCGCCGTTGAGGCCGTAGCTCGGCGTCCCGGACTGGCCGGTGGCCACGTAAGTGCCGCCATCGAGCGAGGCGAGGTTGTCCTGCATGCCGAACTGCGCCAGCTGCAGCGTGCCGAGGGCCAGGGTGCTGCCGTCCGCGGCCGTGCCCGTGAGGGTGCCGGCGGGCGAGACCGCGAGGCTCGCCAGGGTGCTCGCCCCGGTCGGAACCTGGACGGGGGTCGTCGCCGAGGGGCCGGCGAACAGGTAGTAGCCCGCGCCGTTCGCGAGATAGCCGCTGGCGTCCGGAGCGAAGTCGCCGCGCCGCGTGTAGCCGGTGTCGCCGGCGAAGGCCGGGCTGTCCGGCGTCCCGGTGTTCTTCTTGACGACGAAGTAGCCGTTGCCCGAGATCGCGAGGTTGGTCGCCACACCGGTCGACTGCATCGTGCCCTGGATGTTGAGGCTGTTGCGCGTGCTCGGCAGCACGCCGCCGGTCAGCTGCGTGCCGTCCCGGGTCTCGGCCAGCATGTCGGCGAACCGCGTCTCGGTGGACTTGAAGCCCACCGTCTGGGTGTTGGCGATGTTCCCCGAGATATTGTTCAGGGCCAGCGACTGCGCCGAGGCGCCGGAAATCGAGTTCGAGAGCGCGGTGTAAAGGCCCATCGGGGTCTCCGTTCGCCGGAGCGGCACGGTCCCCGATCCGACGGAAGCCGATAAGGACCCACTATGGTTAACCGACGGTGTGTGACCGCATGTTGCTGAGCCGGCCCGCGCCGCCCGCGCGACGCCGGCGGACGCGTCACGCCCCGAGGGCGCTCAGCACGATCTCCCGCCGGTGCGGCCGGTCGCGGTGCTCGATCAGGTAGATCCCCTGCCAGGTGCCGAGCGCCAGCGCCCCGCCGACCAGCGGGATGGTCAGGGCCGAATCGGTGACCAGGGTGCGGATATGGGCCGGCATGTCGTCCGGCCCCTCGGCGCCGTGGACGTAGCCGGCGTGGCGCGGCGCGAAGCCGTCGAGCGCGGTCATCAGGTCGGTCTGGACGTCGGGATCGGCATTCTCCTGGATGGTCAGCGAGGCCGAGGTGTGCCGGCAGAACACCGTGAGGAGCCCGTCCCGGACGCCGCTGTCGCGCACGAACGCGGCCACCGCGGCGGTGAAGTCCGTGAAGCCCGGTCCCGGGGTCGCGACGGTGAGGCGCGCGCTGGCGTGACGCTCCACCGGACCGGAGGCCAGCGCCTCGACCGGCCCGATCCTGCCCTCCCGTCCGTGTCCCTGCCTCATGCGGACTTCTCCATCAGCGTCGCGCCCGGCGCGATCTCGCGCTCGCCCCGGGCGAGGATCCGTTCCAGCACGTCGATCCGGTCGGCCTCCGCGGGCGGCTTGTCCCAGCGGATGCGGCTGACCCGGGGGAAGCGCATGGCCACACCCGACTTGTGCCGGGTCGAGCGCTGCACGCCCTCGAAGGCGATCTCGAGGACGAGCCCGGCCTCGCGGCCGTGGGCGACCTCGCGCACCGGGCCGAAGCGCTTGGTGGTGTTGTTGCGGACGTAGCGGTCGAGCTTGGCGAGCTCGGCGTCGGTGAAGCCGTGATAGGCCTTGCCCACTGGCACCAGTTCGTCGCCGCCCTCGGGCGCCTCCCGCCAGACCCCGAACGTGTAGTCCGAGTAGAAGGACGAGCGCTTCCCGTGCCCGCGCTGGGCATACATCATCACGGCGTCGACGATGTGCGGCTCGCGCTTCCACTTCCACCAGGGTCCCTTGGGGCGTCCCGGCAGGTAGGGGCTGTTGAGGCGCTTGAGCATCACGCCCTCGATGGCGTCGGCATCCGCGCCGGCGCCCACCGAGGCCGGGTCCGCCCGGGCGGCCGCTAGGGCCTCCCAGTCCGCGAAGGGCACGAGCGGCGAGATGTCGATCCGCGCGTGGTCGAGGCGCGTGACCAGCGCCTCCAGCTTCCGCCGCCGCTCCGCGAAGGGTTCTGCCCGAAGGTCGTCGCCCTCCAGGGTGAGGAGGTCGTAGGCCCGCACGTGGGCCGGGAACTCCTCCAGGAGCTTGCCCGTCACGGCCTTCCGGTTCAGGCGCTGCTGCAGCACGTTGAAGCTCTGCACCCGCCGCTCGCGGAGGATCAGCAGCTCGCCGTCGAGGGCGCCCGCGAAGGTGATGGCTTCGGCGAGGTCCGGGAACGCCCCGGTGATGTCCTCGCCGGTGCGGGAATAGACCTTCCCGACCTGCTGGCCGGCCCGGTCGAGACCGCCGACGAGCTGGACGCGGATGCCGTCCCACTTCCACTCGGCCGAGAACGCCCCGGCCTCCAGCTTCTCGAGGTCGGCCTCCTCCTCGATCGGGTGCGACAGCATCGGCGGCCGGAACGGCGCGGGGTTCAGGGTCTCGGGCCGCTCGGCCCGGCCCTCGACCCAGGCGAACAGGGTCTCGAAGGGCGGGGTCAGCCCGTGCCAGACCTCCTCGACGGCGTCGGCGTCGTGGCCGCCCAGCGCACCGACCGCCGTCTTGGCGAGCCGCGCCGAGACGCCGACCCGCAGGTTGCCGGTGACCAGCTTCAGGAGCGCCCAGCGCCCGGTCTCGTCGAGGGCGTCGAGCCAGTCGGCGAGATGGCGGGGCAGATCGCGCTTGGGGATGGTCGCGAGGGTTTCCACGACCTCGGCCAGGGTCGGGACATGCGGCGGCGGGTTGTTGTGGCCGGGGCCCGGTTCCCGCGGCGCCTCCGCCGGTCCCGGCCAGATCAGCGCCGTCGTCTCCGCGAGGTCGCCCACGTAATTGTGCGACAGCCGGAACAGCACCGGGTCGATCCGCTCCTCGACCAGTCCCCGGATCAGGGCCGGCTTGGCCTCGCGGAAGCTCAGCGTGCCGGTCATGGCACCGAGTGCGTAGCCGCGCTCGGGATCGAGCGTGCGCGCGAAGTAGTCCTGGAGCATGCGCAGCTTGGCGTTGCGGCGCGGCTCGTAGGCGAGGCGGTCGAGCAGGTGGGCGAAGTCGTTCACGCCGCCGCCTCCGCCCCGGAGCCCGCCTCCGAGGTCCCCTCGACCTCGCCGTCATCGCCGTAGCCGAGCAGGTGGAGC
The DNA here is from genome assembly GCF_900116245.1 of Methylobacterium sp. yr668. Taxonomy (NCBI): domain Bacteria; kingdom Pseudomonadati; phylum Pseudomonadota; class Alphaproteobacteria; order Hyphomicrobiales; family Methylobacteriaceae; genus Methylobacterium; species Methylobacterium sp. yr668. The sequence goes on along the minus strand of NZ_FOZY01000005.1, from coordinate 78,381 downwards.
GGCTTCGCCCGGATCCCCTGGGTCCCGCACCAGTGGACCAGCGCGTCCTCTTGGCCGTGCGTCACCCAGACCTCCCCGGCGCCGGTGTCGCGGATGGTGCGGCACAGGTCCGGCCAGTCGGAATGGTCGGAGATCACCAGCGGCAGCTCGACGCCCTTCTGGCGGGCGCGGGCGCGCACCCGCATCCAGCCCGAGGCGAAGCAGGTCACCGGGTCGGGGAACTTGCGGGACCACAGGTCCTGGATCGACGAGGGCGGGCAGAGCACGATCGCCCCGTGCAGGTCCTTCCGCTCGGCGGCCACGACCTTGGGCGTGTCGCCGAGCGGCACGCCCTCCTCCTTGTAGAGCGTCGTCAGCTTCTCCATGGCGCCGTGCAGGTGGATCGGGCGGTCCCAGCCCTCCTCGCGCAGGAGCGCCATCACTCGCTGCGCCTTGCCGAGCGCGTAGGCGCCCACGATGTGGGCGCGCTCCGGGAACAGCTTCACCGATTCGAGGAGCTTGCGGACCTCGCCCCGCGTATCGGGATGGGTGAAGACCGGCAGTCCGAAGGTCGCCTCGGTGATGAACACGTCGCAGGGCACGACCTCGAAGGGCAGGCACGTCGGGTCCGGCGCGCGCTTGTAGTCGCCCGACACCACGACGCGGACGCCGTCCCGCTCGATGGCGATCTGTGCCGACCCGAGGACGTGGCCGGCCGGGGCGAAGCGCACGGTCACGTCGCCGACGCGGAGCGCCGCGCCGAGCTGCGCCTCCTGCCGCTGGCGGCAGAAATCCGCGCCGTAGCGCACCGCCATGATCCGCAGGGTCTCGGGCGTCGCCAGCACCCGGCCGTGGCCCGCGCGGGCGTGATCGGCGTGCCCGTGCGTGATCAGCGCGCGCTCCACGGGCCAGGTCGGATCGACGTGGAAGCGCCCGAGGGGGCAGTAGAGACCCTCGCGGGTCAGGGTGAGGAGATCGCTGGCGCGTATCGGCATCGGGTCCGTGCTGCCGGTGGAGTCCGCCGGTGGCCCCGGTATATAGGCGCCCCCGACCGGGCAGACGCATGGCCTCGCAGCTCAGTTCCGGCGACCTCCTCGCCGATCGCCGCTACCGCTACGCCGAGGCCTGCCTCGCCGAGGGCGACCACGCGGGCGCCGCCGATCTCGCCGAGCAGGTCTTGGAACGCGCCCCGCGCTACGCGCCGGCCTGGCTCCTGCTGGGCCGGGCGCGCGCGGGCCTGGCCGCCGGCGGCCCCGATCCGGCCCTGCGCGACGCGGCGGCGCAGGCCTATGCCCGCGCCCTCGCCATCGATCCCGAGGACAGGCTGGGCGTGCGCGCGCACCTCGCCCGCCTGGGCGGCGGCGACACCCTCCCGGTCCTGTCGCCAGCCTATGTCCGCGCCCTGTTCGACGGCTACGCGCCGCGCTTCGAGCGCCACCTCGTGGACGGCCTCGGCTATGTCGGCCCGCAACTCGTCCGCGACGCCCTGCCGTGCGTTCCGGAGCGCTTCGCGGTCGGTCTCGATCTCGGCTGCGGCACGGGGCTCATGGGCGAGGTCGTGCGCGACCGGGTCGATCATCTGACGGGGATCGACCTCTCCCCCGGGATGCTGGCGCTGGCGCGGGCCAAGACGGCGCGGGGTCGGCCGCTCTACGAGCGCCTCGTCGAGGGTGACATCGGCGCCGCCCTGGCCGACCTGCCGGAGGCCTCGGCCGACCTCTGCCTCGCCGCGGACGTCCTGATCTACGTCGCGGACCTCGCGACGTTCCTGGCGCGGGTGGGGCGGGTCCTGCGGACGGGCGGGCTCGGTGCCTTCACGGTGCAATCCCACGACGGTCCCGGCTCCGTCCTGGGCGCGGACGGCCGCTACGCCCACGCGGAGGCCCATCTCGCGGCGACGGCCGCGTCTCGCGGCCTGGAGATGCTGACGGCGCGCCCCGCGGAAGTCCGGCGCGAGGGCGGACGACCGGTGCCGGGGCGCGTCGTTGTGTTGCGGCGCACATCGGCATGAAACCGCTCCGCTATTCGTCCATTGTCAGTCGACCGCGACTAGGCGCGGCGGCTCGATCGGGGGATCAGCATGGCGGAATACGGAAGTCGGACAGGTGGTGCAGCACCGGAGCGGAAACCTGAGCCACCGGCCGACAAGTCGTTTCCCGCCGATCCGCGAACCCGCATCCCTTTCGCGATCGCCCTCGCGGCGCTCGCGGGCTGCGCCGACTCCATCGGCTTCCTGGAATTCTCGCAGCTCTTCATGTCGTTCATGTCGGGCAACACGACCCGCTTCGGCGTGGCGGTCGCCAACGCCGACTGGGAGAACGTCAGCCGCGTCGCCAGCACCATCTGCATGTTCTGCTTCGGCGCCTTCCTCGGGACGCTGATCGCCGCCTGGGTCGGGCGCTGGCGCCTCGCCGTGCTGCTGACGCTCCAGGCCCTGCTGCTCGCCGGCGGCCTGCTGATGCCCTGGGGCACCTTCGCTTACCCGCTCCACGCCTACCCGATCGTGCTGGCGCTGGGCCTCCAGAACGCGACGCTGCAGGACGAGGGCGGCCGCTCCCTGGCGCTCACCTACGTCACGGGCGCCGTGGTGCGTTTCGGCACGGGCTGCGCCAACCTGCTGCTCGGCACGGTGGCGCCGTCCTTCTGGATCCAGGCGCCGCTCTGGGCCGGGCTCAGCACCGGCGCCGTCGTCGGCGGCCTGCTCGACATGCGCTACGGCGAATCGGCCTTCCTCTTCCCGGCGGCGCTGGCCGCCATCCTGGCGATGATCGCGATCGTCCTGACCATCGCCAAGCCGGGCAGCACCCTGGTGGCGGGCTCCTCCCCGGCGCCCGACGCCAGCCCGAAGGCCGAGGTCATCGACGCGATCCACTGAGACCCGGCCGCGGCGGCGGGATCGGGGTCAGCCGTCCGAATCCCGGACGCTGCCCCGGCCCTGCTTGATCGCGGCGCGGCTCTTCTTCGCGCCAATGCGCCGCTCCTGCGAGCCCCGGGTCGGCTTCGTGGGCCGGCGGATCGGCGGCGGCGGCTTGGCCGCCTCCGCCACCAGATCGACGAGCCGCTGCAGCACGTCGGCCCGGTTGCGCTCCTGCGTCCGGTGCCGCTGCCCGGCGAGGACGAGAACGCCGTCCTTGGTCATCCGCCGCCCGGCGAGCCGCACCAGATTGGCCCGCACCCGCTCGTCGAGGGCGGGCGAGGCCAGCGCCGCCCAGCGCAGCTGGACCGCGGTCTCGACCTTGTTGACGTTCTGTCCGCCGGCGCCCGAGGCGCGCATGAAGGACAGCTCGATCTCGTCCTCGTCGATGGCGATGCGCGGCGTCACCCGCAGAGCCATGGCGCCCTCCCCGGCTGCGCGCCGACGGCGCGCCGCGCCCCCGCGTCGGGTGCGCAGCCCGCGAGCGGGCGGATGCGGATCGGCGGCTCCGTCACCATATCTGTCCCGTGCCTCCCGTCCCGTACCCCGTCGGCGCGATCCCGCCCGCGTCCCCAGGGGGGGGCCCGATTCAGGCCGCCTCGGCCGGCGTGCGGGCGCGGAGCGCGAGGGCGTGCAAACCCCGCTTGAACGCGTCGTCGAGCAGCGCGTTCACCAAGCGGTGCCGCTCGACGCGGCTCTTGCCCTCGAACGCCGACGCGACGATGTCGAGCCGGTAATGGGTCTCGCCCCCCGGCCGCGCTCCGGCGTGGCCGGCATGCAGATGCGACTCGTCGATCACGTCGAGCCGCGCCGGCGCGAGTTGCTCCCGCAGCCGCGCCTCCATCCAGTCCCGCAGGGTGCCGCCCGCGCCCGCACCGTCCGTCATCGTGCCCTCGCGTCGTGTCCGTGGGCGCCGTCAAGCCCGATCCCGCGCATGCGTCATCAGGCCCGGTGCCCTTGTGTCTCAGGTCCGCCCCCTCATAATCGGCCCGTCATGGATCTCAACTCGCGCCTGTTCGACAGCATCCGGATCAAGCCGACCTGCGACGAGCCGAAGCCCGCCGCGGAAGCCGGCTGCGAGAGCCCCGGCTGCACCCATCCGGGCCTGTACCGGGCGCCGAAGGGGCGGAAGGCGGAGGGCCAGTACTGGCGCTTCTGCATCGACCATGTTCGCGCCTACAACGCCACCTACAATTACTTCGATGGCATGAACGACGCCGCCGTTCAGGCCTACCAGAAGGACGCGATCATCGGTCATCGCCCAACCTGGGCGATGGGCGTGAACCGGACCGGCGAGGCCAAGCCGGCGGACGAGCCGGTTCGGGACTGGGCCTACGTCGATCCGCTCGGCATCCTGCGCGGCGAGGGCGTCGGCGACGCGCGCCGGCGCGCCCGCCAGCCCGAGGAGCCGCGCAAGCCCAAGCACTCGGCGGCGGTGCGCCGCGCCCTCGACGTGATGGGCCTCGAGGAGGGCGCGGATACGGCCGCTATCAAGGCGCAGTACAAGGTGCTGGTGAAGCGCTTCCACCCGGACGCCAACGGCGGCGACCGCTCCTTCGAGGAGCGCCTGCGCGACATCATCCGCGCCCACGACGTGCTCCGCGCGGCCGGTCTCTGCTGAGCGGCACGAACGATGCACGCCGGTTCGCACCCAGGATAGGGCAAACCGCGCGGAGCGGCCCTATATGGGATCCATGCCGGTCGGTGGCGCGCGAGCGCGCCGCCGTCTAAGGATGGCTCCGCCCCGCCGCGGAGGCCCGGCTCGACGTCCTTCCGCGCGGATGCTTCACTGTTTGGGAGTGGAGCGCCCGCGCCTCACGAGGTTCCGAATGCTCTCTGACGCTACGCCCGCCGCGCTGCCCGACCGCACCGTCTCCGTCCGCGATGTCTTCGGCATCGACCTCGACCTCAAGGTGCCGGCCTTCGCCGAGCCCGAGGAGCACGTGCCGGATGTCGACCCGGACTACATCTTCGACCGGGAGACGACGCTCGCGATCCTGGCCGGCTTCGCCCGCAACCGCCGCGTGATGGTCACCGGCTATCACGGCACCGGCAAGTCGACCCATATCGAGCAGGTCGCCGCCCGGCTGAACTGGCCGTGCATCCGGATCAACCTCGACAGCCACGTCTCGCGCATCGACCTCGTCGGCAAGGACGCCATCGTCCTGCAGGACGGCAAGCAGGTCACCGCCTTCCAGGACGGGATCCTGCCCTGGGCGCTGCAGAACAACGTCGCGCTCGTGTTCGACGAGTACGACGCCGGCCGCCCGGACGTGATGTTCGTGATCCAGCGCGTGCTGGAGCTCTCGGGCCGGCTGACGCTCCTCGACCAGAAGCGCGTGATCCGCCCGCACCCGGCCTTCCGGCTGTTCGCCACCGCCAACACGGTGGGCCTCGGCGACACGTCGGGCCTCTATCACGGCACGCAGCAGATCAATCAGGGCCAGATGGACCGCTGGTCGATCGTCACCACGCTGAACTACCTGCCACACGACCGCGAGGTCGACATCGTGCTCTCGAAGGCGACGCATTACCGGGGCGACCAGGGCCGCGACATCGTCAACCGGATGGTGCGCGTGGCGGATCTCACCCGCAACGCCTTCATGAACGGCGACCTCTCCACCGTCATGAGTCCGCGCACGGTGATCACCTGGGCCGAGAACGCCGACATCTTCAAGGATATCGGCTTCGCCTTCCGGGTGACGTTCCTCAACAAGTGCGACGAGCTGGAGCGGACGCTGGTGGCCGAGTTCTACCAGCGCGCCTTCGGCAAGGAGCTGCCCGAGAGCGCGGTGAACGTCGCGCTGAGCTGACCCGCATGGAGGACGCGATGGCGCATACGGCCCCGACGCGCGAGGACGCCCCGGCGACTGCGCACGCGCGGGGACGGACCCGCCACGCGGACGATCTCTACACCTGGGTTCAGGAGCAGGTGGCACTGCTCCGCGCCGGCCGGGTGGACGCGCTCGACCTCGACAACATCGCCGAGGAGCTGAGCGACGTGGGTTCGGAGCAGTACGATAAGCTCGAGAGCGCGATCGAGGTGCTTCTCGCCCACGCCCTCAAATGGGATCACCAGCCCGAGCGGCGCAGCCGAAGCGGGTCGCTGACGATTGCGGAACAGCGCGTGCGGATCGACAGGCAGGTGCGCAAAAATCCAGGTCTCAAGCCGCGAATCGCCGAAGCCGCCAGCGAAGGCTACCGGGTCGGTCGGATCCGAGCCGCTCGCGAGATGAAGCGATCGCCCGAAACCCTGCCCGCGGACTGTCCCTACAGCTGGGACGAGATCCTGAACCGCCCCTTCGCGTTCGAGGACGACCGGTAGCGCTGATGTCCATCTCCAACCGCAAGCCCGGCGAGCGCCGCGAACCTGTGGCCGAGCCCCTGAAGCGCTCGGTGGCCGGGTGCCTGCGCGCCATCGCCCGGCGCTCCGAGGTCGAGGTCACCTACGCGACCGACCGGCCGGCGCTCACCGGCGACAAGGCCCGCCTCCCCGAACCCCCGCGCAAGCTCTCGGCGCAGGACGTCGCGGTGCTGCGCGGCAATGCCGACGCCATGGCGCTGCGGCTGGGCTGCCACGACGTGGCCGTCCACCGCCGTCTCGCCCCCGAGAACGCACCCGCGCGCGCCGTGTACGACGCGGTCGAGCAGGCCCGGGTCGAGGCGATCGGGTCGCGCCGGATGGCGGGCGTGGCCAGCAACATCTCGGCGATGCTGGAGGACCGCTACCATCGCGGCGGCAAGTACGAGTCCATCACCGACCGGGCCGACGCTCCGATGGAGGATGCCGTCGCCCTGATGGTGCGCGAGCGCCTGACCGGCCAGAAGCCGCCCGAGGCCGCCACCAAGATCGTCGAGCTGTGGCGCGAGCATATCGAGGCCAAGGCCGGCCCGAACCTCGACGGGCTGCTCGGCTCGATCGAGGATCAGCGCAAGTTCGCCCGCTCGGTGCGCGACCTCCTCACCTCCCTCGACATGTCGGACGAGACGCCGTTCGACGCGGAGGACGACGAGAACGACGACGAGAACGACGCCCAGGACGACGAGCAGAACCCCAGCGAGGGCGATTCGGAGGAGAAGAGCCAGGGCGAGCGCGCCGAGATCGAGACCTCCGAGGAGGCCTCCGACGAGATCGAGGAGGGCGCCCAGGAATCCGCCGACGCACCGTCCGGTGAGTTGCCCGAGGAGGCCGAGGACGCGGAGTCGGAGGAGGCCTCGGAGGCCTCTCGCCCGCCGCAGCGGCAGGGCAACGAGGCGCGCGGGCCCGAGTACAAGGTGTTCAATCCGCGGTTCGACGAGGTCATCCACGCCGAGGAGCTGTGCGACGCCGACGAGCTGTCGCGCCTGCGCTCCTACCTCGACAAGCAGCTCTCGCACCTGCAGGGCGTGGTCGGCCGCCTCGCCAACCGGCTCCAGCGCCGCCTTCTCGCCCAGCAGAACCGCGCCTGGGAGTTCGATCTGGAGGAGGGTCAGCTCGACCCGGCGCGGCTCGTGCGCGTGGTCATCGACCCGTACCAGCCGCTCTCCTTCAAGCAGGAGAAGGACACCAATTTCCGCGACACGGTGGTCACGCTGCTCCTCGACAATTCGGGCTCGATGCGCGGCCGGCCGATCACCGTGGCGGCGACCTGCGCCGACATCCTGGCGCGGACGCTGGAGCGCTGCGGCGTGAAGGTGGAGATCCTGGGCTTCACCACCCGTGCCTGGAAGGGCGGCCAGAGCCGCGAGGCGTGGCTCGCCGCCGGCAAGCCGCCGAATCCCGGCCGCCTGAACGACCTGCGCCACATCGTCTACAAGTCGGCCGACGCGCCCTGGCGGCGCGCGCGGAAGAACCTCGGGCTGATGATGCGCGAGGGGCTGCTCAAGGAGAACATCGACGGCGAGGCCCTGGACTGGGCGCACAAGCGCCTGCTTGGGCGGCCGGAGCAGCGCAAGATCCTGATGGTGATCTCCGACGGCGCGCCGGTGGACGATTCGACCCTGTCGGTGAATGCGGGCAACTACCTGGAGCGGCACCTGCGCTGGATGATCGAGGAGATCGAGACGCGCTCGCCGGTGGAACTGCTGGCCATCGGCATCGGCCACGACGTGACCCGGTACTATCGCCGCGCCGTGACGATCATCGACGCTGAGGAGCTCGGCGGGGCGATGACCGAGAAGCTCGCCGAGCTGTTCGAGGAGGACGGCGCGGCGCCGACGGGGCGGATGCTGCGCGCAGCGGGCGGGCGGCGGTAATCACGCCCCGCGCTGCCGCGCGCAACAGACGATCCGCGTCGAGGAAGCTGGCAGATCCGGACCGAACCTCGACACGGTTCGTGTTCGCAACTTGGACGGCGAAGCCCCCTCCGTCATCACGAGCGCAGCGAAGTGACCTAGGGCGGCGCGGGGCTTGTCCACGTGGCGCCGCCTGGATTGCTTCGCTCCGCTCGCAAAGACGGCGCAGGGGCATCGGCCGGACATTGACGGCAGCCTGCGGCCGAGCTCTGGATTGCTTGGAGTGGCATGCCAGCCGCAAACAAGCGGAAACCGCCGCGGCCTCGACGGCCACGGCGGTTCAAACCGTCCGATAGGGGCGTGAAGCCCGACGACTCAGGCCGCGGCGGCCGGGGTCTCGGCGAGCTTCTTATGGATCTCGCGCTTCAGGAGGCGGGCAGTCTGCGACAGGTCACCCTCGCCGGCCTTGATCAGGAAGGCGTCGAGGCCGCCGCGGTGCTCCACCGAGCGCAGGGCGTGCGCCGTGACCCGCAGGCGGACGCGCTTGCCCAGCGCGTCGGACTGGAGGGTGACGTTGCACAGGTTCGGCAGGAACCGGCACTTGGTCTTGCGGTTCGAGTGGCTCACGAGGTGGCCGACCTGAACGGCCTTGCCGGTGAGTTCGCAGCGGCGCGCCATGATAAAAAACGATCCCGTCTCGTTCCGCCCGGTGAAGACCCGATCGCGGCCGGCGCGATCATCGTCGCAGCGGGCGGCGCCCATTGCGTGTTCCAGGTCCGGCGGAGTCCTGTTGAAGGCGCGAGCCTATAGGCGACGAAGGCGCGGTGCGTCAAGGTGCCGGCGGGGTTCAGCATCGCGCCGGACGACCAACGGTCTGTTAACCACGATGCCGGGATATAGCCTTCTTCCACCTGCAGGAAGGCGCCTCTCCCCGCTCCGTGCGTCGCAGAGGACGTCGGCGAGCGGGTGTGTTCGAGAGGGTGCGTTCGAGCGAGTGTCTTGGCCCGCCCGCCCTGGGATGCGATCCGGATCATGAGCGCCACGCCAATCCGTCGAATGATCAAGCCGTCGAAGAAGCACGCTGCCGGGCGCCTCGCGGGCAGCCTCCTCGCGGTCGCGGTCCTCGCGGCCCCGACCGATGCCGGCGCGCGGACGTCGCGGGCCAAGCGGGCCGCGCCCGCCGCCGCGACCGTGGCGGTCGATTACGGCATCAACCTCGCCGGTCTCCCGATCGGCACGGCCCGCCTGGCCGGCTCCTTCGACCGCGACCGCTACATGATGGACGTGTCGGCCGTGCTCACCGGCCTCGTCGGCGCGATCACCGGCGGCAAGGGCTCCGCCCGGGCCTCGGGAAGCTTCTCGGCCGCGCCGCAGCCCGGCGCCTTCGCCATCGCGACCCAGACGGCGAGTTCCGGCATCGCGGTGCGCATGGCCCTGGCGCGCGGCAACGTCGTCCAGGCCGAGATCACGCCGCCGCTCGTCGACATGCAGGACCGCGTGCCGGTCACCCCGGCCAACAAGCGCGGCATCATCGACCCGGTGAGCGCGCTGCTGATGCCGACCCAGGGGCGCGGCGAGCCGCTCGACCCGGAGAACTGCAACCGGACCCTGCCGGTCTTCGACGGCGCCACCCGCTTCAACGTGGTGCTGAGCTACGCCGAGACCCGCCCGGTGCAGAAGCCCGGCTTTGCGGGGCAAGTCCTCGTATGCAACGCCCGCTACCAAGCGGTCGCCGGCCACCGGCCGGACCGGCCGGGCGTCAAGTTCATGGAGGAGAACCGCGAGATGTCGGTCTGGCTCGCCCCCGTCGAGGGGACGCGCGTCCTGATTCCGCTGCGCATCTCGGTGCTCACCACGATCGGCACCAACATCATCGAGGCCACACGCTGGAGCCAGAGCGGCACGCCGACGACCACCGGCACGGCCGGCGCCGCCGGCAACAGTGTCGCGCAGGCGAGCCTGTCCGGGCAGTAGCGGCGCGTCAGGGAGCGTTTGACCGGCGGCCGGTTTCCCGGCACCTCGGCGCGGCGCGGCAGCCGCGCGGGGAGGTCAGCAGTGCCCAAGGGCTACATCATCGTCCGGATGACGGTCACCGACCCGGACACCTACAAGGACTACGCCGCCATGGCCTCCGAGGCGATGCGCAAGTACGGCTGCAAGCCGCTGGTGCGCGGCGGCCGCTGCGAGGCGCTGGAGGGCGAGGGCCGTCCGCGCAACGTCGTGCTGGAATTCGAGTCCTACGAGGCGGCGCGCACCTACTACTTCTCGCCCGAGTACCAGGCTGCCGTAGCCAAGCGCCGGCCCGCGGGCATCGGCGAGGTGGTGCTCGTCGAGGGCGTCGACTGATCGACGTACCGGTCGCAGCCGGGCTCGACGCGGCCCGCGCCATCCGCGCGCGTGCTGCGAGATGACCCAGGGAGGCGCCGGGCCGGTGGGAACCCTCGCGGCGGGGACCGCGGCCGCGCGGGTGGAGGGAATCTTCACGTTCCCGGCGATAATGCCCGGATGTGCTCGCCTGCCCTCCGAATCGCCCTCGCCCTCGCCCTCGCCCTGGCCGCGCTCGCGGGGCCGGCCGCGGCGCAGTCCCTCAGTGCCGGGTCCGCCGATCCGGGGTGCGGCGGTGACGCCTTCTCGTCGGCCGAGGTCGTCGAGAACAGGCCGCCCCGCCGCGGCCCCCTCGTCGCGACCCCCGACACGCTCTGCGCCGACCTCGCGCCGCAGCCGGGCACGCCGACGACGCAGATCGACGTCTACCCGATGATCACGCCGCAGATTGGACCTGGCGGCGGCGGCATCCCATATGGGGGAGGACCGTACCGGCCCTAGCGTCCCTGACGCGGTCGGCCGGTCGAACCCGCCTCCCCGCCAGCGCCGCGACGGCGCCGCGACGGCCTTCCCGCTCGAAGGAACCGCCGACCATCGACGCGCTGCTCCGCCCCACGCCCAGCCGCTCGCTGTCCCGCGAGGCCCGCGCCCGCGGCGTCACCGCGGTCCTCGGGCCGACCAACACCGGCAAGACGCATCTCGCCATCGAGCGGATGCTCGCCCACCCGACCGGCATGATCGGGCTGCCCCTGCGGCTGCTCGCCCGCGAGGTCTACCTGCGCGTCGTCGCGAAGGTGGGCCCCGAGAAGGTCGCCCTCGTCACCGGCGAGGAGAAGATCAAGCCGGACCGGCCGCGCTACTGGATCTGCACCATCGAGGCGATGCCGCGTGACCTCGACGTGGCGTACGTCGCCATCGACGAGATCCAACTCGCCGCCGACATGGATCGCGGCCACGTCTTCACCGACCGCCTGCTCTACGTGCGCGGCCGGGAGGAGACCCTGCTGATCGGTTCCTCGACCATGCTGCCGCTGGTCCAGGACCTCATTCCCAACGTCCACACGACGACCCGGCCGCGGCTCTCGCAACTCACCTTCGCGGGGGAGAAGCGGCTGTCGCGCCTGCCGCGGCGCACCGCCATCGTCGCCTTCTCGGCCGAGGAGGTCTACGCGATCGCCGAGCTGATCCGCCGCCAGCGCGGGGGCGCCGCGGTGGTGCTGGGCGCGCTGTCGCCGCGGACCCGCAACGCCCAGGTCGAGATGTATCAGGCGGGCGACGTCGACTACCTCGTGGCCACCGACGCGGTCGGGATGGGCCTCAACCTCGACGTCGATCACGTCGCGTTCGCGGCCAACTGGAAGTACGACGGCACCCGCTTCCGCAAGCTCACCCCCGCCGAGATGGGCCAGATCGCGGGGCGCGCCGGCCGCCACCTCGCGGACGGTACCTTCGGCTCGACCGGACGCTGCCCGCCCTTCGAGGCCGAGCTGGTGGAGCGGCTGGAGAGCCACGACTTCGATCCCCTGCGCATCCTGCAGTGGCGCAATCCGGATCTCAGCTTCGGCAGCCTGGAGGGCCTGCAGGCGAGCCTCGACGAGCACCCGCGCGAATCGGGCCTGACGCGCGCGCCCATGGGGGAGGACCAGCAGGCCCTCGAGATCCTCATGAAGGAGGACGACATCCGCGACATGGCGCGGAGCGCCGCCACGGTGCGCCGCCTGTGGGACGTCTGCGGCGTGCCGGATTACCGCAAGGTCCACCCGCAGGTGCACGCCGATCTCGTGGCGCAGCTCTACCGGTTCCTCATGAAGGGCATGGCGGGCCGCATCCCCGACACGTGGTTCGCCGAGCAGGTCGCGATGATCGACCGGACCGACGGCGACATCGACACGCTGTCCCGCCGGATTGCCCAGGGACGCACCTGGACCTTCGTGGCGAACCGTCCCGACTGGCTGCGCGACCCAGAACATTGGCAGGGCGAGACGCGTCGGGTAGAGGACAGGCTGTCCGACGCCCTGCACGAACGCCTCGCGAGCCGCTTCGTCGACCGGCGCACAAGCGTCCTGATGCGGCGCCTGAGAGAGAACACGATGCTCGAAGCCCAGATCACCGCCGACGGTGACGTCACCGTCGAGGGTCAGCATGTCGGCCACCTTCACGGATTCCTGTTCGTTCCCGATGCCAACGCCGAGGGGCACGAGGCCAAAACCCTGAGGAGCGCCGCCGAGAAGGCGCTCGCCGGGGAGATCGAGTCCCGGGCCGAGCGGTTTTCGGCAACGGCCGATTCGACCCTCGTGCTCTCGCACGACGGCACGATCCGCTGGACCGGCGCGCCCGTCGCCAAGCTCACCCCCGGCGAGAAGCTGTTCGCCCCGCAGATCCGTCTGCTGGCGGACGACAGCCTGACCGGCGCGCATCGCGAGAAGGTCGAGGCGCGCCTCGACGCGTGGTTGAAGGCCTACATCGTGCGGCTGCTCGGGCCGCTGATGGAGATCGAGACCGCGGCAGACCTCACCGGCCTCGCCAAGGGAATCGGCTACCAAGTCGTCGAGGCGCTCGGCGTGCTGGAGCGCTCGAAGGTGGCGCACGAGATGCGCAGCCTCGATCAGGAGGGCCGCGGCGCCCTCCGCCGCCACGGCGTCCGGTTCGGCGCCTACCACATCTTCCTGCCGGCGCTGCTGAAGCCGGCGCCCCGCACGCTCGCGGCCCAGCTCTGGGCCCTGCGCAACGGCGGCCTCGACCAGCGCGGCCTCGACGAGATCGCGCATCTCGCCGGCTCCGGCCGCACCTCGATCAAGGTCGACCGCGAGATCGCCAAGGGCCTCTACCGCGCGGCCGGCTTCCGGGTCAGCGGCGAGCGGGCGGTGCGGGTCGACATCCTGGAGCGGCTCGCCGACCTGATCCGCCCGGCGATCGCCTACCGACCCGGCACCACCCCGGGCGCCCCGCCGGACGGCACCGCCGACGGCGACGGCTTCGTGGCCACCGTCGGCATGACCTCGCTGGTCGGCTGCTCGGGCGAGGATTTCGCCTCGATCCTGAAGTCGCTCGGCTACAATTCCGAGGCGCGCCCCGGCCCGGCCATCACGGTGCCGCTCGTCCCCGCTGCCGCCACCGCGCCGGCGGCGCCGACCGCCGCCGAGGCTTCCTCCGAGGAGGCTGTCGCCGCGCAGGCTGATGCCGCCGAGCCGGTCGGCGACGAGGCCCCGGCCGCCGAGGGTGTCGAGACCACCGCCGATCACGCTGACGCGGCCGAGGAAGCCCCGGCCGCCCCCGAGGCGGAGCCCGCCGAGGGCGAGACTGCGGACGAGTTGGCCGGCACGCCGGTCGACGCGGCCACCGAGGCGCTAGCGACCGAGACATCTGCGACCGAGTCGCCCCACGCCGAGGCGGAGCAGCCGGCCGAGGCGGACGCCGCGCCGGCGGCCGAAGCCATCGCCGAGGAGACCGCGCCCGACGCGGCCGCCGAGGCGGAGCCTGACGCGGCCGAGACGGCCGAGGCCGTTGGTGCCGAGGGCGAGGGCGCAGCCGAGATCCCACAGATCGAGGTTTGGCGCCTGCAGCGCCACCAGCGCCCGGCCCACCAGCGCCCGCAGAACCGTCCCCGCGGGGCCGGTCGGGGGCGCGACGGCGGCCAGCAGGGCCAGCATTCGGGACAGGGGCGTCCCGACGGTGGCCGGCCGGAGCAGCGCCGGGCCGAGGGCGACGGTGGCCCGCGCCCCGGCCGGGACCGCGGCCCGCGCCGCGACCGCTTCGAGGGCGGCCGTCCGGAACGCCGCGACGACCAGCGCGGCGCCGAGCAGCGCCATTCCGGCCCGCGGCCCGACCAGCGGCCGCCGCGGCGCGAGCGGGCGCCCGATCCGGACTCGCCCTTCGCCAAGCTCGCGGCCCTGAAGGCGCAGCTCGAGGCCGGCGACGGCGGGAAGCGCTGATCCGCGGCGGATGCGCGAGGACCGGCAGCGCCTCGACAAGTGGCTGTGGTTCGCGCGCTTCGCGCGGACCCGGTCGCTCGCGGCGCGGCTGGCCTCCGACGGCTTCGTGCGGGTGAACGGCAGCCGGGTCGAGAACCCCGCGAAGGCCATCGGCATCGGTGACGTGGTCACGGTGGCGGCGCCCCACGCGACCCTGGCCGTGCGGGTCCTCGGTCTCGGCCTGCGTCGCGGCCCGGCGCCGGAGGCGCGGCTGCTCTACGACGACCTCTCTGGCGGTGCCCTGTCGGTCGAGGACGGGCCGGACGGGCCTTCCGAGTGATGAGGTCGCGCCACAGCGGCCGCGCGAGCGACCCGATGCGAACCCTTGCGGCGCCCGCACGCTTGTCAGTCCGGGAGGCAGCGTCTAGAGCCGTGGGCCTCCGAGATCCGTCCCCGTGTCGGGTCTCACCGGCGTTCCCCTCGCAGCACCCTCCGGGCGCGCGGGCCGTCTCCAGGCTCCGCCCGGGCCAAGTCGAGTTTTAGGACGAAGACATCCGATGACCTACGTCGTCACCGACAATTGCATCAAGTGCAAGTACACGGACTGCGTCGAGGTCTGTCCGGTGGACTGCTTCTACGAAGGCGAGAACATGCTCGTCATCCATCCGGACGAGTGCATCGATTGCGGCGTCTGCGAGCCGGAATGCCCCGCCGAGGCGATCAAGCCCGACACCGAGTCGAATCTCGACACGTGGCTGAAGCTGAACGCCGACTACGCCAAGTCCTGGCCCAACATCACGCAGAAGAAGGAAGCCCCGGCCGACGCCAAGGATTGGGACGGCAAGAGCGGGAAGCTCGAGGCGCATTTCTCGCCCAACCCCGGCTCGGGCGACTGACCCCGCGCCGGCCCCGCAGGTTCTGACGCCGGCCCGCGGCCCGCTTCCCAGATTGCGGGAAGATCTGTCGGGCCCGTGCCGCCGCTGAACCCCGCGGCGGGGCTGCGTCATACGAGGGCCTGATACGCGGCCAGGTCATTCCTGTCCCGCCGCACCAGTGTAAAACTCTTTGACGCCGCGCTTGGTCCGCGCGTGCGTCTTCAGGGATGCTTTGATCTGCGCGCCGGATTGTGGTAGACAATCCGCCTGCCGTCGCTCGCGCCTGACGTGCTCCCTCCGGCTGAAACGCCTTCGCTTTTCGTGGGTTAGGAGTAGTACGCGCTCGACCGCTGGAGGCGACTTCGGCGGGCGGGCCAGGCGTTCGCACGGCCGCGCCGGGGAACGCCCGGATTCGTGCGCTCGGCGCCGGGTCCGGGAGCGGCGAGGCAGACCGGGTGTCCCGCCCGGAAGAACACGGTTTCGCGCGGCGCCGAACGCTGCGCGCCAGTGGAGGCCCTTCTCGCATGACCACAGCCAAGAAGACGACGACCGCAGGCCGGCAGGGCTTCAAGACCGGCGAGGCTGTCGTGTATCCGGCCCACGGCGTCGGTCGCATCACCGCGATCGAGGAGCAGGAGATCGCCGGCTACAAGCTTGAGCTGTTCGTCGTATCGTTCGAGAAGGACAAGATGGTCCTGCGCGTCCCCACCGCGAAGGCCAACAGCGTGGGCATGCGCAAGCTCGCCGAGCCGGAGCTGGTCAAGAAGGCGCTCGACCTGCTGACCGGCCGCGCCCGGATCAAGCGCACCATGTGGTCGCGCCGCGCGCAGGAATACGAGGCCAAGATCAACTCGGGCGACCTGCTCGCCGTCACCGAGGTCGTGCGCGACCTCTTCCGGTCCGAGGCTCAGCCGGAGCAGTCCTACTCCGAGCGCCAGCTCTACGAGGCCGCCCTGGACCGGATCGTGCGCGAGATCTCGTCGGTGAACCACATCACCGAGACCGAGGCGCTGAAGCTGATCGAGCAGAGCCTCGCCAAGTCGCCCCGCCGGGCGAAGAACGAGGCGGAGCCCGAGGCCGAGGCCGACGGTGACAGCGAGGGCGACGACATCCAGGAGGAGGCCGCCTGAGGCGCGCTTCCCCCGCGGACGACATCGAACCCGGCCCCTGTGGCCGGGTTTTTTGTGCCCGGACCGGTCCGAACCGGCGCGCCGGCCCGGTCGTTTCGGGACATCCGGGCTGGACGGCGCGCGGCCGGATCCCATCTGACCGGGATGGAACACGATTTCGTGGCCGCCCGGTTGTCGCATTGTGGGGCATCGGGACGGAACTTTCGCGTTTTGCCTTCCGTTGTCGGTTGCCTGGCGTCGCCTCCCGGTGGCGCCTGCGCGTCGGGCTATCGGTTCGACGCCGCAACAGCACTCGACAACAAGAGGCAGGCGGATGGCTGAGATCGCGGGAATTCGACGGCAGTTCATACGGACTGCCATGGAGGCACCCTTCCTGGCCCGGGAAGAAGAGCGCGGCCTCGCCGTCCGCTGGAAGGACGAGCGCGACGAGCGGGCCCTCCACCGTCTGATCTCCGCCCATATGCGCCTCGTCATCGCCCTGGCGGGGCGTTTTCGTCACTACGGCCTGCCCATGGCGGACCTCGTCCAGGAAGGGCATGTCGGCCTGATGGAGGCCGCGGCCCGGTTCGAGCCCGAGCGGGACGTCCGCTTCTCAACCTACGCGACGTGGTGGATCCGCGCGTCGATCCAGGATTACATCCTGCGCAACTGGTCGATCGTGCGCGGCGGCACGTCCTCCGCGCAGAAGGCCCTGTTCTTCAACCTGCGGCGGCTGCGCGCCCGGCTGATGCAATCCACCGAGGAGCATGTCGGCGACGAGATCCACCGCCGCATCGCCAGCGCCATCGGCGTGTCGCGGGACGACGTCGCCTTGATGGACGCGCGCCTCTCCGGTCCCGACATGTCGCTCAACGCCCCCGTGGGCGAGGACAGCGACGCCTCGTCGGAGCGGATGGACTTCCTCGTCGACGGCGCCGACCTGCCGGATGAGACCGTGAGCGCCACGGTCGACGGCGAGCGTCGGTTGAGCTGGCTCCAGCAGGCCCTGACCGTGCTGTCGGAGCGCGAGCTGCGCATCCTGCGCGAGCGCCGCCTCGCCGAGGATCAGGCGACCCTGGAAGCCCTGGGCCAGAGGCTCGGCATCTCCAAGGAGCGCGTCCGCCAGATCGAGAACCGGGCCCTGGAGAAGCTGCGCCGCGCCCTGGCCGACCGCTTCCCCGCCGCCACCGGCAGCCCGCATATCGGCTGAGCCCACACGGTAGCGACACCGACGCGAAGCCCGGCCCCGAGGCCGGGTTTTCGCGTTTCAGAGGGCCCCGCGTCCGGCGGCACCGCAACGCGCGGGGGCGGCCCCGATCGGGTCCTATAGCGGGTCGACGCGGGGTCCCGATCGCGCGGCCGGCTCAGGCTCCCTGAGCGGCGGTGCTGCGCCGCTCCCGCCGGCGGCTGCGCCGGCCGGGCTCGGGCGTCGCGTCGAGCCAGATTACCAGCGCGAGGGCGACGAGCGCCGGCAGGCCGAGGGCCAGGAAGGCGCCGGTCCAGCCGAACAGGCCGTAGGACAGGCCGCCGTACCAGCCCGACAGCGCGCCGCCGACGCCCTGCACGGCGTTGACGCTGCCGATGGCCGTCTGGGTCCGGCCGGAGCCCCAGGTCAGGTCAGCGACGATGACCGGCACCGCCACCCCGACGATGCCGGAGGCGACGCCGTCCAGCACCTCGGCGGCGATCAGCCAGACCGGATCGTCGATCAGGCCGGACAGGAGTGCCCGCACCGGCAGGACCGCGAAGGCGACCATCAGCAGCTGGCGGCGCCCGCGCTTGTCGGCGAGCGATCCGGCGAACAGCGCCACCGGGACCATCACCAGCTGGGCCACCATGACGTAGCGGGCCGTCCAGGTCGTGGCGTCGGCCGCGGTCGCGACCAGCTTCTGGCCGAGCAGCGAGAGCATGCCGCCGTTCCCAAGATTGAACAGGGTCAGCGCCACGGTCAGCACCAGCAGGCGACGGTTCCCCAGGACCTGGCGGAGGCCGCTGCGCTCCGGCTCGTCCGAGTCGTCCTCCTTCCAGCCGACGGCGCGGCGGCGGCTCCACGCCTTGGCCGGCATCGTCGCCGTCGCGGCGATCGCCGCCAGCGCCATGCCGCCGAGCACCCAGAAGGCGATCGCCGGGCCGAAATAGCCGGTGCCAAGGCTGATGGCGCCCGCCGCGATCAGGATACCGATGTGATTGAAGGCCTGGTTACGCCCCTGCTGCGCAGGGAACCGGTCCTTGCCGACGATACCCAGGGTCAGCGCCGCGACGGCCGGCAGCAGCAGGGTGCCGCCGGCCGCCGCGAACAGCTGCGCGCACAGCACCGCCGGGAAGCTGCGGGCCGGCAGGAGCAGCAGCGTTCCCACCAGGATCGCCCCGCAGGCCAGCGCGATCAGCAGGCGCGGGCGCGGGAACCGGTCGACCAGGGCACCGAACGGTCCGCTCAGGAACAGCGTGCCGATGCCGACCAGCGTGATGACGAACCCGACCCGCGCAGGGCTCCACGAGGCCGATTCTGCCAGCCAGGTCCCGAGAAAGGGTCCGAGGCCGCCCTGGATGTCCCCGATGAACAGGTTGATCAGGGCGAGGTTTGCGGTGGGGGCCATGCGATCCTGGAGCCGTTTCGGGCCCCGGACCTGTACTCCGCCCCCGGAACGGTCAAGCCCGGATCGCCGCCATCATCGCCGCACCGCGCCCGCGGCGGCCTCGCGGCCCCGGCCTCACGGCTCCGACCTCACGGTTCCGGCGGCCCGTACTGCATCAGTCCCTCCCCGAACGACCAGTTCTCCGGGTTGACCTCGACGAGGTTGATGAAGACGTCCCCCGGCGCCACGCCGGGATCGCGGGCGAGGTTGCGGGTCACGGCGGCGTAGAGGGCGCGCTTCTGCGCGGTGCCGCGCGTCGCGTTGGCGGTGATCTGGACGATCACGAGGCGGTCGCTGCGCCGGATCCCGAGATAGTCGGGACCGTAGACGAAGTCCGACGCGTCGTGCTGGTGCACCAGGGCGAACAGGTCGCCCTCCGGTACCGCGAAGGTCTCGCGCATGGCGTCGTAGACACCCGCGACGAGGGCGGCCCTGTAGGATTCGGTCGTCCCGGCACGCAGGGAGATGCGGGTCAGAGGCATGGTCTCACTCCTCGATCGGTCCGAGATCAGCGGCCGCGCGCCGCGGCGAGGCCCGGCGCGGCGAGGTGGGCGATCGCGGTTCCGGACAGCCCGGCGGCCGGCTCGGCGCGGAGGGTGAAGCGGGTGAGGCGCCATCCGTCGGGATCGAGCCCGGCCACGGTGGCGAGGACGTCGCGCCCGGCCGCGATGTCGTGCCCGCGTCCCCGCTCGTCGTCGCGCAGGGCGGAGAGATCCTCCGCGGGCCCGACGAGACGCGTCTCCTCCGAGAGGGCGCCCGCGGCGTCGCCCGGCCCGAACGCGGCTGCGACCGCCAGCCACGTCTCGATGCGCGGCCGGCCGAAGCTCGCGATCACGGCGCCGAACCCGGCCCCGGCCAGGAACGCGGCGGCGGCGCCGGCATCCTGCCACAGATAGAGAGAGCTGTAGGCGTTGGCGGCGGCCCCGCGAGCCCGGTCCTCGACCGTGAAGGCCTTGAAGACGAGGCCTGGCACCGCGTCCCAGGCCGGTGCGCGGGTGGCGACGCGCGCGCGGATCCTGTCCATGGCGTAGTCGGCCGGCAGACGATGCCGGTAGCGGGTGATCAGCATGGGGCACTCCCGAAGAGGCCCACAGGCTTGCACGCCGCATCGATAACGGCGACATATCTGTATCGATATCTACGATAAGAGTGCGTTATGGTTGCCGACCGTCCCCTCGACCTCGAAGGCGTCCTGGCCTTCGTGCGCGTGGTCGATCTCGGCAGCTTCACCCGGGCCGCCGAGGCGCTCGCCACCTCGCAGGCGGCGATCAGCCTGCGGCTGAAGCGGCTCGAGGACCGGCTCGGCACGCGCCTCCTGGACCGGACCCCGCGGCACGTGGACCTGACGCGCCAGGGCGCCCTGTTCCTGCCGGCGGCCCGGCGCCTCCTGGACGCCCATGACAGCGCCGTGGCCGACGCGGCGACGGCGCAGCCCGCCCGGCTCAGCCTCGGGATCAGCGACCACGTCGCCGGCCCCGACCTGCCGGTGCTGCTGCGGCGCCTGGGCCTGGATCGGGCCGGGCTGATCACGGAGGTGCGGATCGTCCCGTCGCGCGACCTCGCGGCCGCGTTCGGATCCTCCGGCGAGGGCGGCTACGACGCGGTGATCTTCCGGACGGAGGACGAGGCCGGCCACGGCGGCGCGGTCCTGGCAGAGGAGCGGCTGGGCTGGTTCGCCGCACCGGATTTCCCGGCGCCCCGGCCTGGCGAGACGCTGCGTCTGGCGGGGCTCGCGGGCCCCTGCACGGTCCGGAGCGCGGCGACGCGGGTTCTCGACGCGGCCGGGCTCCCCTGGACCGAGGTCTTCGTCGGCGGCGGCGTGCTGGCGGTGGGGGCGGCCGTGATGGCGGGGCTGGCGGTGGCGGCCCTGGCGCCGAGCACGGCCCCGGCCGGTGCCGTGGAGGTCGGCGGCCGGTTCGGGCTGCCGGAACTGCCGCGCACCTTCGTGGTGCTGCGCGCCCGCCGCCTGGCCGGGCGCCCCGCCGAGGCGCTGCGCGCCCTGGCGGCGGCCTATCGCGGTCCCGGCGGCCGCTGAGCGGCCGCCGGCTCGTCCTGCCTCAGGAGGCGAGCGGGCCCTGGGCGCCCTGCTGCTCCATCACCTTCTGCCGGTAGAGGCCGACGAAGTCGATCGGGTCGATGTACAGGGGCGGGAAGCCGCCGTTGCGCACCGCCTCGGCCACGATCTGGCGGGCGAAGGGGAAGAGCAGGCGCGGGCACTCGATCATAACCGCCGGATGGATCTGGTCGGCCGGGATGTTGAGAAGCCGGAAGACGCCGGCATAGGTCACCTCGAAGGCGAACAGCACCTCGTTCTGGATCTTGGCGTCACCCTCGAGCTTCAGCTCGACCTCGAAATCGGTCTCGGAGAGCTGCTGCGCGTTGACGTTCACCTGGATGTTGATCTGCGGCCCCTGACCCTCCTTGGGCTGGAGCGAGCGCGGTGCGTTCGGATTCTCGAAGGAGAGGTCCTTCGTGTACTGCGCCAGGGCGTTGATGGTCGGCGCATCGCCCTGCGGCATGCCGCCGCCGTTGCCGTTCGCTGCCGGGGAATCGGCCATGCGGATCATCCTTCTCGATCGACCGGCAGGGCCGGCGCGGGTTGTTGTCGCGGCGGGAGCGGCTGGATCACGCCGCGGAACTGCCCAAACGGCAGGGCCGCTAACACGCGGGCCGGGCCTGGACAAGCGAGCGGGCGCGGCGCTGGCGCCGGCGGCCCCCACGACCCATATCGACCGGATCGCAATTGACGCGTGGTTTCGATCGTCCGGCCGACACAACCGGCTCGCTCCCGACGCGTTGGTCGGATATGAGTCGGCCAGACCTCTGCGCGCTTAGCCGGCGCCGCACCGCGCGCGACCTGAGCAAGGGGCACAGGGTCTCGCCGCGGCCACCATCGGATCGGTGATGCAGGACAGTTTCGACGTTACGACGATCATCTTCCTCGCGCTGGCCGTCTTCGTGATCTGGCGTCTGCGCTCGGTGCTCGGTCAGAAGACGGGGGCCGAGCGCTCGCCGTTCAAGCCGGTCGACCGCAGCCGGACTGAGCCCCAGGCGCGCTCCGACGGCGACAACGTCGTTCGCCTGCCCGGCGCCGACCGGGTCCAGGCCGCGCCGCAGCCCGCCGCCGCCCCGCGGGACTGGCGCGGGATCGCCGAGCCGGGATCCGAGGTCGCGCGCGGCCTGGAGGCCTGCATCCAGGCGGAGCCCAGCTTCGACCCCCGCGCCTTCATCGAGGGCGCCAAGTCGGCCTACGAAGCCATCATGATCGCCTTCGCCAAGGGCGACCGGAAGACCCTGCGCGGCCTCCTCTCGAAAGAGGTCGGCGAGGCGTTCGAGCGGGCGATCGCGGAGCGCGAGCGCAACCGGCAGACGCTCGAGACCACCTTCGTGTCGATCGACAAGGCCGAGATCGTCGCCGTCGAGGTGCGCAACCGCGTGGCGCACGTCACCGTCCGCTTCCTGTCGAACCTGATCACCGCCACCCGCGACGCCGACGGCAAGGTGGTGGACGGCAGCGCCGAGACGGTGGTCGAGGTGCCGGATGTCTGGACCTTCGCCCGCACGCTCGGCTCGCGGGACCCGAACTGGCAGCTCGTGGCCACCGAGGCCGGCGCCTGAGTCCGTGACCGGCGTTCCGTGACGATCTTGCCGTGCCGATGTCCCGCGCCCGGTCCGGAGCAGTCCCGGCCGCCCTCCTCGCGTCCCTCCTGAGTCAGGCCGTGTCCGCCGCGCCGACGGCGGTCGGCGGCGCGGTGCTGACCCCCGTGGCCGCGGCCGACCTGCCGGGCTTCCCCGGTGCGGGGACGGAGGCGGCGCTCGACGCCTTCCGCCGCGTCTGCGCGGCCCCGCCGCCCGCTCTGCCCCAGCCCGACGGCGTCGTGGGAGATCCGGCCGCCCTCGCCGAGGCCTGCGCGGCCGCCGCCGGCCCCGTGCCCGACGCCGCCGCCTTCTTCCACGAGCGGTTCGAGGCGTTCCGCGTCGCGCGGCCCGGCGCGGACCGACCCGGCTTCCTGACCGGCTATTTCGAGCCGGAACTCACCGGCTCCCTGGAGCCCGGCCCGGATTTCCAGACGCCGGTCCTGGCCCGCCCCGACGACCTGATCTCCCTCGGCCCCGGCGAGACCCGCCCGGGGCTCGACCCGGGCCTGCGTGCCGCCCGCGCCACCGCGGACGGCTTCGCCCCCTACCCCGACCGCGCCGCGATCGACGACGGCGCCCTCGGCGCGCGGGCGAAGCCGATCCTGTGGCTGCGCGACGCGGTCGACCTGCTGGTCCTGCAGGTCCAGGGTTCCGGGCGCGTCCGGCTGCCGGACGGGGGCGCGGTGCGGGTGCTCTACGACGGCCGCAACGGCCGCCCCTACACGGCGGTGGCCAAGCTGATCG
This sequence comes from Methylobacterium sp. yr668, assembly GCF_900116245.1. Classification (NCBI taxonomy): domain Bacteria; kingdom Pseudomonadati; phylum Pseudomonadota; class Alphaproteobacteria; order Hyphomicrobiales; family Methylobacteriaceae; genus Methylobacterium; species Methylobacterium sp. yr668. The sequence goes on along the minus strand of NZ_FOZY01000005.1, from coordinate 55,035 downwards.
TCCAGGAGGGCCACCTGCCCCTGGAGGGCCTGACGCTCGCCCGCTGGACCGGCTGGCTGCGCGCCCATCCCGAGACCGCCAAGCGCCTGATCCGCGCCAATGCCTCCTACATCTTCTTCCGCCTCGCTCCGGTCGCGGATCCGGCCCTCGGGCCGCCGGGCGCCGCGAACGCCCCGCTCAGCCCGGGCCGCAGCCTGGCGGTGGATTCGACCCTCTGGCGCTACGGCCTGCCGTTCTGGCTCGCCGGCCCCCTCCCCGGCGCGACTCCAGGTGAGGCCGGGCGCCTCGTCATCGCCGCCGATACCGGCTCGGCGATCGTCGGCCCTGCCCGCGGCGACCTCTTCGTCGGTACCGGTGCGGAGGCCGGCGTAGCCGCCGGCAACCTCCGCGACGCGATCGGCTTCGTGGTCCTGCTGCCGCGCCGCGCGGCGGTGCCCGGAGCCGCGCCGTGAGGGCCCCGCGCCGCGGGCGCCGCCTCACCGCGGGAGAGACCCGCCTCTGGGACGCGATCGCCAAGCTGGTCACGCCGCTGCAGGGCCGCGCCGCCCCGGTGCCCGAGACACCTCCGCCGCCGGGCCCGACCGCCACCATGCCGGCCCTCTCGGCGCCGATCCTGAAGCCCAGCGCGCCGCCGGCCGCCAAGAGGCCGCGGGCGAAGCACCCGCCGAAGCCGGCCTCGGAGCCGGCGCGCCCGGCCACCGCCGCTCCCTACCAGGCGCCGCCCCAGCGGCACGCGCCGAGTGCCGGGCTGGAGCGGAACGCCAAGCTCGGCCTGCGCCGGGGGCGGCTCGCGATCGAGGCGCGGATCGACCTGCACGGGATGGTGCAGGCCGAGGCCCACGCCGCGCTGACGGGCTTCCTGCTCCGCGCCCGGGCCGCCGGGCATTCCTACGTGCTGGTCGTCACCGGCAAGGGCGGCCCGGGCCACGCGGACGCCTTCTCCGAGCGGGGCGTCCTCCGCCGCAGCGTGCCGCACTGGCTGCGGGGGCCGGATCTGCACGGCATCGTCCTCGGCTTCGAGGAGGCCGCCCGCCACCATGGCGGCGGCGGCGCCCTCTACGTCCGCCTGCGCCGCCGCTAGGGCGGGCCTCGGCGCGGGACGCGCGGCAAACCGCGCCGGTTCCCCGCGGTTGCGGCCCGGACCGATCCCGCCGATATCCGGATCCGGCGCACGGGGCGCCGCGCACGGAGATGCCGCGAGAGCGATGCCGGAGCTTCCAGAGGTCGAGACCGTGCGGCGGGGATTGGCGCCCGCCCTGGTCGGCGCGCGGTTCAGCCGCGTCACCCTGCGCCGGCCCAACCTGCGCTTCCCGTTCCCCGAGCGCTTCGCCGCCCGCCTCGAGGGGCGGACCGTCACGGACCTCGCGCGCCGGGCGAAGTACCTCACCGCCGCCCTCGACTCGGGCGAGACGCTGGTCATGCATCTCGGCATGAGCGGGCGGTTCGACGTGGCCCTGCCCGACGGCAGCAACCTGTCCCCGGGAGACTTCTACCTCGAGGGCGCCCAGGGCACGCCTCGGCACGACCACGTGGTCATGGCGATGAGCACCGGCGCCACGGTGACCTACAACGACGCCCGCCGCTTCGGCTTCATGGATCTGGTCCCGAGCGCGGAGCTCGCGGCCTGCCGCCACTTTGCCCGGATGGGCGTGGAGCCCCTCGACGGGCTGACCGGGGCTGTGATCGCGCAGCTCTTCCGCCACAAGATCGCGCCGCTGAAGGCCGCCCTGCTCGATCAGCGCCTGATCGCGGGCCTCGGCAACATCTACGTGTGCGAGGCGCTGCACCGGGCGCGCCTGCATCCGGAGGCGCCGGCCGGGAGCCTCGCCCGGCCGGACGGGCGCCCGACGCCCAAAGCCAACGCCCTGGCCAAGGCGATCGTGCAGGTCCTCGAGGAGGCCGTGAAGGCCGGCGGCTCGACCCTGCGCGACTACGCCCACACGGACGGCAGCGCGGGCGCGTTCCAGCACGCCTTCCGGGTCTACGACCGGGTCGGCTTGCCCTGCAGCCGGCCCGGATGCGCCGGCGCGATCACGCGCATCGTGCAGGCGAACCGCTCGACCTTCTACTGCGCCACCTGCCAGCCGCCGGGCTGAGCGCGCCGATCGGCGCCTATCGCGCCGCGGAACGGCAATTTCGCCACAAACCCGACTAGGGTTACGCCCCTCGACGTGCGCACCCAGTTGCGGGCAGCCGATCCCGGCCCGCGGCGCGTGACGGGTCGCGCGGGCCCAGACAGGATCCCGATGTTCTTCCGCCGCTCAAAGACGCCCGCGCCCGAGACCGCCGCGCAGGATCCGACGGACGAGCCCGCCCTGCCGCAGCGGCTGGCGCCGCGCTCGCCCGGCGAGGCGATCAAGCCGACCGTCGCGCCCCCGCCGCCGGAGAAACCCGAGCGCGAGCGGAGCGGCCTCGTGGGCCTGATCAGCGGCGCCCTGACCTTCGCGGTCGTCATCGCCATCGCGGCGATGATCGGGATCACGCTGTTCCAGCGGCAGGTGCGCGAGCCGGGACCGCTCGCGGCCGACAAGGTCGTGGTCATCCCGACCCACAGCGGAACGGCCGAGATCGCCGAGACCCTGAAGCGCGAGGGCGTGATCGACCATACCGGCCTGTTCGAGTTCGCCGCCCGCTTCGGCGGCCGGCCGGCGCTGCGGGCCGGCGAGTACGTCTTCAAGGCGCACGCGAGCATCTCCGACGCGCTCGACACGATCGCCACGGGCCGGCAGGTCCAGCACGCCATCACCTTCCCGGAGGGCCTGACCTCCGAGCAGATCGTCACCCGCCTCAACGACAACGACGTGCTCGCCGGCGAGATCAACGAGATCCCCCCGGAAGGCTCGCTCCTGCCGGACACCTACAAGTTCGAGCGCGGCGCCACCCGGCAGCAGATCGTCAACCTGATGAAGGCCAAGCAGCGCGAGGTCCTGAACCAGATCTGGCTGCGGCGCAGCGCCGACGTGCCGGTGCGGACCCCGGCCGAGATGGTGACCCTCGCCTCCATCGTCGAGAAGGAGACCGGCCGCGCCGACGAGCGGCCCCGGGTGGCCGGCGTCTTCATCAACCGCCTCAACAAGCGGATGAAGCTGCAATCCGACCCCACAATCGTCTACGGCCTCGTGGGCGGGCGCGGCACCCTCGGCCGCGGGATCCTGCGCTCCGAGATCGACCGGCCGACCCCCTACAACACCTACGTGATCGAGGGCCTGCCGCCGGGGCCGATCGCCAATCCCGGCCGCGCCGCCCTGGAGGCGGTGGCCAACCCCTCCCGGACCAAGGACCTGTACTTCGTCGCGGACGGCACCGGCGGCCACGCCTTCGCCGATTCCCTCGAGGCGCACCAGCGCAACGTCGCCCGCTGGCGGGCGGTCGAGAAGAGCCGGCAGGCGCCGCCGGACGCCGTCGACAAGGTCGAGCCGAGCCCTGACTCGACCACGCCGGGCCGCGCCTCGGCCTACGCGCCGGGCGGCGCCCCCGCGGGCAACGGGATCAACACCAACGCGGCCTTCGCCCTGGATACCGGCACGCCGGGCACGCGCGCCTTCGACGCCTCCGAGGGCACCCGCCTCGATCCCCTCAAGAACCGCAGCTACGATCTGGGCTCGCCCAAGACGGTCCCGACCCTGAGCGAGCCGGCACCGGCGCCGCGGGGCCGCCGCTAGGCAGCGGCGCCGGTCCGCGCCGCCGGCTTCGGCGCCGTCGGGGTCGCCCTCAATGCGCCCGCGGGTTCCGCGGGCGCCGCGGCGCCTCCGGCGGCTCGCCCGACAGCGAGGCCGCGATCTGCCGTCCCAGCTCGTAGAGCAGCGCTTCGAGCAGCGGCTGCACCCGCGTCGCTTCGCCGGGCCCGAGATCGCCGACCAGCTCCCACAGGCGCATCGCGTAATCGGCCATCCGCTCGACGGCGGTCCCCGACTCGGTCGGAGCCCCGAGAAAACCGACCGGCGGCTCGTACGGGCCGTCGACCCGGCTGTCGGTGATGTCGATCACGATGCCCCGGCCGTAGATGTGCCCGTCCGCGCGGCGCTCGAACCGGCCCCGCGCCAGGACCCAGCGCACGACGCCCGGCGCGGGCACGATGCGGTGCTCCCAGGCGAAGAGACCGCCCTCCTCGCGGACGCGACGGCGCTCGCTCTGGTCCCGGGCGAGGTCCTCCGGGTGGAAGAGCGCGGAGAGCTGCTCCCAGGTGATGCCGTCCGCCGCCTCGGCCTCGGTCAGGCCGAAGATCCGCGCCATCGTCGCGTCCCCGCGCACGCATCCCGTGTGCGGCGCATCCTCCCAGATGCCGACGCCCAGCGCGGACATCCCGAACGGCGTGAGCGCGGTCCTCCCCAATACTGATCGCGGCATGCGCCATCCGAGTTCATGTGCAGACGAGCGGGATTTCGAGCACACCTTCACTGCGGAATGCAACGTCGGCCGCGCGACACGAAAGTGAAAACGTGACCACCGCGACCGCGCGGGCGACGGCGGACGGGGCCCGCGTCGCGGGCGGGCGGCCCTACCGGTCTCAACAGCGTGCCGGGTGCCGCCCGACTGCACGGCGCCGCCCGAGATGGCCGGGCGCGCGGCGCGTCCGACGCGCGCCCGGCGCGCCTCGCGACGCGGCGACGGCGGCGACCGGCCTCTTCCCACCGGAGTGATCCGTGCTACAGGCCCCGATCTTCACGGGGACGGGGGTCGGCGTGGCCCAGATCGCGAGCATGACCGGTTTCGCCCGGACGGCGGGCAGTGCCGGACCGGTGCACTGGGCCTGGGAGGTCCGCAGCGTCAACGGGCGCGGCCTCGACGTGCGCACCCGCGTGCCGGCCGGCTATGACGGGCTCGGCGAGACCGCGCGCACCGCGCTCCAGAAGACACTCACCCGCGGGCAGTGCCAGTTGACGCTGACCCTCACCAAGCCGGAGACGACCGCGCGGGTGCGGATCAACGAGACCCTCCTGGCGAGCCTCGCCCAGGCGGTGGCCCGGGTGCCGGTCCCCGAGGGCGTGGCCCCCGCCACGATGGACGGGCTGCTCGGCGTGCGCGGCGTGATCGAGGTCGAGGACGAGGCGGCCGACACCGACACCCTCGCCCGGGACCTGGCCGCGGGCGTGGTCCAGCTGGTCGCGGATCTCGTCGAGGCGCGCCGCGCCGAGGGGCGCCAGCTCGAGCAGGTCGTCACCGCTCAGGTCGACCGGATCGCCGCGCTGACCCAGGCGGTCGAGGAGAACCCGGCCCGCCAGCCCGAGGCCGTGCGGGCACGGTTGGAGGCGGCCGTCGCGGCCCTCGGCGGCAGCGGCCTCGACCCGGACCGCCTGCACCAGGAGGCGATGCTGCTCGCCGGCAAGGCGGATGTCCGCGAGGAGCTGGACCGGCTCCGCGCCCACGTGGCGAGCGCCCGGGACCTGCTGGCGGCCGGTGGCGCGATCGGCCGGCGGCTGGACTTCCTGGCCCAGGAATTCGGCCGCGAGGCCAACACCCTGTGCGCCAAGGCCAACGATATCAGCCTGTCGCGGATCGGACTCGACCTGAAGGCCGTGGTCGAGCAGTTCCGCGAGCAGGTGCAGAACATCGAATGATGCCGGGCACGATGCTGGGCACGATGCCGGATCGGGACGTGAGGATACGGATGCGAAACGTCGGGGAGCCACGCGCATGACCGAGCCGGCCGGGAGCGTCTCCGACTCGATCGCGCGGCGCGGGTTGATCCTGATCCTCTCCTCGCCTTCGGGCGCGGGGAAGACCACCCTGACGCGGGCGATCGCGCAGGATCCGAGCTGGGCGCTCGACCTGTCGATCTCGGTGACCACGCGGGGGCGGCGCCCCTCGGAGATCGACGGGCGGCACTACCATTTCATCGATCGCGAGGCGTTCGACGACCTGCGCGAGCGCGACGATCTGCTCGAATGGGCCGAGGTGCACGGCAACTTCTACGGCACGCCCCGTCGGCCGGTGGAGAAGGTGCTGGGCTCCGGCCGGGACATGATCTTCGACATCGACTACCAGGGCACGCGGCAGGTGCGCTCCAAGCTCGCCCAGGACGTGGTGACGGTCTTCATCCTGCCGCCCAGCATGGCCGAGCTGCGCCAGCGCCTGGAGCGCCGGGCGGAGGATTCCGCCGAGACGATCGAGAAGCGTCTCGCCAACGCCCGGACCGAGATCCAGCGCTGGGTCGAGTACGACTACGTCATCGTCAACGACGACCTGCAGAACGCCTTCCGGGCCCTCCAGGGGATCCTGGCGGCCGAGCGCCTCCGGCGGGCGCGCCGCACCGGGCTCGCTCCCTTCGTCGAGGGCCTGCTGGCCGAGACGCCGTGATCCGGCCCTGGAGCGCTCTCCGCCGAAGTGGATACCGGTCCGGCGCAAGAGAGCGTGTCAAAACAAAGGCTTGGAGCCGTGCCCGATTGCAGCGCGATCGCGCACGGCTCTAGCGGCGGATCAGCACGACGCCGCCGATCAGGAGCGCGATCCCCAGGAGGCGCGGCAGGTCGACGGGCCGCTGGGCGAGGCCGAGCAGGCCGGCGTGGTCGAACAGCACCGAGGCGACCATCTGGCCCGTGACGAGGAGCGCGAAGAAGGTCGCGGCGCCGAGCTTCGGGACCAGCAGGATCGCGAGGCCAATGAACACCGCGCCGAACAGGCCTCCGCTCCAGGTCCACCACGGGATGCGCTCCGCCACGCCGGCCGTCGGTACCGGGTCGCGCAGGACGGCGGCGAGGAGCGCCATGCAGGCGAGCCCGACGGCGTAGCTGGAGACGCCGGCCCAGGACGCCGAGTCGAGGCCCGCGCGGAGATTCGCGTTCAGGATCTGCTGCAGGACGAGGCCGGCGCCCGCCAGCACGGCGAGCAGGGCGGAGAGCGCGAAGGCGAGCATTGCGGGACGGGCCTCGGGGTCGGGACGGCGGGCGGCATTGACAACCGTCCCGGTCGATGCCGTCAAATGCCGCGCTGACCCGCGTCCATGCAGTTTCGGCATGATGAACCCCGCACATCTCGACCTCTTCCGCGCCGTGATGCGCCACGGCGGCATGACGCGGGCCGCCGAGGTCCTGGGCATCGGGCAGCCCCATATCAGCCGCGCCATCGCGCAGCTGGAGGCGGCCCTCGGCTTCGCGCTGTTCGTGCGCGGGCACGGCAACGCGTTCCCGACCCCGGAGGGCGAGGCCTTCGCCCAGGAGGTCGCGCAGACCTACGCGGGCCTCGATCACCTGCAGCAGGCCGCGCGCCGGATCCGCGAGCGCGGCACCGGCGGATTGCGCGTCGCCTGCCAGCCCTCCCTGGCCGCCGGATTGCTGCCGCGCGCCATTCGCCGCCTCGACGCGGAATGCCCGGATCTGCGGATCTCGGTCCACGTCCCCAGCCCAGACACGATCTGGTCGTGGACCGCCTCGGGCCAGTGTGACCTCGGCCTGGCCCGGCCGCGCTCCGGCCATGCCGGGGTGAGCGCCGAGCCGTTCCTGCGGGTCGCGGCCGTGTGCGCGCTGCCCCGCGGGCACGCCCTGGCCCGCCGGCGCGTCGTCACGGCGGCGGATCTCGCCGGGGTGCCGCTGATCGCGGCCGGGTCGAGCCCCGTGCAGGCGGCCACCGAGGCGGCCTTCGCGAGCGCCGGCGCGACGCCGCGCTTCGCCCTGATGGCCGAGTACACGGCGGCCCGCTGCGGCCTCGTCGCCGAGGGACTCGGCGCCGCCATCGTCGATCCGGTCCCGGCACGGGCGCTCGGCGGGCTGCCCATCGTGCTGCGGCCGTTCCGGCCCGAGATCCCCATCGAGACGCTGCTGCTCCGGCCGGCGGGCCGGCCACCGGGGCGGCTCGTCGAGCGGCTGATGCTCCATCTGGCGGCGGAGCGCGACGCCCTCGGCGCCGCCTGAGCGGCTCAGGCGGCGGCCGGCAGCTCCGGGACCGGGCAGAGCCACGCGCGCATCGCCGCGAAGGTCGACACGGCCGCGCCGGTGAGCGCGGCCTCCGCGGCCGGGTCGTCGCCGAACGCGTCCAGGCGCGTGCGGAAGGCGGCCCACATCGCCCCCGCGGCGGGCCCGTGCGCCCGGTAATAGGCGAGCCCCGCGTCGGAGAAGCCGTGCAGGCCGGCGATGTGGCGGCCGATCAGCTGCCCGCCGAGGGTCGATCCCTCCAGCACGTAGAGCGCGCCCATGGCGGCGGCCGGCCCGCGGAGAACCGGAGCGGCCGGTCTCGGGAGCGCCGCGACCGCGCCGGGCTGGAGGCCGAGATGGACGAGGTCGGCCGCGAGGAGCGCGAGTCGGCGGCGCGGCGCCAGGAACGGCTCGTCGGCGAGCCCGGACCCGATGGCCGATTCCCAGACCGCGTGGAAGCCGTAGAGGCGTCCCAGCAGCTCCCGGTAGCCGCCGAGCGTCGCCACCCGCGCCTGCCAGTCGAGGGACGCCTCCAGCGCCCGGTGGGCCGGATCGGTCGCGGCGCGCAGCCGCGCGTGCAGGCCTTCGCGGGATCTCACGCGGTGATCGTGAAGCAGGCGCCGGGAGTGTTGGCGACGGTGAGCTTGGCGTTGATCTGGTCGAGCATCGCCCGGATCAGCTTCATGCCCAGGCCGGAGCCCTTGCTCCGCGCCTTGGCGTCCGCCCAGTCGTCGGGCAGGCCGGCCCCGTCGTCGCAGACGCGCAGCTGGATCTCGCCGGGGCCGGAGGCCGAGACTCTGACCTCGACGCGGCCGATGCCCGCCGGGTTGGCCGCGTATTTGAAGGCGTTGGTGACGAGTTCCGTGGCGATCAGCGAGAGCGCCACGGCCTTGCGGTAGGGCACCATCAGGCCGGGCTCCGCCGACAGGTCGACCGCGTGCCCGTCGCCGGCCAGCCCCGCGAGGTCGTTGCACAGGCTCTCGATGGTCTGGCCGAGATCGACCTCGTCGAACCGATCCGCCTGGTACAGGCTGTCGTGCACCCGCGCGACGCTCATCACCCGCGCGGAGGTGTCGGCGAAGGCCTGCCGGGCCTCGCCGTCGGCGATCTGGCGCCGCTGCATCTGCAGGAAGGCCGAGACGATCTGCAGGGAGTTCTTGACCCGGTGGTCGATCTCCCGCGTGAGCAGGTCCTTCTGCTCGAGCAGACGCTCCTTCTCGGCGAGCAGGCCGGTGAGCTCGTCGATCTTGCGCCGCTGGCGCAGCACCACGCCCTCGACCGCCTCGGCCAGGGAGCCGGCGAGCTGGACCTGCCATTCCGCGAACGGCGCGGCGAAGCCGGTGCGCTCCTCGACCCAGCGCTCGAACGAGCGGCGGGGCAGCACCGCCACGGGACCGCTTCCGGCGAGCACGGGCTTGCGCGGGTCGCCACCCCACGTGACCGTGCTGGGCACCTCGGGCCGGAACCAAACCAGCAAGTTCTCGCGCGAATCGTCCACGAAGGCCGCGAGCAGGCCGCTGGCGATCTCGCGATGCGGCCCGGCCTCCGGAAAATCGGCGCCGAAGCTGTCGCTGCTGTAGACGACCTCGCCCTCCGGCACGCGCGCCCGCAGCCAGCTGGCGATCGCCGCCACCGTCTCGGCCGGCGGCGTCCGGCCGATCAGCGTGACCCGCTCGCCCGAGACGATGCCGGCGCCGGTGGCGCTGAACAGGTCGAGCAGCGTCGTCGTCCCGGCCGTCAGGGCGGCCACGAAGTCGTCGGATCGCGTCAGGCCGCGCACGAGGCGCCCCTCGACGTCGAGATGCGCCTGCCGCTCGGCCCAGAGGCGGCGCGACTCGATCTCCTGCACCCGCATGGCGAAGGCGTCGGTGAGCACCGTGGCGGCCGCGCGCGTCTCCGGCGTGACGTAGTGCGGGCGGCGGTGGTGGCCGATCATCAGGCCCCAGAGCCGTCCCTCGACCATGATCGAGATCGACATGGACCCGTTCACGCCGAGGTTGCGCTGGTACTCCAGGTGGATCGGCGAGAGCGTGCGATGCTGGGCGAAGGTCAGGTCGATCGGGCCGTTGCCGGCGCCAGGGGCCGAGACCAGCCCGACCGGGACGCTGTCACGGTCGATGACGAAGCGGCTCTTGGCCTTGGTGTAGAGGGCCCGGGCCTGGGCGGGAATGTCGGAGGCGGGGAAGCGCAGGCCCAGCAGGCTGCGCGACCAGCCCGGCACCTTGTCCTCGGCCACGGCCTCGCCGTTCCAGTCCGGGTCGAAGCGGTAGACCAGCACCGCCTCGAAGCCGGTCAGGGCCCGGATCTCGAGAGCCGCGATCCGGGCGGCCTCGGCCAGGGTCGCGGCCTCGCGCAGGCGACCGACGGCCAGCTCGGTATCGACCTGACTTGCCGTGGCGAAATCGTCGGCCGAATCCGGCTCCAGCTCCATCTCGACGATGACGCGGCCGGCATGGGCGTGGACGACGGCGTGATAGGCGCCGCGATCCGGGAAGGTCAGGGTCCGGCGGATGGAGGCGCCGTCCTCGAGGGTCCCGCTCGCGAGCCGCGCGCGGATCGCCGCGACGACCTCGGCCGGAAGCACGTCCGCCAGGGGCCGGCCCGCCAGCGGCGGCTCGATCGGGTCGATGATCTCGCCGACATTGGCCGAGTAGGCCGCGACCAGGAGGGTTCCGGCATCGGCCGCGAGCATCACGGCGTTGGGCTGGATCGAGCCCGGGATGTGGATCGGCTCGCGCTCGCAGAGGCTGGCATCCACCGGCTCGGCGCGCACCCGCCGGCCGATCGCCGCCATCACGGCCTCGCGCGACAGGTCGGCGCCGAGGCTCTCGACGGGATCGATGGTCAGCCACGTCACCGGGCGCGTGCCGCCGATCTGGCCGTGACGCATGTGGATCCGGGCCCGGAGCGGCTGCGGTAGCCGGCCGAAGACGTAGTCGAAGGTCTCGTCCAGGGCGCCGCGGCGCGCGCCCGCCAGGAACCGGCCGCGGAAGCTCGGCACGTTGGTGCCCGGCATCACGTCGCGGAAATAGTCGCGCCCGAGGACGGCCTCGCGCGACAGCCCGGAGATCGCGCTCGCGCCCTCGCTGAAGGCCACGACGGTGCCGGCCGCATCGAGCCCGATCACGCCCTGGTCGAGGCGGTCGAGCGCGTCCGGCGCGATGACGTCGAGATCGACGTCCGTATCGGGGGCCTGGCTGGGCGGCATCAGGAGCGAAACCGGCTCATTCAGACCGGTATGGCGACCGAAATGGCCGAGCGCAATGCTAGCGATGTCAGCAAGATCAACGCCTCAGCTTCTCTGTATGATCTTAGACATAATATTGATAAGCCCTTCTTCAACCGTAGGATGGTACACCGGGCGATCATGCACGGCCTGGGCCGTCTGCTTGTCGGCGACGGCGTACGTGAGCAGGTGCGCGAGGTGTTCCACGGCCGGCCCGAGCATCTCGCCCCCGAGCAGTCGCCCGGACCGATCGGCCCAGATCCGCATGCCGCCGCGGTTCAGTCCCTCCACGCGGGCGCGCCCCTGGTCGGAGAAATCCAGGGTGCCGACGATCCGTCGATCGTCCTCCGGGTCGTAGGGTGCGCCGATCACCGCCGCCTGGGGATGGGTGAAGACCATCGCGAGGCTCGTCCACGGCTCCGGCGTCGCGACCGGGCGGTCCGCCGCGAGGGCGGCCGCGTTGGCGCCCGCGATCGTGCCCTGGCGGCTCGCCTCGTGCAGCACCGGTCGCCAGCCGTCGACGTCGCCGGCGATCAGGATCGGTGCCCCGGCGCAGACGAGGCTGCGCCGGTCGAAGTCCGGCACGCCCGTCTCGCCGATTCGAAGGCCGGTCGCCTCCAGCCCGAGGGGCTCCAGGTTCGGAGAACGGCCGGTGGCGGCCAGCACCCGCGCCGCCCGCGTGACCTGGTCGCGACCGTGGCGGTCGACCCAGCCGAGACGCACGCCGTCGCTGTCCGCAACGGCGTCCCGAACCTCGGCGCCGAGGTGAAGATCCATCTCCGAAGCGAAGATCGCGGCGGCCTGCCGGGCGAGGTCGGGCTCGGTCAGGCCGGCGACGGTGTCGCCCGCGTCGATGACCGTGACGGCGACGCCGAGCCGGGCCATGGCCTGGGCGATCTCGATCCCAACGGCACCGGCCCCGAGAACGGCCAGCGAGGCCGGGAGATCGGGGATCTCGAAGAGCGTGTCGGTGGTGAGGACGTCCGCGCCGAGGCCCCGCAGGGGCTCCGGGACGATCGGGCTCGAGCCCGTGGCGATGACCGCGGCCCGGAAGCGGATCCGGATCGCGTCGTCGATCAGCAGGGTGCGGTCGCTCTCGAACCGCGCCGTGCCGCCGAGGCGCTCGTCTTCGGGGAGATCGTCGAGACCTTCGAGGACGCTGCCGACGAACCGGTCGCGCTCTTCGCGGAGGCGCCGCAGCACGGCGGGCCCGTCCACCGCGACGTCCGGAACCCGGATGCCGAACAGGTCGGCGGTGCGGGCCGCGTGGGCGGCGGTGCCCGCGGCAATCAGGAGTTTCGAGGGCATGCAGCCGACCCGCGCGCAGGTCGTGCCGCCGGGGCCGCGCTCGATCAGGACCGACCGCGCCCCCGCCGCCGTCGCGGCGCGATGGGCCGCGATTCCGGCGGTCCCGGCACCGATCACCGCCACGTCGTAGTCGAGTTCACGCATCAGCATTCCGGACCGTCCGCCGGGGCCAAAGCGTCACGGCTCAGGTTCGTTCCGCCTGCGCGCTCTCGTCTCAGCCCGGCCTGGACCGGCCGGGGCCCCGCGCGCTCCGGCTGCGCGGAGCCGGCGTGTCAGGCGCTGCGGCCAGGGGCCGTGCCGCCGAGGTGGAACACCCGGTGCGGGACCAGCTGGCCGCGCTCCACGTCGCCCACGGCGACCAGGATCCCGGCGCAGGTCGCGAAGGCCTTGCCCTCCACCGGGGCGTCGCGGCCCCGCAGGATGACCGATTGCCCCCGCATCAGGCGCAGGCCCAGATCGCGCGACACCGCGACCTCCGGGATGGCATCGAGGGCCGTCTCCACCGGTCGCAGGTAGGCGAGGGCCGCCTCGGGGCTGCCGTCGGTCAGGGCCGAGACCGGGCAGGCCTCGGCTTCCGAGAAGGGGCCGACGCGGGTCCGGCGCAGGGCGGCCACGTGGCCGTAGCAGCCGAGCATCCGGCCGAGATCGCGGGCCAGGGCCCGCACGTAGGTGCCCTTGCCGCACTCGGCCTCGATGACGGTGCGCTCGCCGTCGTGCTCGACGATGGCGAGTCGGTCGATCTGCACCGGCCGGGCGACCAGTTCCACGGTCTCGCCCTCGCGGGCGAGGTCGTAGGCGCGCTCGCCCTGGATCTTGATGGCCGAGTAGCGCGGCGGCACCTGCTCGATCGCGCCCACGAAGGCCGGCAGCGCCGCCTCGACCGCCGCCCGGTCCGGGCGGGCGTCGCTCGTCGCGACGGGACGCCCCTCGGCATCGTCGGTGTCGGTCTCGATGCCCCACTGGACGGTGAACCGGTAAGCCTTGCGGCCGTCCATCACGAACGGGACGGTCTTGGTCGCCTCGCCGAGGGCGATCGGCAGGATGCCGGAGGCCAGCGGGTCGAGGGTGCCGGCGTGGCCGGCCTTCTTGGCGTTGAAGGCGCGCTTCACCACCGCGACCGCGTGGGTCGAGGTCATGCCGACATGCTTGTCGAGGATCACCCAGCCCGAGACGTCCCGGCGCTTCGGCCGGTCCGGACGCGGCCCGCGCTGCGGACGGCGCCCCTCCGGCCCGCGGCGCTCAGCGCTCGGCGGGGGAGCCTGGCGCTCGGCCGGCGGAAAATCTTCCATGGAAACCGTCATGTCCGCGTGTCCCCCGGGGTCGATGCCCCGTCCCTTTCTGCTTGGTATCGGGACTCAATGCCCCGTCCCGGTCTCCGGTTCGTCGTCCTCGGGCCCGGACTCGAGGTCCCGCTGGACCCGCTCGTCCCGCAGCAGCCGGTCGATGCGCGCGGCCTCGTCGAAGGTCTCGTCCCGCCGGAACCGCAGTTCCGGCGCGAATTTCAGGTTCACCCGCCGGGCCACCTCCTGGCGCAGCACCTTCCGGTGGCGCTCCAGGGCGGCGATCACCGGCGCCTCGTCGAGGCCGCCGAGCGGCATCACGTAGGCCGTGGCGAGCTTCAGGTCCGGCGACATCCGCACCTCCGGCACGGTCACGACATGCGTGCCGAGCACCGGATCCTGGATATCGCCGCGCTGGAGCACCTCGGCCAGCGCGTGGCGCACGAGTTCGGCCACGCGCTGCTGGCGCTGCGAGGGGCCGGTGGAGGTCGGTTTCTGGGCCATTCTGTCTCGGGCCGGCCCGCCGGAGCGGACGGCGCACGTCCTGAAAAAAGAAAAGACGGCCGCGGCAGGTGCCGCGGCCGCCCTGTCCGGATGAGTCCGGAGCGTCAGAGGGTGCGGCGGATCTCCTCGACCCGGTAGCACTCGATCACGTCGCCCGCGCGCATGTTCTCGAAGTTCTCGAAGGCCATGCCGCACTCCTGACCGGAGGTGACTTCCTTCGCGTCGTCCTTGAAGCGCTTGAGCGTCTTGAGCTTGCCCTCGTGGATCACGACGCTGTCGCGGATGAGGCGGACATGCGCGCCGCGCTCCACGATGCCGTCGGTGACGCGGCAACCCGCGACCTTGCCGACCTTGGAGACCTCGAAGACCTCCTGGATCGTCGCCTCGCCCAGGCGCTCCTCGCGGAGCGTCGGCGGCAGCATCCCCGACAGCGTGGCTTTGATGTCGTCCACGAGGTCGTAGATGATGTTGTAGTAGCGGATCTCGATGCCCGCCCGCTCGGCGGCCTCGCGGGCCTCCTTGTGGGCGCGCACGTTGAAGCCGATCACGACGGCCTTCGACGCCTGCGCCAGGGTGATGTCCGACTCGGTGATGCCGCCGACGCCGGCCAGGAGGATGCGGGCCGCGACCTCGTCGTTGCCGAGCTTCTCCAGGGCGCCCGAGATCGCCTCGACCGAGCCCTGCACGTCGCCCTTGATGACGACCGGCAGCTCCTTGCGGCCGGCGCCTTCCTTGAGGTCGCGCATCATGTCGACCAGCGAGCGGTTGGCACCGCCGGTCCGCGCGTTCTGGCGCTCCCGCTTCTGGCGGGCGCGGTACTCGGTGACCTCGCGGGCGCGGGCCTCGTTCGGCACCACGATCACGCGGTCGCCGGCATCCGGCGTGCCGTTGAAGCCCAGCACCTCCACCGGCACCGACGGCCCGGCGTACTGCACGTTCTCGCCGAGATCGTCGATCAGGGCACGCACGCGGCCCCATTCGGCGCCCGCGACGACGATGTCGCCGGTGAACAGGGTGCCGCGCTGGACCAGGACCGTGGCCACGGGGCCGCGGCCGCGGTCGAGCTGGGCCTCGATGACCGTGCCCTCGCCGTCGCGCTTCTCGTTCGCGCGCAGGTTCATGATCTCGGCCTGGATCTGGATGCCCTCCAGGAGCTGCGGCAGGCCGGCGCCGGTCTTGGCCGAGACCTCGAACTCGAGGGTCTCACCGCCCATCGACTCGACCTGGATATCGTGCTGCAGCAGCTCCGTGCGGACCCGCTCCGGCTTGGCATCCGGCTTGTCGATCTTGTTGACCGCGATGATCATCGGGACACCGGCCGCCTTGGCGTGCTGGATGGCCTCGATGGTCTGGGGCATGACGCCGTCATCGGCCGCCACCACGATCACCACGATATCGGTGACCTTGGCGCCGCGGGCGCGCATCGACGTGAACGCCGCGTGGCCCGGGGTGTCGATGAAGGTGATCATGTCGCCGGAGGGCGACGCGACCTGATAGGCGCCGATGTGCTGGGTGATGCCGCCGGCCTCGCCCTCGACCACGTTCTCCTTGCGGATCGCGTCGAGCAGCGACGTCTTGCCGTGGTCGACGTGGCCCATGATGGTGACCACCGGCGGACGGGGATCGAGATCCTCCTCCAGATCCGGCTCGTCGGAGGAGAGGCCCTCCTCGACGTCGGACTCGGCGACGCGGCGCACCGTGTGGCCGAGTTCCTCGGCGATGAGCTGGGCGGTGTCCGAGTCGATCACGTCGGTGATCTTGTGGATCTGGCCCTGCTTCATCAGCAGACGGATCACGTCCACGGCCCGCTCCGACATGCGGTTGGCGAGTTCCTGGATGGTGATCGTCTCGGGGATCGTCACCTCGCGGGACAGCTTCTCCTTCTGCTCCACGTGGCCGCGGCCGCTCATGCGCTGCTGGCGGCGGCGGAACGAGGCGACCGAGCGCGTGCGCTCGTCCTCGCCCGAGGTCGCGTTGGCGATGGTCAGGCGGCCGCGGTTGCGGTCGCCGCCCGGGGATTTCGGGGTCTTCGGCGGCGCGATGATCTTGAGCGGCATGCCGGGACGGCGGATCACCCGCTTGGTCTCGGACTCGTCCTCGTTGGTCTGGGCACCGCGACCGGCGGTGCGCGCCGCGGCCCCCGCGCCGGCGGGACGCGCGGCGGTCGCCGGCGTCGCGCTCTTCTCGGGCTCGGGCGCCGGAGCCGGACGGGCCATGAAGTTGAGGTCGCGCGGCTTGCGCGAGTCGGCCGTGATGGTCTTGCGCGGCTCGCCCGTGGAGGGGCGCGGCGTCAGCGGCGGGCGCGGAGCGGCCGGAGCCGCCGCGGAGGCCGTCGGGCGCGCGGCGGCCGGACGGGCCGCCTCGGTCTGACGGGCCGGCGCTGCCGCGGGGCGCGCGGGCGCCGCGGCGGCGGGACGGGCAGCGGCCGGCTGGGTCGACTGGGCCGGCGCCTCGGCCGGACGGGCCGGTGTCGCGGCGGGGGCGTCGGCCGCGGGTGCGGGAGCGGCGGCCTG
This sequence comes from Methylobacterium sp. yr668, assembly GCF_900116245.1. Lineage (NCBI taxonomy): Bacteria > Pseudomonadati > Pseudomonadota > Alphaproteobacteria > Hyphomicrobiales > Methylobacteriaceae > Methylobacterium > Methylobacterium sp. yr668. The sequence continues at coordinate 38,357 of NZ_FOZY01000005.1, read as the reverse complement.
AGCTTCGGCGGCCTTGGCAGCGTCAGCCGCCGCGGCAGCGGCGGCCGCAGCCGCGGCCTTGCGCTCCTCGTCCTCGCGACGGCGGGCCTCGGCGGCCTCGCGCTCGCGGCGGGCCTGCTCCTCGGCCTCGCGACGGCGCGCCTCGGCCTCGGCCTCCACCTTGCGGCGGGCCTCGGCCTCGCGGCGCTGCGCGTCGGCGAGGGCGGCGGCGCGGGCCGCACTCTCCTGCTCGCTCAGGGTGCGCAGGACGACCCCCGAAGCGGCGCGCTGCGCCGGACGCGGGGCCGGCGCCGTCGGCGCGGGGGCCGCCGGGCGTGGGGCCGGCGCGGGTTCACGGGCAGGGGCGGCCGGCGCCGCACCGATGACGCGGCGCTTCACCGTCTCGACCACGACCTGCTTGGAGCGGCCATGGGAGAAGCTCTGACGCACGGTGCCCGCCTCGATCGGCCGCTTGAGGCCGAGCGGCTTCGGGGAAGTCCGGTTCAGAGTCTTGTCGCCCGGGTTGTTCGTATCGCTCATTCAGCCTGAACCCTGAGGGTTTCCATCGTCCCGTGAACCGACACCCGGTGGCGCCGGTCAAAATAGTCCTGCGTCGTCAACGTGAGGCTTCGTCGATCCCGCCGATTCGGGCTGGATCGGGCTCCCCGGTCGCCGCGGCGGCGCCCTCGAAGGAGCGTAGCCGACGCCAACGCGACAGGCAGCCGGCGGCTCCGGCTCCTGCGACGAGCGCAGCGTGTATCACATGATCCCGACCTAAGGCCATGTCCAATTCGTCCTCGGACAGGTCATCGATGATCGGGATCCTTGACATGGCCCCGCCGTGGCGCCTGTGCAAGGCCGACGCGATCTTGCGCCGGCCGTCCGGGCTCGCCTCGGCGGCATGAATCACCGCAATGGCGCCCGGCTGCCCGCCGATCGCGGCCTCGACCTTCGAGAAGCCCGCGACCACGCAGCCCGCCTTGTTGGCCATGGCGATGGCCTGTCGCAGGTCGTCCCGCAGCCCGGCGGCGATCCGGTCCGGCAGGTCGGGGGCGGCCGGGGTCGGCCCCTTGAACGCCCGCGAGAACAGGTTCTTCCGCACCGCGGTCGCGACCGCCTCGCGCCGGGCGCTGATCCAGGCGCCTCGGCCCGGAAGCTTGGCGCGCAGGTCGGGCACGACGCTGCCGTCCGGCCCGCGCACGAACCGGATCATCGCGTCCGGCGCCTGGACGACGCGCGTGACGATGCAGGTCCGCTCGGGCGAGCGGCGGCCGGGGCCGGCATCGAGCCCCCCGGCATCCAGCCCGTCCTCGGGCAGGGTCGTGTCGACCGCGACCATCGCGCCTCCGCCGCCGGCGCCCGCCTCAGGCCTCGGCCTGCGCGGGGGCGGCCTCGTCGCCCTCGGCCGCCTCGGCACCCTCCTCGGCCTCCGGCTCCGGCAGGGCCTCGATCCAGCCGGCCTTCAGGCGGGCGGCCATGATCAAGGCCTCGGCCTCGGCGCGGGACAGGTCGAACCCGTCGAGGTAGCCGGCGTGGCGCACGGCCTCGGGACCGCGGCCCTCCGTGTAGCCGACGAGGTCGTCGGTGGCGCAGCCCGCCAGATCCTCGACGGTCTTCACGTCGTTCTCGCCGAGGGCGACCATCATGGGCGTGGTGATGCCCTCGATCTCGCGCAGCTCGTCGGCGACGCCGAGCTCGGTGCGGCGGGCGTCGTGCGCCTGCTCGATCCGGGCGAGGTGGTCCTGGGCGCGGGCCTGGATCTCCGTGCCGGTCTCCTCGTCGAGACCCTGGATACCGGAGAGCTCCTGGATGTCGACGTAGGCGATCTCCTCGACGTTGCGGAAGCCTTCCGCGGCGAGCAGCTGGCCGACGGTCTCGTCGACGTCGAGCGCCTCCATGAACACCTGGGTCCGCTCGGCGAACTCCTTCTGGCGGCGCTCCGATTCCTCGGCCTCGGTCAGGATGTCGATGTCCCAGCCGGTGAGCTGCGAGGCGAGGCGCACGTTCTGGCCGCGGCGGCCGATCGCCAGCGACAGCTGGTCGTCCGGCACCACCACCTCGATGCGGTCGGCCTCCTCGTCGAGCACCACCTTCACCACCTCGGCGGGCTGGAGGGCGTTGACGATGAAGGTCGCCTCGTCCTCGGACCACGGGATGATGTCGATCTTCTCACCCTGCAGCTCGCCGACGACGGCCTGCACGCGAGATCCCCGCATACCCACGCAGGCGCCCACGGGATCGATGCTGCCGTCGCGCGAGATCACCGCGATCTTGGCGCGCGAGCCCGGATCGCGGGCCACCGCCTTCACCTCGACGATGCCGTCGTAGATCTCCGGCACTTCCTGGCCGAACAGCTTGGCCATGAACTGCGGGTGCGAGCGCGACAGGAAGATCTGCGGGCCGCGCACTTCCGAGCGCACGTCGAACAGGTAGGAGCGGATGCGGTCGCCCGGCCGGAAGGTCTCGCGCGGGATCATCTCGTCCCGGCGCACGATGCCCTCGCCGCGGCCGAGATCGACGATGACGTTGCCGTACTCGACCCGCTTCACGATGCCGTTGAGGATCTCGCCGATGCGGTCCTTGTACTCGTCGAACTGGCGGGCGCGCTCGGCGTCGCGCACCTTCTGGACGATGACCTGCTTGGCCGACTGCGCGGCCACGCGGCCGAAATCGAAGGGCGGCAGGGTGTCGGAGATGACGTCGCCGACCAGCGCGCCCGGGTTGTAGCGGCGGGCCTGGTCGAGGGTGATCTCGCGGGCGTCGTTCTCCACCTGATCGACGACCAGGAGGTGGCGCGAGAGGCGCAGCGCCCCGGTCTTCGGGTCGATCTCGGCGTGAACGTCGGTCTCGGCGCCGTAGCGCGAGCGGGCGGCCTTGGCGATCGCCTCCTCCATCGCGTCGATCACGATGGAGCGGTCGATCACCTTCTCGCGGGCGACCGCGTCGGCGATCTGGAGGAGTTCGAGCCTGTTGGCGCTGACGACGGCCATCGGTGTCGGTCCTTCTCTTCCGTCAAATCTTCGGGCCGGCCGCCGGGCGGCCGGCGCGGGGGGTCTCAGTGCAGGGAGTCGCGGTCCTTGAGCCGGGACGCCTTGGTCACGACCGGCTTCTTCGGGCCGGTCCGGGCCTGTTTCTGGGGCTTGGCCGCGGGGCTGGCCTTGCGGGGGCCCTTCGGCTGGAACGGCGCGCGCGCCGGCGGCGCGCTCTCCGCGGCGTCCTCCTCGTCCTCGGCCTCGTCGGCCTCGTCCGTGGCGGGCGGCCCGCCGCGGCGCAGCGACTCGCGGATCAGCTCGTCGGTGAGGACGAGATGGGCCTCGGCGAGGTCCTTGAGCGGCAGGTCGATGCGGCTCGGCAGCCCTTCCTTCACGTCGGGCAGGTCGATCGGGACGGTCGCGCCCGTCGGGTCCGGCGCGCCGAGGATGCCGCGGAAGCGCTTGCGCCCGTCCAGCGGCGGGCTCAGCTCGACCTTGGCCTCGTAGCCGGCCCAGCGGGCGAAGTCCGAGACCCGCACCAGCGGCCGGTCGATCCCCGGCGAGGATACTTCGAGGTTGTAGGCGCCGCCCACCGGGTCGTCGACGTCGAGGATCGGCGAGATCGCGCGGCTCACCGCCTCGCAATCGTCGATCGTGAAGGTGCCGTCCGGCCGCTCCGCCATGATCTGCACGGTGCAGCCGTTGACGTTGGACATCCGCACCCGGACCAGCCGGAAGCCGAGGCCCGCGAGCGGCCCCTCGATCGCCTGCGCGACGCGCGCGGCGACTCCGGCCTCGCGGACGAGGCGCTTCTCGGACAGATCCGCTTCAATCTCGGACGACATGGGTGTTCAGCGCGCAACCTTCGCGGCGTTCTGCCTGGCCGCCCGCGGCGTGGGGCCTCGTGCGGCGAGAGGGTGTGCGGCGAAAAAAAAGAGCGGACCCGGTGGGGCCCACTCCCGAACCGCAGCCTCTCGACTGCCATCAGAACTGTTGAGAGCTAGATAGCGGCCCTCGGCCCGGAGCGCAAGGTGGATCCGCCGCGCCGCGCAACCCTGCCCGTCCCCAGCTCCGCCTCATCCTTCGATGTCGCGCTTCGCGGCCACCTCAGGATGAGGGGATCGGTCGAAGATCGGCCGCGTCTCAGCCGCTGCGCGGCACCCGCCCCTCCAGCGGATAGGCCGGATCGTTGTAGCCCGGCGTCGTCGGATGCCCCGCGGCCACGAACCCGTCGACCAGCGCCTCGTCCTCCGGGGTGAAGGCGTAGTCCAGGGCGCCGAGATATTCCTGCCACTGCGCCTCTGTCCGCGGCCCGGCGATGACGCCGGTGACGAGGCGGTTGTTCAGCACCCACGCGGTGGCGAACTGGCCGGCCGTGATGCCGCGGGCCTCGGCGTGCTCCCTCAGGGTCCGGGCGATACGCAGGGATTCCGGGCGCCACTCGGTCTGCATCATCCGGGCGTCCTGGCGGCCGGCGCGCGACTCGGCCGGCGGCGGCGCGTCGGGGTCGTACTTGCCGGTGAGCACGCCGCGCGCGAGCGGCGAGTACGGCACCACGCCGAGCCCGAAATGCGCGCAGGCGGGCAGGTGCTCGGTCTCCGGCATCCGGTTGAAGGCGTTGTAGTAGGGCTGGCTCACCACCGGCCGGTCGATCCCGGCCTCGTCGCAGAGCCGGCAGATCTCGGCGACCCGCCAGGAGCGGTGATTCGAGACGCCGAAATGGCGGATCTTGCCCGCCCGCACGAGGTCGGCGATCGCCCGGACCGTCTCGGCCAGCGGCGTGTCGTGGTCCTCCTTGTGGAGGTAGTAGATGTCGATGAAATCCGTGCCGAGGCGGCGCAGGCTGTCCTCGGCCGCCTTCATCACGTGGACCCGCGAGAGGCCGCGGTCGTTGACGCCCGGCCCGGTCGGGTTGGCGACCTTGGTGGCCAGGACCCAGGCGTCGCGCTCGGCCCTGATCGCCCGGCCGGTGATCTCCTCCGAGCGGCCCTCCGTGTAGACGTTGGCCGTGTCGATGAAGTTGATCCCGGCCTCCCGGGCGCTGGCGACGACGCGGCCGGCCGTGGCCTCGTCGGTGGGGCCGCCGAACATCATCGTGCCGAGGCAGATCGGCGAGACCTTGAGGCCCGATCGGCCGAGCGTGCGATACTGCATGGGATCCCTCCAACGTCCGTCGTCCCGCTATCTCGCCGCAGGAACGGCGCGGTCAACCACAACACAGGTCAACGCCGCCCTGTAACCCGCGAACGCCCGCGGCGAACCGACCCGTGACGGCACCGATGGCCCGGGCAGCCGTTCCCGCCGGTGGCCCGGGCCATCGGCGCGGCGCCGTCGTCCACCGCGAAGCTTCCGTTCGGACCCATGATCGATCGCTCGGCCGCCGCCCTCGGCATCCCCCTCCCCTGGCTCGACCGGGCCGGCCGCCTCTCCTGGCTGAAGCTCGCGGTGTTCGCGTGCTGCGTGGCGCCCGCGCTCTACCTCGCGGCCGCCTACCGGCTCGACGCCCTCGGGGCGAAGCCGATCACCGCGCTGATCCACGCCACCGGCGAGTGGGCGGTGCGCTTCCTGCTCTTCTCGCTGGCGATCTCGCCGCTGCGCCGCCTCGCGGACTGGCCGAAGGTCCTCGTCGTGCGGCGCATGCTCGGCGTCACCGTGATGGCCTACGCGGTGGCCCATCTGACCCTCTACGCCGTCGACCAGAACCTGATCCTCACCAAGGTGATCTCCGAGATCGCGCTCCGGCTCTACCTGACGATCGGCTTCGTGGCCCTGATCGGCCTGATCGCCTTAGGGTTGACCTCCACGGACGCGGCGATCCGCAACCTCGGCCCGAACTGGAACCGCCTGCACCGCCTCACCTACACAATCGCCGTGGCGGCCCTGGTCCACTACTTCCTGCAGTCGAAGATCGACGTCACCGACCCGGTCTTCTCGGCGGGCCTGTTCCTGCTGCTGATGGGCTGGCGGGTGATGCGGCGCTTCCAGTGGCCGGAGCGGCCCTGGTCGCTCCTCCTCCTGGCGATCGTCGCCGGGCTCGCGACCGCCGGGCTGGAGGCCGCGTGGTACGGCCTCGCCAGCGGTGTGCCGGCCAACCTCGTCCTCGCCGCCAACCTGGACTTCTCCGGGCCGATCCGGCCGGCCTGGTGGGTGCTGTCCGTCGGCCTGTCGCTCCCGCTCGTGGCGCTCGTGCGCGGCCCGAAGGCCCCGGCACCGGGCAGGCGACCGGCCCAGGCGGCCCGCCGGGAGCCTATCCGGGAACCCGTCCGGGAGCCCGTCCGGGAGCCCTTGTCGCCGTCGGCCTGATGCCGCAGAACCCGCTCCCGGTCCTCCGCCGCCGGCGGCCCCGGGCCCAGCGGAGCTTTCGAGACGCCATGCGCGGCACGCCTCTCCTGATCGCGGGCTTGCTCGCGCCGACCCTCGCCTTCGCGACGCCCCCCGCGACCCAGGCCGCGAAGCCGGCCGCCAAGGCGGCGCCCGCCGCGCCGCCGCCGGCCGCCGCCGCGCCGGCAGCCGCGGCCTGCACGCCGCCCGCGCCGCCGCCGGCCTCCGCGCGCCCGGCCAAGCCGGAGCTGCCGCCGAAGCCCGCCTGCCTCGACGCCAAGGAGGGCTGCCCGGGCTGGGAGGCCTACAGCTACAACGACGCGATCAAGGCCTATAACCTGCAGGCGCAGGCCTTCCGGCCGATCGCCGAGGCCTACCTGCAGAAGCTCAATGCCTACGTGAAGGCGAGCGCGGACTACGCCCAGTGCGAAGTGAACGCGATGCAGAAGTAGCCGGCTGAACGGCGGCCGACACCGCGGCTCGGAGGCGGTTCAGGCACCCGGTCGCATCCTCCGGCGATGATGGCCGCGATCCCCGCGCGCCCGCTCACGCCGAGGCCACCGTGCCCGCTCGTCGTCTCCTCTTACGAACCGGCTTCTGCGCCCTGCTCCTCGCCGCCGGCCCGGCCCTGGCCGCCGATTTCGACGGCCCCTACCCGCCGCACGGCGACGGCGGGCCCGCCCAGGACGACGAGCCGGAGCGCCGGCCACCGCCGCCCCCGCCCCCTCCGGGACCGCGACCCGAACCCGAAGTCCGCGGCCCCCGCTTCACAGCGGCGCCCCCAGAAGCGTCCCCGGAGGCGTGCCGGGAATTCGTGCGGCGGCGCTTCGGTCCGGACGGGGAGCCGGTGCTGCGACGGGTGCGGGTCTGCGACGAGCCGGTCGTCGACCGCGGGCCGCCGCCGCCTCCCCCGCCGCCGGAGGACATCCCGCCCCGTCGCTGGGGCGGGCCGCGCTGGTAGCGCGGGAATCCGGCTCAGATGCGGGCCGGCGCCTTTCTGAGGGCGGCCGCGAAGGCCTTGAGCTGGCGGTTCAGATCCGCCAGCTCGTTCAGCGCGATGGTCTTGTGGCCGTCGCGGACCGCGCGCTCGATATCCTCGACCTGCAGGTCGACGAGGCGGCGGATGGCGGTGGCGACTTGTTGTCGGGTCATCGATTCGAGCGTCTCGTCCGAACGTCCTGGCGGGCCTCAACGGACGGCCGGTGCGCGGCCGTCGACACGTTTCGGTGATAGGCCGGTAGGCTTAACCGATGGTGTCCGCGGCCCCGCCGTTCACAGGGGATCGGGCCCTAGCGGCGCTCGCGCATCTCGCTGCGGCGCATCGGCATCGCGTCGATGGTGGCGAACAGCCTCTGCGGCGCGATCGGCGCCGCTTCGGTGATCTTGGCACCGCCGTCCTTGCCGACCAGGACCGCGCGGAAGCTGTCCGCGGGCAGGCCGAGGCGCTCGCGCAGGGCCCGCGCCTCGGCCCCCGCGCCGACCGCTTCGAGCACCACGAGGTCGCGCTCGGCGACGCCGGTGCGGACCGAGGCCAGCGCCGCCCGCTACGCCCGGAGCTGCGCGTCCCCGGCCTCGGGCGCCGACAGCACCAGCACCCGCGCCCGGTCGCGATAGCCATCGAGGGGACCGGCCAGGGCGGCCCCCGCCGCCATAGCTGCCAGCCCGAGTCCCAGTGCCGTCTCCCGCATGCAACCGCTCCGCGCTCTCGAGTCGGGACAACGCGCGACTCGGCCGCGCGATCGCGGCGGCGCGTTTGCCTCGCGGGCCCGGCGCCCCAGATCGGGGCGGAAGCCCGTGTCCCGGAGTCCGGAATGACCACCGCCATGAACCGCCGCATCGTCCTGGCCTCGCGCCCGCACGGCGAGCCGCGGCCCGAGAATTTCCGCCTGGAGGAGGTGCCGGTGCCGCAGCCCGGACCCGGCCAGGTCCTCTTGCGCACCCGCTGGCTGTCGCTGGACCCCTACATGCGCGGCCGGATGAGCGACGCGAAATCCTACGCGGCGCCCGTCGAGATCGGCGCGCCGATCACCGCCGAGACGGTGGGCGAGGTGGTCGCCTCCAACCACCCCGATCACGCCGTGGGCGACCTGCTGACAGCCTTCGCGGGCTGGCAGGAGTACGTCGTCACCGACGCCAAGGGCTCGCGCAAGGTCGACCCCGATGCCGCCCCGCCCTCCACGGCGCTGGGCGTGCTCGGGATGCCGGGCATGACCGCCTATACCGGCCTCCTCAACATCGGCCGGCCGAAATTCGGCGAGACCGTCGTGGTGGCCGCCGCCGCCGGCCCCGTGGGCTCCCTGGTCGGCCAGATCGCCAAGATCCACGGCGCCCGCGCCGTCGGGATCGCGGGCGGCCCCGAGAAGTGCCGCTACCTCACCGAGGAGCTCGGCTTCGACGCCGCGATCGACCATCGCGGGTCCGACCTGCCGGGCGCGCTGGCGGCCGCCTGCCCGAAGGGCATCGACGTGTACTTCGAGAATGTCGGCGGCGCGGTCTTCGCCGCCGTGCTGCCGCTGCTCAACCCGTTCGCGCGGATCCCGGTCTGCGGCCTCGTCTCCGCCTACAACGCCACCGAGGTGCCCCCCGGCCCGGACCGCCTGCCCGGCCTGATGCGCGCGGTCCTGACCAACCGGCTGCACATCCAGGGCTTCATCGTCTGGGACTTCGCCGAGCAGGCGGACACGTTCCGCAAGGAGGTCGCCGGCTGGATCCAGGACGGGCGCGTCCGCTACCGCGAGGACGTGGTCGAGGGGCTGGAGAACGCCCCCGAGGCGTTCATCGGCCTGTTGAAAGGTCGGAATTTCGGCAAGCTCGTCGTCCGCGTCGCCTGAGAGCGGCTTGCTGCCGAAACGGAACAGATATAGAACAAATCGATCCGTCGGCGCTGCGGAAAGCGGGCACAAGCCCGCCCCGCCGGTTGCCGCTCCGGAGGCCCGGGCGCATGGTTCGCGCGCCGCCGGGCAGATGCCCTGTGAGATCCGTACGACTAGGAGAGAGCGATGGCGGGCAGCGTCAACAAGGTGATTCTGGTGGGCAATCTCGGGCGCGATCCCGAGATGCGCCGCCTCGGTTCGGGCGACCCGGTCTGCAACCTGCGGCTCGCGACGTCGGAGTCGTGGAAGGACAAGGCGACCGGCGAGCGCAAGGAGAAGACCGAGTGGCACTCGGTCGTGATCTACAACGACAACCTCGCCCGGGTGGCCGAGCAGTACCTGCGCAAAGGCTCGAAGGTCTACATCGAGGGCCAGCTCCAGACCCGGAAGTGGACCGACAATTCCGGCGTCGAGAAGTACACGACCGAGGTGGTGCTCCAGCGCTTCCGCGGCGAGATGACGATCCTCGACGGGCGCGGCGGCGGGGGCGGCGACTTCGCCGGCGAGGACGAGGGCGGCGGCCAGATCAGCCGCGGCGGCGACTTCGGCGGTGGCCGGGGTGGTGATCGCGGCGGCGATTTCGGCGGCGGTCGGGCCCAGGGCGGCGAGCGGCGTCCGGCCCCAGCCTCCTCGGGTGGCGGCGGTGGCGGTGGCAGCCGCGGCGGCTACGACCTCGACGACGACATCCCCTTCTAGGACCGCCTGCGATCCGGAGGCCCTGTACCGTCACCCGAGTCGGCCTGCCCGACCCGGGTGACCCGGACATCTGGGCTGCGTCAGCGCAGCCGTTTCAAGGCAGCATCCCGGGACCGCGCGGCGGTGCCCGGGATCCAGATCCGCCTGCGTACGTCTCGGGCCGCGCGCCTTCGGCGCCCCGGAGCGCCGCCGCTCAGCCCTTGAGCTGCCGGTTGCAGGCCGAGTAGTAGCCGCCGCCCTTCTCGATCCACTTCATGCCGCCCAGCGTGCCGGCAGCCTTCGCGGCGTTGTAGCTGTCGAGGCAGGTGTGCATCCGGGCCTTGCCGGCCGATTCCTTGGCGTATTTCGGATCGACGGCGCGGGGGAACGTGGCCGACGCCGCGGCGGCGGACGTCGTCCCGGCGCGCGGGGCGGCCGGCGGCGCGGCCGGAGCTGTCGTCGCGGTCGGCGAGACAGGGTTCGGCGCGGTCGTCGGGGCGTTGTCGGCCGCCGCACCGCACTCGGCCTTGCGGAAGTCGTTCCACTTCTGGCCGTTGAGCGTGCCGGCCTGCTTGGCGGCCTGATACTTGACCGAGCAATCCTTCGCGGAGAGCGCGGCGGCCGGCGCGGCGCCGGCCACCAGGCCGGCGATCATCAGGGATGCAAATACATAGCGACTCATGACGAAGAATCTCCGGGACACTATGTTGCGTCCCGAAAGAGATTAATACGGCTCTATGCCGTCGTGAATATGGGTTTGTCCGTTCCAGGGGACAACGCGATGGCCGAGCACTGACCCGGCACCGGCCGGCCGCGGATCCGGATCGCGCGCGGCAGGCCGAGCTCTGGACGCGGCGACCCCAACTCGGGTCGCCGACGCGGATCACCAGCCGCCGTAGGACCGGCGCGGGCCCTCGTAGCCGCCGTAGCCGCCGTAGCCGCGGTCGTAGCCGCCGTAGCCGGGCCGGCCGCCGTAGGGCTGCCGCGGTCCGCCCCAGCCCCAGCCGCGATCGTTCGGCCGGCAATGGCCCCAGGGTTTGGGATGGAAGCCCGGACCGCAGCCTCCGGCCACGCGCTCGATCACCGATCCGGCATCGGGCGGCCCGTAGCCGAACGGCGCCGCGTTGGCCGTCGTGGTGGTCGCGAGGGCCGCGGCGGCCACCGCGACGAGGCCGATCACCTTGGCGCGCATCATGACACGATCTCCTGAACCTGCGGCCCGGACGCGCCGGGCCGATGACAGGAGGATGCGCCGGCCGCTGTGAACCCGGACAGGCTTGGGCATTCATCAAGCCGACACTCTCGGCCGGGCCTCCGCGCGGCGGGTCGGTCAGGCGGCCTGGAGCTGGATCGGCGCCGGTTCGGGCGCCCGCGAGCGCGCGAAGAGGTCGGCGCCGACCGTTTCGCCCGCAGCCCTGACCAGCGTGGCCTCGTCGCAGGAGCGCGCGACCTTCAGGCCGAGCGCCTCGAGCCGCGCGTGCTCGGCGCAGTAGGCGGCAATCCGGGCGCGGCCGTAGGCCGGCATCGGCGCGAGCAGCCGGTCGCGCTCCGCGTCGTCGGCGCGGAACAGGGCCGAGATCAGCTCGATCGGAACCGGATACCGCGCCAGGGCGCTCGGGTGGGGTCGGTTGCCGTCGCGCGCCATGGGTGCCTCTCCGCTTCGCTGTGCGGTGGAAGGTTCGGCAACCATAGTTAACGATCAGTTGTGATCGCGGCGGGAGCCCCGGTGAGCCGCCCCGCGGCGCCTCAGCGGCGGGGCGGGCTCACCCAGGTTCCGCCGGCGGCGCGATCCGATTCCGGCGCCGCGAACGGGGGTCGCGCGTCCGCCCAGCGGGCGACCGGGCCCGCGGCCGGCGCGATCGAGCCCGTCGTCTCGGGGTCGGTCCAGACGGGGGCGCCCGCGGCGACCAGCGCGGGTGACGCGGACGGATCCGGCAGGTTCCGCTCGTAGCCGGCGACGACCGCCGCGAGGGCGATCGCCACGAGGACGAACGCTAGACCGTCGACGATCATGGAGCCGAGTCTCGGCATGGTGCCCGCGCCTGTTGACCAAGCCTCCGGGCTACGGCGGCAGGGTTAACGAACCCTGTCCGAACCCGGCGGATCGGGCCGACGCGTTCAGATGTTGCGCGCGCCGCGCAGCGTCTTCAGGCCGATTCCCGTCGACTCGAAGCCGCCGTCGACGGCGAGTTGCTGACCGGTGATGTAGGAGGCGCGCTCCGAGCAGAGGAACACGATCGCCTCCGCGAGCTCCGTCTCCAGCCCGTAACGGCCGAGCGGGACGGCATCGTGGTAATCCGCCCGGATCTCGGGGCTGTGCACCGCCTTGGCCATCGCGGTGTCCACCGGACCGGGGGCGACGGCGTTCACGCGGATCCCGTACTGCGCCAGCTCGGCGGCCTGCTGCTTGGTGAGCTGCGCGAGGCCCGCCTTGCTGGTGCCGTAGGCGGTGCGGAGCGTCGAGGCGCGCAGGCCCGAGATCGAGGTGATGTTCACGATGGCGCCGCCGCGCTCGGACAGGAGCGGGACGGCCGCCTGCGTGCACAGGAACGGGCCGGACAGGTTGACGGCGAGCACCCGCGACCAGTCGGCGAAGGTGGTCTCCGTCAGCGGCTTGAAGATCGCGATGCCGGCATTGTTGACCAGGGCGTCGAGGCGGCCGAACCGGTCGGCGACCTGCTGGATCGCCGCCGCCACCGCCTCGGGGTCGGAGACGTCGGCCGTCACCGCGAGCGTGGCTTCCGGACGGCCGAGCCGCTCGGCCGCCGCCGCCGCGCCCGGGCCGTCGATGTCGAGAAGGGCGACGTTCCAGCCGTCGGTGAGGAAGCGGGTCGCGGTGGCGAGGCCGATGCCGCGGGCGGCCCCCGTCACCAGCGCGGTCCGGGCCTGGGCGTCGCTCATGGTCGTCTCCGTCGGGATCGGCGGCGCCCGGATGGCGCGGGTCAGCGTTCGGGTCCGCGGCGGTGCCATCACCGCGCGCCGGACCCGGGCGGCCTTCCGGGCCGTCCCGCCGTTGTGAACCGATCCGCCCGCAACGTCTGATGGATCGCGCGCGCGCCGTCGAGGGTCTGCCCGAACATCCGTGCGGCGATGACCGGCGTCAGCGAAGCGGCCCGGGAGCGCCACGCCCGGCGGATGTCCCGCGGGTCCGGGGCACGTCGCTGCGCTCGGGACGACGGCGTGGTGCCGCCGCAAAGAGCGGCGACGGGTGCGGGATCAGAGCATCGGCATGCCGCCGGTGACCGGCACCAGTGCCCCGGACATGTAGCTGCCCTCGCGGGAGGCGAGCAGCACGTAGGCCGGCGCGAGTTCCGCGGGCTGGCCGGCGCGGCCGAGCGGCGTCTGCGCACCGAGCTGCTCCATCTGCTCCGGGCTCTTCACGATCGGCTGGATCGGCGTCCAGACCGGCCCGGGGGCGACGCAGTTCACCCGGATCCCCTTCGGTGCCAGAAGGTTCGACAGGCCGATGGTCAGGCTCGCGATCGCGCCCTTGGTGGCGGCGTAGATCAGCATGCTGGGGTCGGCGACCTTGGCCTGCACGCTGGTGCTGTTCACGATCGCGCCGCCCGGCTTCATGTGCGGCACCGCCGCCTGGGCGAGGTAGTACATGGCGAAGACGTTGGCGCGGAACGAGCCCTCGATGTCGGACGCCGCCAGATCGTCGAGGCCCTCGTTCACCACCTGGGCGGCGGCGTTGTTCACGAGGATGTCGAGGCGCCCGAAGGCCGCGACGGTGCGCGCCACGAGATCCCGGCACCGGGCCTCGTCGCGGATGTCGCCGGGGAGCAGCAGGCAGCGGCGGCCGGCCTTCTCGACCCAGGCCTTCGTGTCCTCGGCATCCTCCTGCTCGGCTTCGAGATAGGAGATCGCCACGTCGGCGCCCTCGCGGGCGTAGGCGATGGCCACCGCCCGGCCGATGCCGGAATCGCCGCCGGTGATCAGCGCCGCCTGACCCGTGAGCAGGCCTTTGCCGACGTAGCTCTCCTCGCCGTGGTCGGGGCGCGGCGTCATCTTCGTGGTGAGGCCCGGGCGGGTCTGCTGCTGGTCGCCGGGGAAGGGCGGCCGGGGGCCGGCCTCGCGCGGGTCCTGGGTCATCGGGTGCGGCTCCTCGGCTTGGGACCCGCAGGATCTAGGGCCGTCGCCGCGGCCACCGCCTGCGCCCGGGGGTCACAGGCGGTGGCCGCGACCGGGCCGTCTCAGAAGGCCCGGTTGCGGTTGGCGTGCGGGCCGCCGTAGCGGCGGCGCAGGTAGGACACGACCTTGGGAAGGAGGAAAGCGATCAGGATCTTGCGCATCGGGGCTCGCTCACGTCACGGGTTCGTGAGCGGGCAATGCTCGGACCGCGCCGCAGTTCCGCGCCCGGTCACAGCTCCAGCGTGAGGGTCACCGGGGCGTGGTCCGAGGGGCGCTCCCAGGCCCTGGCCTCGCGCAGCACCTCGACCTTGCGGACGGTGCCGGCGAGGTCCGGCGACACCCAGGCGTGGTCCAGGCGCCGCCCCTTGTTGGCGGCCGACCAGTCGGGGGAGCGGTAGCTCCACCACGTGTAGATCTTCTCCGGCTCCGGGGTGAGGTGGCGCGCCGCGTCGATCCAGCCCGCCTCCCCGCGCAGCACCTCCAGCGCCTCGGTCTCCACCGGCGTGTGGCTGACCACGTCGAGGAGCTGCTTGTGCGACCAGACGTCGTGCTCCAGGGGCGCGACGTTGAGGTCGCCCACGAGGATCGCCGGCCCGGAGACGCGCCTGCCGCCCCAGGCGCGCAGTTCGGACAGGAAGTCGAGCTTGTGGGCGAATTTCGGATTCAGGTCGCGGTCCGGCACGTCGCCGCCGGCCGGGACGTAGAAATCGTGCAGCACGATCCCCGAGGCCGCCCCGGCCTCCGGCCCCAGCACCGCCGAGATGTGGCGGGCGTCCTGACGCTCGCAGAAGCCCATCACGGCGCGGGTGTGCAGGGGGAAGCGGGAGAGGATCGCGACGCCGTTGTAGCCCTTCTGGCCGGCGAACATCACGTGCTCGTAGCCCGAACCGCGCAGGGCCTTCAGCGGGAAGGCGTCATCCGGGCACTTGGTCTCCTGGAGGCAGAGCACGTCCGGTCTGTGCTCGGCGAGGAACCGCAGCACGAGGTCGATGCGCAGGCGCACCGAGTTGATGTTCCAAGTGGTGACGGTGAATTGCACGGGCGGCGCTGGGGTTCTGACGGCGTTGCGCTCCGATAGCCGATTTCGCGGCCCGCGACAGTCCGCTCACCGCCCGCCCGGCGAAAGGCCGTGCGCGCCCGGCCGGCAGGCGCTATGTCCGGGCCCTGCCCTGTCCCGGGCCCCTCGTCGAGGCCCGCCATGGCGCACGCCCGCTCGCTCCTGTTCGCCGTCTACTGGGCCGCCTGGACGACCCTGTTCCTCGCGCCGCTGGCGATCTTCCTCCTGTCCGGATCGCCCCAGCGGCCGATCCGCAGGGCGACGCGGCTCTGGGCGCGCGGGATCCTGGGCGGGCTCAGGCGCATCGTGGGGCTGCGCTACGTCGAGGAGGGCCGCCAGCACCTGCCGGACGAGCCCTGCCTGATCGTCGCCAACCACCAGTCGACCTGGGAGACGCTGGCCTTCCTGGTCCTGGTGCCGGACGTGGCGATCGTCGCGAAGCGGGAGCTGCTGGCGATCCCGGTGGTCGGCTGGTTCCTCCGACGCTCGCCGATGATCGTCATCGACCGGGCCAAGGGCACCCAGGCCCTGCGCACCATGATCGACGGCGGTCGGGAGGCGGTCGCGGCGGGGCGGTCGGTCCTGATCTTCCCCGAGGGCACCCGCGGCGCGATCGGCGAGCCGCTGCGCTTCAAGCGCGGCGTCGAGTTGCTCTACGGCCGTCTCGGCCTGCCGGTGGTGCCGGTGGCGCTCAATTCCGGCCTGTTCTGGCCCGGGGGCGCGGCGACCCGGTCCGGCACGGTGGTGGTGAGCTACCTCGCGGCCCTGGCCCCCGGCCTGTCGACCGCGGAGTTCCTGCACGGGACGGAGGGCGCGATCGATCGGGAGTTGAACCGGTGGCGGCCCGGCGACGCGGCCGGGATCGGCGCCCCCTGACGGGGCGACCCCGTCACTTCTGCGATTGCTGGATCTGCTGCTGCATCGCCTTGTCCTCGGACCGTCCATAATTGATGAAGAACAGGCTGCCGTCGACGCTCTTGCCCTTCTGCAGGTTCGAGAGCGTCACCGTGGTGACGTAGCCCTGCGGGTCGGTGATCCGCCACTGCGACAGGGTCTTCATCTCGGCGTCGAAGAACAGCTGGATCTTCGAGGTGCCGCCGAGGGTGGCGCGGTCCTCCAGGCTGATGCGGACGCTGCCCGGATCGCTCGCCACGTCGGTGACGGTGAGGTCGCGGGCGAGGTCGATCTTCTCGCGCAGGAGGAATTTCAGCGGCGTCTGGGCGATGAAGTAGAGGTCCTGGGTGTTCAGCTTGCGGTCGCGCACCGCCACCGAGGTCCCGTCGGCGACCACCTCCAGCGGCGAGGGCTGGTCGTAGTCGAAGCGCAGGCGGCCGGGCTTGACGAGCGTCAGCTTGCCGCCGATCCGGCGGCCGTCGGCGCCGATCTGCACGAAATTGCCCGTCAGGGTGTTGATGCCGTTGAAGTAGGCGTTGGCCTGCGCCAGCAGCGCGGCGGGATCGGCCGAGTCGGCGGTGACGATCGCCGTCGGCGCGCCCACCGCCGCGACCTTCGGCTCGGATGCCTTGTGGTCGGTTTTGTCAGCGGCCTTGTCGCCGCCCTTGCCGGACTTGGCCGTGCCGGGCTTCGTCTCCTTGCTCGCCTCCTTGGCCTTGGGCGCGGCCTTCTTGGCCGGCGCGGGGGCCGCCGGGGCGGCCTCCGGCTGTGGGGCGGGCTCCTCCTTGTGGCCGAACAGGCTGTCGATGAAGGCGCCGACCTGCGCGTGGGCCGGGTTGGCGGTCGCGAGCCACAGCCCGGCGGCGATCACGGAGCCGGCTGTGCGGGTGCGGCGGCCGATCATCGGCAGAGTCTCCTGAGGAGCCGCGGGCAAGCTCCGGCGGCGAAACAGAGGTGGGCGGGCCGCTGCGGACGCCTTGCCGTCCCCTCGTCTTCGCGAGCGGAGCGAGGCAATCCAGGTGCGCCACGATACCGGAGGTCGCGCTACTCTGGGTTGCTTCGCTCCGCTCGCAGAGACGGGGCGGGCTTCGCAGCCCCCTTTTAGAACCTCGCCCTGTGGCGAAGATGCGACGTCCGGGCCGCCCCGTGGCGAGGCGGCCCGGACAGCGTCTCACTCGTCGTCGTACATCCCGGCCGAGCTGTGCGTCGCCCCGGCGACCAGGATCTCGCGCTTGCCGGCGTGGTTGGCCGGGCCGACGATGCCCTCGATCTCCATCCGCTCCATGATGGAGGCGGCGCGGTTGTAGCCGATCTGCAGGCGGCGCTGGATGTAGCTCGTCGACGCCTTCTGGTCGCGCAGCACCACCTCGATCGCCTGCTTGTAGAGGTCGTCGGAGTCGCCGCCGCTCGCCGCCGCGAAGGCGCCGATGTCGAAGACGGGGGCCTCCTCCTCGGGCTCGTCGGACCGCTCGGCCTTGTCGGCCGCGGCCGCCTTGCCCCGGCCGGATCGGCCGCCCTCCTTGGCGGGCTCCTCGGGCGAATCGTCGGCGGTGACGGCGTCGAGGTAGCTGGGGCGGCCCTGGCGCTTGAGGTGGGCGACCACGCTCTCGACCTCGCTGTCCGAGCAGAACGGCCCGTGCACCCGCGTCGTGCGCCCGCCCCCGGCCATGAACAGCATGTCGCCCTGGCCCAGAAGCTGCTCGGCGCCCATCTCGCCCAGGATCGTGCGGCTGTCGATCTTGCTCGTCACCTGGAAGCTGATCCGGGTCGGGAAGTTCGCCTTGATCGTCCCGGTGATCACGTCCACCGACGGGCGCTGCGTCGCCATGATCAGGTGAATGCCGGCCGCGCGCGCCATCTGCGCCAGACGCTGGATCGCTCCCTCGATGTCCTTGCCGGCCACCATCATCAGGTCGGCCATCTCGTCGACCACGATCACGATGTACGGCAGCGGCGTCAGATCCATTGCCTCCTCTTCGAACACCGCCTCGCCGGTGTGGCGGTCGAAGCCGGTCTGGACGGTGCGGGTGATGGTCTCGCCGCGGTCGGGGGCCTCGTTGATGCGGGCGTTGTAGCCGTCGATGTTCCGGACGGCGATCTTGGCCATCTTCTTGTAGCGCTCTTCCATCTCGCGCACGGCCCACTTGAGGGCGATGACCGCCTTCTTGGGGTCGATGACGACCGGGGAGAGCAGGTGCGGGATGCCGTCGTAGACCGACAGCTCCAGCATCTTCGGGTCGACCATGATCAGGCGGCACTCCTCGGGCTTCAGCCGGTAGAGCAGCGACAGGATCATGGTGTTGATCGCCACCGACTTGCCCGAGCCGGTGGTGCCGGCGACCAAGAGGTGCGGCATGCGCGCGAGGTCGGCGATGATCGGCTCGCCGCCGATGTTCTTGCCCAGGCACAGCGCCAGCTTGTGCTTGCTCTCGGCGAAGTCGGCCGACGAGAGCAGCTCGCGCAGGTACACGGTCTCGCGGGTCTCGTTCGGCAGCTCGATGCCGATGACGTTCCGGCCGGGGACGACCGCGACGCGGGCCGAGACCGCCGACATCGACCGGGCGATGTCGTCCGACAGGCCGATCACGCGGCTGGACTTGGTGCCGGGCGCGGGCTCGAGCTCGTAGAGGGTGACGACCGGGCCCGGCCGCACCGCCAGGATGTCGCCGCGCACGCCGAAATCCTGGACCGTCTGCTGCAGGTTGAGGGCGTTCTGCTCCAGCACGTCGGCGTCGACCTCCTCGCTGCCGCCCGGCGCCGGCAGGGCGAGCAGTTCGAGGGACGGCAGCTCGTAATCGGCGTTCTCGATCGGCGCGATCTCGAGGTGGCGGCCGGCCGGGATCAGGTGTGCCCGCGGCGCCACCAGGGGGACCGACGCCGGCGCGGGGGCCGGCAGGGCCGCGTTCTCGATCGTCTCGACGGCAGCGGCGACCGGCTCGGCCTCGACCCCGATCTCCGCCTCGATCTCCGCCTCGATCTCCGCCTCGACCGGCTCCGGCTGCGGCGCCAGCTTGCCGCGGAGCAGGACCGGGCGCGGCGTCATCGGGATCACAACGCGCTCCGCCTCGGCGCGCGCGGCGACCGGCGCGGCAACGACCGGGGCGGCAACGACCGGGGCGGGACCGGCTTCGGGCACGGCCGGGGGTGCCGGCGGGACGGCGGTCGGCTGGCCGGCCGCGCGGATCGCCGCCCGGGCCGCCATGGCGCTGAGAGCCGGCGCGCGGCGGGGCGCCTCGGACGCGGGGGCGGCCGGAGGCTCGGCCGCGGCGCTGCCGGGGCCGAAGACCAGCGACAGGCCGGACGCGGCCGGCGGCGCGACGGGCGGCAGGAAGGCGCTCCGGATCGAGGCGGCCTCGTCCATCCGCTGGCCGGTCTCCGTCCCATTATCCTGCCCGTCGGCGGGACGCGGCGGCTGGTCGAACCGGACGAGCCGGTCGAGCACGTAGACCGGCCGCGGCGGCAGCGACCGCAGGTGCGAGATGTCGAGGGGCATGGAGACGAAGCGCTCGTCGGACGCCGCCGGCGCCGAGACGGCGGCCGGGGTCGGCGCGACCTCGGCGGGCTGCGCCTCCAGGGCCGACCAGGCATCGACGGACGACCAGTCGCCGCCGTCGAACCAGGGCTGGACCTCGGACCAGTCCGGCAGGTCCGACCAGTCGCGGGCCGGGGCCTCGGTGACCGTCTCGACCGGGGCGGCGGCGACCAACGCGGCCGCGACCGGGGCGATCGCCGCCGTGGAGGCGGCCAGCTCGACCGCGGGCCGGACCGGGCGGCGGTCCGGCGTGCGGAAGAAGCGGACGCCCGGCGGCGCGACGAAGGGCTGGCGCCACAGCGGCACCGGCTCCGCGTCCGGCGCGGCGGCTTCGGGCAGGGCCGGCACGGCTGCGGCGCGCTCGGCCGCCTCGGCCGCGATCCGCGCGCGCTCGACCCGCTCCTGCTCGGCCTCTTCGCGGACGGCCCGCTCGGTCTCCAGGGCGAGGGCAGCGGCCTGCGCCTCGGCACGGGCGCGCTCCAGGGCGACGCGCTCGGCCTCGAGGGCGCGCTGGCGGCGCTCCTGCAGAACCGAATCGGGAGTGCGGGTGTAGCGGACCGCCGAGGGCGCGGCCGGCGCCGGCGCGGCGGCCGGCGTCGCGACGTGGTCGGTCACGTGGCCGGTCACATGGCCAGCGGCATGGCCCGCGAGCGGAGCCGCGGCCGGCGCGTAGTCGGGGGCGATGGCGGCGGGGCGGCGCGGCTGGCGCACCAGCACGCCCGGCGAGGAGGCACTGCGGTCGATCCGGCTCTCGAAGATCGGGGCGTCCAGGGCGTCGAGGCTCGCCCGGTCGTCGAAGACCTGGGCCGGCCAGTGTGGCTCGGGCGCCGCGGCGCGCGGGGCGCGCTCGGAGCCCTCGCGGCCGACCATCGCGCCCGGCGGGGTGAGCCAGCTCGGCTCGGCCCGGCGCCCGGGCGCGCCGTAGGACGGGCGGGCGGGCAGGCCCGCGGGAGAGCCGGAGAGGCGGCGGGTGAGGCTCGCGCGGAGCGCCATTAGCCGGTGCGCCAGGGCTCCCAGGGAGAGGCCCGAGCGGTCGCCGCCGCGGACAGGGCGGGCGGGGTCACGGTGGGAGTACGGAGGCCGTCCCGATGCGCGCATGGGTTCTCAGACGATACTCGAAACAGGGATCCGCCGACGCGCGGCGGCTGTTCCTGAGTTAGGCCATTCGTCGTTAATGGAGGCTTGCCGTCGGCCGCGGTGCGGAAACCATGCGGGACGATCGGCCCGGCGCTCCGGCAGGGCCCCGCATCGCCGCGGCCGGGCCGTCACGGCCACCGGCGACCGATTCGAACGCGGAATCTCGAGGTAACGACGCCCGATGGACCGGAAATCGCGATCTGGGCCCCGTCCCGATCCGCCGCAGCGCAGTCTCTCGCGATGACGTCGGGAACAGGCCAGGGCGCGAACAGGCTCCGCGCCGCCCCCCGCCCGCGTCCGCTATAGTAACCCGCAGCCACCCCTCACCCGGACAGGTGCCCGTGTCTCCAGCCACCTCCGAATCGTCGGCCCGCTTCCGCTCCCTCTACCGCCACGGCTTCGCCCGGGTCGCGGCCTGCACCGGCCGGAGCCATCCGGCCGAGCCCGAGCGCAACGCCGACGTCGTCCTCGACCTCGCCCGGACCTGCCACGATTCGGGCGCGGTGCTGGCGGTCTTCACCGAGCTCGGCCTCTCGGCCTACGCGATCGAGGACCTGCTGCTCCAGCAGACCCTGCTCGACGCGGTCGAGGTCGCGGCCGCCCGCGTGATCGCCGACTCGGCCCGTCTCCGGCCGCTGCTGATCGTCGGCGCGCCCCTGCGCTGGCGGCACCGCGTCTACAATTGCGCGCTCGCCATCCAGGGCGGCCGCCTGCTCGGCGTCGTCCCGAAGACCTTCCTGCCGAACTACCGGGAGTTCTACGAGAAGCGCCACTTCGCCTCCGGCGCCGGGATCGTCGGCGAGACCGTCCGGGTCGCCGGTCAGGACGCGCCGTTCGGCACCGACCTACTGTTCCCGGCCGAGGACCTGCCGGGCCTCGTGGTCGGGGTGGAGATCTGCGAGGACCTGTGGGTGCCCGAGCCCCCCGGCATGCGCGCCGCGCTCGCCGGCGCCACCGTGCTGGCGAACCTCTCGGGCAGCCCGATCACGGTGGGCCGTGCCGAGTCGCGAGCGCTCCTGTCCCGGGCGGCCTCGATGCGGGGTGCCTGCGCGTACGTCTACGCGGCGGCCGGCCAGGGCGAATCGACCACCGACCTGTCCTGGGACGGCCAGACCAGCGTCGACGAGCTCGGCGTGCGCCTCGCCGAGGGCGAGCGCTTCCCCGAGAAGCCGGTGACGACGCTGGCCGACATCGACCTCGACCTGATCGCCCAGGAGCGCCTGCAGGCGGGCAGCTTCGACGACGACGCGCGCGGCCGCGCCCTGCCCTATCGCCGGGTGCCGTTCCGGCTCAACCCGCCCGAGGCCGATCTCGGCCTGATCCGGCGGATCGAGCGGTTCCCGTTCGTGCCGGCCGACCCGTCGCGCCTCGCGCAGGATTGCTACGAGGCCTACAACATCCAGGTCGCCGGCCTCGCCAAGCGCCTGGAGGCCACCGGCACCCGCAAGGCCGTCATCGGCGTCTCGGGCGGCCTCGATTCGACCCACGCGCTGATCGTGATCGCCAAGGCGTTCGACCGCCTGGGATACCCGCGCTCGGACATCCTGGCCTACACGCTGCCGGGGTTCGCCACCTCGAACGCCACCAAGACCAACGCCCACGCGCTCATGAAGGCGCTGGGCTGCTCGGCCGCCGAGATCGACATCCGCCCGGCCGCCAAGCAGATGCTCGCCGACATGGACCACCCCTTCGCCAAGGGCGAGGCGGTCTACGACGTGACCTTCGAGAACGTGCAGGCGGGCCTGCGCACCGACTACCTGTTCCGGCTGGCGAACCACGCCGGCGGCATCGTGGTCGGCACCGGCGACCTCTCCGAGCTGGCGCTCGGCTGGTGCACCTACGGCGTCGGCGACCAGATGAGCCACTACGCGGTCAATGCCGGCGTGCCCAAGACGCTGATCCAGCACCTGATCCGCTGGGTGATCGGCAACGGCGAGGTCGGCCCGGACGAGGCCCGCACCCTCCAGGCTGTCCTCGACACCGAGATCTCCCCCGAGCTGGTGCCGGTGGATCAGGACGACAGCCCGCAGAGCACGGAGGGCACGATCGGCCCCTACGCGCTGCAGGACTTCAACCTGTTCTACACGCTCCGCTACGGGTTCCGGCCCTCGAAGATCGCCTTCCTGGCGCTCCACGCCTGGGGCGACAGGGAGCGCGGCACCTGGGCGCCGGACTTCCCGGAGAGCAAGCGGGTCGCCTACGATCTCCCGGAGATCCGCCGCTGGCTCGGCGTCTTCCTGAGCCGCTACTTCGGCTTCAGCCAGTTCAAGCGCTCGGCGCTCCCGAACGGGCCGAAGGTCTCGGCGGGGGGCTCGCTGTCGCCCCGGGGGGACTGGCGCGCGCCCTCCGACGGGTCGGCGCGGATCTGGATCGACGAGTTGAACCGAAACGTCCCTGAAACTTGACCGTCACAAACTCGACCGATTGTGCCATTATGAGCACGGTCAAGCCGATTCTTCGCAATGCGAAATCTTGTATTGGGAAAATTGGCTTCGAGGGCGGCCAGGCGGAGGACTTCGGATGCGAAGCTACAACCTGTTCCAGCTCAAAGGCGAGGAGGGCCTCTGCTGCGCGGTGCCGGAGGCCAGCACGGTCCCGCCCTTCATCGGCGCGGGTCGCTGGACCTTCGGCGGCAAGCTGGGCGACGGCGGCCGGCAGCCCCTCGACTTCGACGGGCGGGCCGCCGACACCGCGGTGCGCTTCAACGGCTTCTACCTGTTCCAGACCGTGGACCGGCGCTTCATCGCCTGAGCGGGCCCCGTCCGTCACGGCGAGCAGGCCGGCGTCGGGACGATCGGCGCGGCGCTGCCGGGTCGCCGCTCCGGCCACGGAACGACGAACCGAAGTCGTCGCGCGTTAATCGGACCGGCCCGGGGCGCGGACTCGCTCTTCCGGAGCCTTGGCGGCAGCACGTTACCGGTATCGAGCCCTATAGCGGGCCTCGACTCGGCGATCGCGACCAAGATTCCTTAAGGGCTCGCGTGCAGGTTTCGCGGAACCGTCAGCTGTCCGGAGCCGCCCGCATGTCGGAGCATCGCAGAGAGGCGCGCCAGAGGGTCTTCCTCAAGGGCCGCATCGTCTTCAACAACGGGTCGTCGAGCCTCGACTGCCTGGTGCGCGACATGTCCCCCACGGGCGCGCGCCTCGTGATGAGCGAGGCCACCACGCTTCCGGACGCGTTCGATCTCTACATCCCGCAGAAGGACCGGACCTACCGGGCCACCCTGCGCTGGCGCCGGGAGGACGGAATCGGCGTGACCTTCGAGGCGCCGGCCCGGGCCGGCACCGCGCCCGCTTCGCCCGATCCGGCCGCGACGGACGCCTCCGTGACCCTGCTGCTGAAGCGCATCAGCGAGCTCGAGACTGAGAACGCCGCCCTGCGCCGGCTGCTCGCCAGCATGGCCCAGTCGAGCGACTCGGCGAGCGCGGCCTGATCGTAAGGCCTGACCGTCAGGCCTGAGCCTCGAGCGCCGCGCGGATGCGGGCGGCGTGCTCGGCGAGGACCCCGTTATCGGCCATCCCGCCCTCGTGGCGCTTCAGCGGCACGCCCTCGCGCCGTGGGATGACGTGGACGTGCAGGTGGAAGACGGTCTGGCCGCCGGCCGGCTCGTTGAACTGGAACACGGTCAGACCCTCGGCCCGGAACGCCGCCTTCACGGCGCGGGCGACCTTCTGGACGCTCGCCATCAGGGCGCCGAGCGAGTCCGGGTCGGCGTCGAGCAGGCCCCGGGCCGGCGCCTTCGGGATCACCAGCGTGTGGCCCTCGCCCTGGGGCATCACGTCCATGAAGGCCAGGGTGTGGGCGTCCTCGTAGACGCGGTGGCAGGGGATCTCGCCCCGCAGGATCTTGGCGAAGATGTTGTCGGGATCGTAGCGGGCGTCGGCCATGCTGCCTCCGGGACTCCTTGAGCGGCCGCAGGTTGCACGGGGCACCGGCCCGCGTCCACACGGGAACAACATGCGCGCCGCGACGCTTGCATCGCCGCGGCGGCGGCGCCGTGCCGGGGTCCGAGAGCCCGGTGTCCCCCAGACCGCGCAGGGAGTTCCGGATGGCGCACGAGAGCACGGGAGCGATCTACGCGGCGGCGGGCGCCAACCTCGCCATCGCGGCGGCGAAGTTCGTGGGCGGGGCGCTGACCGGCTCGACCGCCATGCTCGCCGAGGGCGTACACTCGGTGGTCGACACGGCGAACCAGGTGCTGCTCCTCGTCGGCATGAAGCGGGCCGAGCGCCCGGCCGACGCCCGCCACCCGTTCGGCTACGGGCGCGAGATCTACTTCTACGCCTTCGTGGTCGCGCTGATGATCTTCCTCGGCGGCGGACTGTTCGCCGTCTACGAGGGGATCGAGCGGGTCCGCCATCCCGAGCCGGACGTCGATGCCGAGCTGTTCGGCTACCGCCTGCCCGGCCTCTGGGTGAACGTCGCGATCCTGGGCTTCGCCATCGCGGCGGAGGGCACGTCGTTCTTCGTTGCGATGCGCCAGTTCTGGGCCGAGAAGGGCAAGCACTCGGCCGTGCGGGCGATCCGGCGCAGCAAGGACCCGACCCTGTTCACGGTGCTCGCGGAGGACACCGCCGCCCTGATCGGCCTGCTGATCGCGCTCGCCGGCGTGGCCCTGTCCCACCTCCTGGAGATGCCGAGCCTCGACGGCTGGGCGTCGGTCGGCATCGGCCTCGTGCTGATCGGCATGGCGGCGTTCCTGATGGTCGAGACGCACGGTCTGCTGATCGGCGAGGCGGCCGATCCCGAGGTCGTAGCGGCGATCGCGGAGCTGGTCCGCGGCGAGCCGGGCGTGGTCCACGTCAACGAGGTGCTGACCCAGCACCTCGGCCCGTCCGACATCCTGGTCAATCTCAGCATCGACATGACCGACGATCTCAGCGCCGGCGAGGTCGAGAGCCTCGTCACGCGCCTCGACCGGGCGCTGAAGGCGCGCAGCCCCGACGTGACCCGGGTCTTCATCGAGATCCAGCAGCAGGGCGACCACACGGTCCGGGCGGCGGCCTGAGGGGTGCCGCCTCGCCGGCGCGCACGGATCTCTGTCAGGCGGCCGCACCGGGCGTCGGGGCCGGCGCGAGCACGCCGTCCCAGGGGACAGGCGACGGGAAGACCTCGTCGAGGAAAGCGAGGAACGCCCGCACGTTCGGGCTGCCGCGCCGGCTCTCCGGCCAGAGCGCCGTGAAGACCGAGCGCTCGACCGCGAAGTCCTGCAGGATCGGGATGAGCGCACCCCGCCCGACATGCGGTGCGGCGATGTAGGTCGGCGAGATGCCGATACCGCCACCGGCCACCAGCACCGCCGTCACCGCGTCGCTGAAATCCGCGACGATGCCGGTATCCGGCGTGATCTCGACCCTGCGGCCGCCCACGTGGAACGGCCAGCGCAGGGCCTGCCCCGTGCTCTGGAAGCGGAAGTTCACGCAGTCGTGGTGGACCAGATCGTCCGGATGCCGCGGCGTGCCGCGCCGCGCCAGATAGGCCGGGGCCGCGAAGGCGCAGACCCGGTGCGGCGCGAGGCGGCGCGAGACCAGCCGGGAATCCGCGAGGTCGCCGACCCGGATCGCGACGTCGATGCCCTCCTCGATCAGGTCCACGAAGCGGTCGCTCAGGCGCAGGTCGACCGACAGCTTCGGGTGGCGCGCGCGGAAGCGCGGCAGGGCCGGCGCGAGCAGGTGGACGCCGACCGGGATCGACGCCGCCACCTTCAGGGTGCCGGCGGGCTCGGAGCGTGCCGCGACCGCCGCCTGCTCGATCGCCTCGGCCTCGCGGAGGAGCCGCAGCGCGCGCTCCTGCAGGTCGCGCCCCTCCGGCGTCAGGGTCAGCGAGCGGGTGGTCCGGGTGAAGAGGCTCACGCCGAGCCGCGCCTCCAGCCGCTGCACGCTCTTGCTCACCGCCGAGGGCGAGATGCCGAGGGAGCGGGCGGCCGCCGAGTAGCTGCCGAGGGAGGCGGAGCGGGCGAAGGCGACGATGCCCGTGAGCCGGTCGAGGCCGATCTGTTCCATGACGGCACGACTGAAGCGAAGAGCGGACCGATTATCAAGGAGGGGTCGCTGGCCCAATCTCCCGTCCATCGGCGCCGCGCTGGCGACGACCGGCCAGGTTTCCCGCCATGAGCAGCACCCTTCAGGATCGCACCGTCGTGGTCTTCGGCGGCACCTCGGGCATAGGCCTCGCGGCCGCCCGCCAGGCCAGGGCGGCGGGCGCGGAGGTCGTCGTCGTCGGCCGCCACGCGGCGGGCGCCGAGGGCGCCGCGGCGGAGAACGGCTTCGCCGGCTGGCGCGCCGCCGACGTGACGCGGCCCGAGACGATCGCGACCGCTCTGGCCGACATCCCCCGCGTCGACCACCTCGCGCTGCTGGCCGGGACCTTCGTGGCCGGCAGGGTCCTCGAGGCCGAGGTCGAGCACCTCGCGCGGGCCTTCGACGAGCGAATCTGGGCCGCCATTCATGCCCTGCGCGCCCTCGGCGGCCGGCTCGCCGGGGACGGCTCGGTCACCCTCATCTCCGGCGCCCTGGCGGACCGCCCGAGCGCGCAGGGGACCGCCGTGCTGGCGGCGGCGTCGGCCGCGATGGAGGCCTTCGCCCGCGGCCTCGCGCTCGAACTGGCACCGGTGCGGGTGAACGCGCTCTCGCCCGGCACCACCGACACCCCGCTCCTGGCCCGCACACTCGGCGCCCACCGCGACGCCTACGTGGCCGGGCTGACCGAGAGGCTGCCGCAGAGACGCCTCGGCACCGCCGAGGAGGCCGGTGCCGCCGTCGTCTTCCTGATGAGCAACGGCTTCATGAACGGCGAGACCCTGCACATCGACGGCGGCGGCCGCCTGATATGAGCCGCCGGCCGCCGCGCGGCACGCCCGACAACCCCCTTCGAAGGAGACGCGCGATGTCCGATGGCACGGAGGCCGCGCCGGCGGCAGAGCCCGACTACGACCGGCTGCTGCGCGCCAATCTCGCGCGGATCTTCAACGCGCGGGACGCCGGCGCGCGGGCGGCCGCCCTGGCCGAGCTCTACGTGGCCGAGCCGACCCTGTTCGAGCCGGACAACGTCGTGCGCGGGCGGGCCGCGATCGCTGCGGTCGCCGGGGCGCTCCTGGACCGGTTCGGGCCGACCTTCCGCTTCGTGCCCGTCGGCACGGCCGCTGGACACCACGGCGTGGGATCGCTGCGCTGGGAAGCCGGTCCGGAGGGCGGCCCGGTCGCGGTCACCGGGACGGACGTTGCCGAGATCGTGGACGGCAGGATCGCGCGACTCTGGGTGCTTCTCGACCCGCCGCCGCCCTGAGACCGCCGCCACCGAACGCTCCGATCTTCAGTCGCTCCGGCCCACCTGCCGGAGGCTCAGCGCCCAGAGCCGCTCCTGGACGGCCTCGTCGCGGCTCTCGGCCGAGGAGACCTTCGGCCGACCGTGGGAGAAGTATCGGCCCGTGACCCCGTCCAGGCCCGGGTCGCTGGCCACGTGGAGGGAGGTCCGCGCGCCCTTCTCGGGCGTGATCAGCAACGGCCGCATCAGCGCCCAGGCCGCGCCGAGCAGGCCGCCGGTGTTCTTGGCGAAGCCGGTATTCACCACCCCCGGATGGACGGCGTTCGCCGTGATGCCGCTGTCGCGCAGGCGCCGGGCGAGCGCGTAGGTGAACAGCACGTTGGCGAGCTTGGCCTGGGCATACGCGCCCATCGCCCGGTAGCGCCGGGCGCCCTCGACGTCGTCGAAGTCGATGTGCCCCCGGTAATGGGCCGCCGATGCGACGTTGACGATCCGCGGCTTCCCGCCCGCCGCCGCCGCGTCCTTCAGCGTGTCGAGGAGTTCGAGGGTCAGGAGCACGTAGCCCAGATGGTCGAGCGCCCAGGTCCGCTCGATCCCGTCGACGGTCAGCGTGCGCCGGTCGAAGATCGCGCCGGCATTGTTCACCAGCACGTCGAGGCGCGGATAGGCCGCCCGCAGGGTCCCGGCGAGCCGGCGGATCTCGGCCTGCGCGGACAGGTCCGCGCGGTGCGGCTCCACGGCGGCGCCAGGTACCGCGGCGCGGATCCTGTCGGCGCAGGCCTGCAGCTTCCCGCTGTCCCGGCCGACCATGGCGACCCGCGCGCCGAGGCGCGCGAGACCGAGGGCCGTCTCGTAGCCGATGCCGCCGGTCGCCCCGGTGACGAGGCAGACCGCGCCGCGCACCGCGCCGGCCTCAGAACACCGCCTGGCCGACCGCGAAGGCGATGACCACGATCACGATGGCGATGAGCAGGAACAGGCCGAACAGGATGCGGGCCAGCGAGCCGGCGCCGGAGGCGATGCCGGTGAAGCCGAGACCGCCGGCGATCAGCGAGATCACGAAGCAGATGAGGGCCCATTTCAGAAGGGTCATGGCGTCACTCCGGCTGCGCCCCGGCGCGGGGCCTGATGCTGCTGCCTCAACCGACGCCAAGCGAGACCGTTCCGCGGATTCCGGAACGGTCCGCTTTTATTCTTACCCGCGTCCGGCCGCTCGGTCGGGGACGCGGTCAGCCGGTCTTCGCCACGGGCTGCGCCGGCACGTCGGCCCGTTCCAGCATGATCTCCGCCAGAGTGTGGTAGAGGCCGCCGCGGCAGATCGCCTTCGAGGCCGCGTCGGCCAGGAGCGCCGCGACCATCAACGGGATCACCATCGCGTGGTTCTGGGTCATCTCGGTGACGATGACGAAGCTGGTGATCGGCGCCTGCAGCACGCCCGTCAGGTAGGCCACCATCCCGATCAGCACGACGGCGCCGACGGGCATGCCCGGCAGGAATCCGTGGACCGTGCCGCCGAGGCCGGCCCCGACCGCCAGGGACGGCGCGAACAGGCCGCCCGGGATACCGCTGATCGAGCTGAGCACGGTGGCGGCGAATTTCAGGGGCGCGTAGGTCCAGCCGGCCGTCGCGTCGCCGTGGAGGATGGCCTTGGCCTCCTCGTAGCCGGTCCCGTAGGCGGCGCCCCCGGATGCGAGGCCGCACAGAGCGACGCACAGCCCGCAGGCCGCCGCGAAGATCACGGGCCGCTTCCGGATCAACCGTCCGGCCGCGCCCGGCAGGCCGCGGGCGAACAGGATGACGAGGCGGCTGAACAGGCCGCCGGCGAGGCCGCCGACCACGGCGATCAGCGGCACGATCCAGCTGGCCGCCAGCGGCAGGGCGGCGTCGGTCGTCCCGAAATAGGTATAGTTGCCGAGGAGCCCGAGCGAGGTCAGGCCCGCGGCCACGATCCCGGCCACGATCAGGCCGGAGGAGCGCGCCTCGTAGGCGCGTCCCAGTTCCTCGATGCCGAACACGATGCCGGCGAGGGGCGTGTTGAAGGCCGCCGCGACGCCGGCCGCGCCACCCGCGAGGAGCAGCCCGGGCAGGCGCTCCGGGGTCAGGCGGCCGAAGGCGGCCATGATCGCGGCGCCGACCTGCACGGTCGGCCCCTCGCGGCCCGCGGAGGCGCCGCAGAACAGGCCCAGGAACAGGACCAGCACCTTGCCGAAGGCCACGCGCGGCGAGATCAGGGAGTAGCGGAAGCCGGTATCCCGGGCGTGGCGGGCGGCGATCACCTGCGGGATGCCCGAGCCCTGCGAGTTCGGGAAGACCGTGAGGGCGAGCAGCGCCGCGAGGGCGAAGCCCGCGGGCGTCAGCACCAGGGCGATCAGCGGCGACGGCGCGGTGAGCCGCCGGAACCCGTCCTGCGCGAGGTCGGCGCCCTTGGCCATCAGCACGGCGGCGAGGCCCACGCCGATGCCGCCCACGAGGAAGAGCAGCCGCCCGCGCCAGAGCGGATAGGCCTCCATCGAGGCCGACCGCAGGCGCATGATCGAGCGGCGGTAGCGCGACCGTTGCGGGGGCGGAGCATCCGTCGTGTCCCGCACCTCGTCCCGCTTCTCGACCATGAAAGAGCACCTCGTCCGCGCAGTGAGAGCGGACGCTATAGCGCAATGGTCAAGGAAAGGCCCCTCCGCGGGCTAGACGGGGGCCGGCACCGGCGTGCCGGCCCCGCCGCTCAACCGATCACCACCTGTGGTGCCAGGCGGCCCGATGCCAGCCGCCGTGATGGTGCCAGCCCCAGGGGCGATGCCAGCCCGCGTGGCGCCAGCCCCACCGATGGTGCCAGCCCCAGGGACGGCCCCAGCCGTAGGCCACCGGCCGGGCGTAGTAGACCGGGCGGTACGCGTAGGGGCGCCAGTTCGGCTTGCACCAGCCTGACCAGCCCCGGTGGAAGCCCGGGCCGCAGCCCTGGGCAGCCTCCGCCGTACCGGCCGTGGCGGCCAAGGTTCCGAGCGCGAGGAGTGCTGCGCCTGCCAGCTTCATCCGCATCGTCGTCCTCCGTTCAGTTTCGAGCAGCGCGATGATCCGGCCCCGGTCCGACCGAGTTGTCGCCGGATCATGTCCGGCCGTCCGCGACGGGCCGGAAGTGGGCTCGAAACATCCGAGGCCAGGGAAGCGTTTCTTCACGAACCTGTGCGCGCGAGACGACTGAGCCTTCGCGAAGACAAGCGTCGCAATACGCTGCCGCCCGGTCCGGTCATCGTGCGACGATTGCGAGGATACCGAAGCGCCCCAGCGGCCGCGCGGCCGTCCCGCCTCAGCCCTCGGCGGCGCAGAGCTTCTCCACCGCCCGCACATACGCCTTGGCGTCGAACTTCTTGAGCGAGTTCTCGCTCTGATAGCGGACCGTGCCGAAGATCTCGCGCCTCTGCCAGGGCCGGTCGTGCAGGCCGTACACCCAGGCGACGTTGGTGAAGGAGTTCGGATCGCGTCCGTCGAGGAAGTAGCGGTTGTTCAGGCGGAGCGTCCGCGCGAAGCCCTCCTCGGGCGACGGGGACCATTCGAGGATCTTCTTGCCCCAGTACATCCGCAGCTGGTTGTGCATGTAGCCGGTCTCGCGCATCTCGCGCATCGCGGCGTTCCAGTAGCGGTCGTGGGTCTCGCCGGCGGCGAGCTGCGCCTCCGAGTAGGCGTAGGGGCGCTCGTCCTTCGCGTGCTCGGCCAGGGTCTTGCGCGCCCAGTCCGGAACGGCCCTGCCGTAGGCGTCGTAGCCCTCCGTGTAGAAGACGTGGTTCATGGCGAGCTCGCGCCGGACGATCAGCTCCTCCAGGTAGGCGCCGCGGTCGTCGGCATCGCCGACCTTGGCCTCCCGCACCGCCAGGGCGATCTCCACCGGCGAGATCTGCCCGAAATGCAGGTAGGGGCTCATGTGCGAGGCGGCGGCCGCCTCCGGCATGTTGCGCCCCGCGCCGTAGCCCGAGAACCCGTCCTGCAGGAACGCCTTCAGGCGCTTGCGGGCCTGCGTCTCGCCGCCGGTGAAGCGCTTCACCGGGCCGACCTCCCGGTCGAGGGTCATGCCGGCCAGCACGGCCTCCGGATCGGAGACGTCGATCGCGCTCTTCAGCGTCAGGCGATCGGCCGCGCGCTTCACCCGGCGGGGTTTCAGCGCCGCGAGGAACGGGTCCCACAGCCGGTTCAGCTTCGGCCTCAGCGTCCGGGCGGCGTACTCGTGCTTCGGCGAGGCCGTCTCGACCGGCACGACGACGTCGCCCTCGACCTGGACGATCCGCGTCTTCACCGACTTGGCGATCTCCCGGTACCAGCCCTTCTGGATCGCGAGGTAGCCGCGGTCGAGCACGAGGAGCGCGGCGTCTTCGGCGAGGGCGATGGCGATCTCGGCGGGCGAGCACTTGCGCATGACGAAGCCGATCCCGCGCTTCTCCAGGCCTGCCTTCGCGTCCGCGAGACCCTGGAGCAGGAAGGCGTAATGCCGGGCATTGGCCTCGGGAAAGCCGCTCGCGCCGTCCAGCAGGCCGAAGCAGGCGACGACCGGCAGATCGAGGCGGTTTCCCTCCTCGATGGCGAGTTCAAGGGCCGGATTGAACGTCGCCCGGTTGGCCTGCTGCAGGAGATACAGGACGTAGGCGCCGTCTTCGCGCGGCTCGACATCGTTGAGGATCCGGATCCGTTCGCCCTGGATCGCCATGCTCACCTGCTCCTTGCTTGGCGCGCCGCGCCGGAACCTTGGCCGGAGAAGGTAGAGCGGGCGGGATTTTCGTCCGTCCGGACCGGACGGATGAAAAGCCGCAGTCGAGGCGACGGGCCGAACTCCGGCTCCAGCCGCCAAAACCCCGCCTCATCAGGGACTTGCACGGCGATCGATCGGTCCCGCCCGCGACAATGCAGGTTTCGATCGCGCTCGATGGCCTGCGACATTTTCAACACAGGCGGGAAGCGACGCGTGCGCGAGCGCACGAAAGGACAGCCCTGCTGTCCTGATGCTCTTGAATTTTCCGTCGAGGAGCGCAGATTGTGCAGCGCGGGAAGGCGATGGCGTCGCCCTTCCGCAGCCCTTCTTGGGCGTTTCCTCCCTAGACTTCGGGCCGCTCCTTCGGGAGTGGCCTTTTTTCTGTCCGGAGCAGGCGCGGGCCCCGGTCCGGCCCTTCCACGAGCGCGGTGAGGGGCAGCGCGCTTCCCGCGCAAGCTGAGCGCCCGGGGCGCGACGGACTCCTCTCCGGCGGCCCTGCCTCTCTGGGAGATCCGCGCCGCCGGCGATCCGACAGGCCCTCGGCCACGGCGTGTCAGCGCGTCGCGCTGGACCCCGCCCGGCTCGCCGCCAGCGCGGCGGCCTTGCCGCCCGCCGTGTAGAGGTCGAGGCGCGCGTAGACGCCGAATTCCGAGCCGTCGTCGAGGAAACCGCCGCCCGGCCCCTGCGTCTCGGTGAGGATCGCGTTGGCCTCGTCGAGCGTCAGCGCCGGGAAGGCCGCGGTCAGCAGGTGGCCGGCCTCCGGCGCGACCTTGCCCACGTCCTCCCGCCGGCCGGCGGTGTCCGGATGCACCACGGGCAGGCCGTAGGTCTGGGTCGCCGCGTAGAAGGCGGCGTTGGCGGCCGCGTCCTTGAACCGGCCGGTATCCTTCGCCGCGCAGGCCGACACCGCGTCGCCGCAGCCGGCCTTCAGCGCCTCGGTCATCGCCGCGCGGGCCTCCGTCAGGAGCGCCCGGTAATCCGTCACGCCGACCGTCCTGTCGGCCTCGGCGGACGCCTTGTCGAGGACGGCCGGGTTCTTCCGGATCTGGCCGACATAGGCCGGATCGTTGGCGAGCAGGTGCGCGAGGGCGTGCAGCGAGGTCGCCCGGCCGCCCAGCACGTCCATGGCGTAGTGCGCCCCGACGATGATCCGGTCGTTGCCGTACTCGGCGGCGCGGGCGACCATCTGCTGGTAGCGCTCGGGCACGAGGAGCGCGAGCACCATGGACTCGGTGTAGCCGTAGGTGGTGTGCCCGCTCGGGTAGGACGGGCTGTTCACGAGGTCCTGTGAGGGGCCGCGCAGCCAGTCGAGGCTGTCGGACGCGTCACCGAAATAGTCCTTGCCGCGATACGAGAGGAGGCGTGGCAGGGTCTGGAACGGCCGCGAATTGCCGTAGCGGTCGGCGCCGGGGCTCCCGGCCGGCCGGTCGTAGGCCTTGCCGAAGACGTCGGTGACGGCACCGTTCGACAGGATCGCGGCGGCCTCGTCCGAGACCGGATGCTTGCCGTTGGTCGTGGCGTTGGCGAAGAAGTACTTGCCGGAATTCGAATCCGACTTGGTCACGTTGTTGGTGTAGCCGATCAGGTTGGCGACCGCCGGCGCGATGCTGGTGAAGGTCTTGTAGTCGCTGTAGGTCGCCTTGGCGTGGTAGGCGCGGGCGAGCGTGGTGCCGAGGCCGTCGGCGAGGTTGGCGGCGTTGCCGTCGGTGATGAAGCAGTCCTGCAGGGCGAGCTGCTGCTGCTCGGGGAACGGCAGGAGCGTCGGCTGCTTCAGCGCGCCGCTCTGGATGTCGCCGGTGACCCGCAGGTTCGCGTCGAGCGCCGCCTTGCCGTCGGGGGTCAACTGCAGCCGGGCCACCGGGACCAGCCCGCGCAGGGCCGACAGGTTGGCGGCCGACTGTGCAAAGGCCTGGAGGGGCAGCGCCGCCCCGAGCAGAGCCAATCCGACCCGCAGCGTCCCGAACATGCAGCCCTCCCCTCGCGGATGCCGTGCCGGACGCTAGAGCCGTTCCCGATCGCGTGGCAATCGGGCGCGGCCCCGACGTCCCCATCTTTGAAGCGCCCCCGGGGCGCCGCGCCGGCCTCCCGCGGCGGCGCGCGCCTCAGCCCCGCGCCCGGGCGCGGATCATGAAGTTGTCGTAGGTGTACTCTGCCACCTGGAACCAGAGGTACTCCTCGTTGCGGAAGGTCCGCATCGCCTCGTAGACGCGGCGGAAATCGGCGTTCTTGGTGGCGATCTCGGCGTAGACGTCATTGGCGTTCTTGAGGGCGGCCTCCATGACGTCCTGGGGGAACGGCCGCAGCTGCGCGCCCCCGGCCACCAGCCGGCGCAGGGCCTGCGGGTTGCGGGCGTCGTACTTGGCCTGGACGTCGGCGCCGACCTCGGCCGCCGCGGCCCGAAGGATCCCCTGGTAGGATTTCGGCAGCGCCTTCCACTTCTCGGCGTTGAACCAGAAGTGCAGCAGGGCGCCGCCCTCCCAGAAGCCGGGATAATGGTAGATCGGCGCGACCTTCTGCAGGCCGAGCCGCTCGTCGTCGTAGGGCCCGATCCACTCGGCGGCGTCGAGCTTCTTGCTCTCCAGGGCCGCGTAGATCTCCGGGCCCGGCACCGCCTGCGGCTGGACGCCGAACTTGGCGAGCACCTGGCCGCCCATGCCGCCGATCCGGAACTTCAGGCCCTGCAGGTCCGCGAGGGTCTTGATCTCGCGACGGAACCAGCCGCCCATCTGGGCGCCGGTGTTGCCGCCCGGCAGGCAGACCAGCCCGGCCTTGGCGAAGACCTCGGCGAAGAGTTCGGCGGCGCCGCCCGCCTGCCACCACGCGGCGGCGCCCCGGGCGTTGAGGCCGAAGGGCACCGCGGTGGCCAGCGCGAAGGTCGGATCCTTGGCCATGCCGAGGGTCGCAGGACCGTGTCCCATCTCGACGGTGCCGGCGGCCACGGCGTCGAGCAGGCCCTCGGCCGGGACCGGCTCGCCGGGGCCCTGGACCTGGATCTGGAAGCGCCCGTCGGTGGCCTCCGCGACGATCCGGCTGAGCGCCTCGGGGGCGCCGTACAGGATGTCGAGGGTCTTCGGGTAGGCGGAGGACAGGCGCCAGCGCAGCTCCGGGGCGGACTCGGCCCGGGCCGGCGCGGCGAGCGGCCCGGTCAGGGCCGCGGCGGCGCCGAGGCCGGCGGTCAGCACGCTGCGGCGCCGCGTCCCGGCCGCGGGGGATCGCGCGAGGTGAGGTTCGTCCAACGGCGTCTCGTCCGAGCAGGTCCGACCCGTCCGGGCCGGATCGGGGGTCGCAGGTAGCACGTGCGTGCCGGTTCTCGAAAGCCGCGGGCGGCCCGGGCAGTTCCGTGGCGCCTCGAAACCGGACCGTGCCCGTGCTAGGCGCCCGGGATGCGAACCGAGCCCGCCGTCACCCTGCACACCGTCTGCGGCCTGGAGGAACTGGCCGGCCACGGCGCGCGCGGCGTGAGCCACGTCCTGTCGCTGCTCGATCCCGGCACGCCGGAGCCCGCGGCCTTCACCGCCTACGGCGCCCACGCCCGCACGACCCTCCGGTTCCACGACTGCCTCGGCCCGGGCGACGGTCTCGTCCCGCCCGAGCCGGAGCACGTCGCGGCGATCCTGGATTTCGGGCGGGCGCTCGACGGGGCCGGCCATCTCCTGGTCCACTGCCATTACGGCCTGTCGCGCTCCACGGCGGCGCTGCTGACCCTGTTCGCGCAGGCCGAGCCGGACGCGTCCGCCGCCGCCCTGGTGGAGCGGCTCCACGCCCTGCGCGAGCCGGCTTGGCCGAACGCGCGCATGATCGGCTACGCCGACGCGATGCTCGGGCGGGACGGGGAACTCAGCGCGGCGGTGCGGCGGCTGCACGCCCTGCAATTGCGGGTCCGCCCGCATCTGGCAGAGCTGCTGCGCGGCCTCGGGCGCGGCGCGGAGGTCGAGGCCGCAGAGACCTTGTGGGTTGCCTGTGCGGGGTCCGCCCCTCACTTGCCGGCCGGCGTGAAGCTCCCGTCCTTCCACACGTAGAGCACGTAGCCCTGGGCGGTGACGTCGCCCTTGGCATCGAAGCCGACGGTGCCGAGCACGAGATCGAAGCGCTCGGTGTGCAGGGCCTGCGCGATCGGCCTCGGCTCGGTGGAGTGGGCGAAGTTGCCGGCCGCCACCAGCGCCTGCATGGCCGCGTACCCGTAGATCGTCGAGCCCGTGGGATCGACGCCCTCGGCCTTGAAGGCCTTCACGACGGCCGCGGCGGCGGGCTGCCGGCTCGGGTCGAGGTAGAAGGTCATCAGCACGCCGTTGCTGGCCGATCCGGCGATCTTGGCGAAGTCCGGCGTGGCGATGGCCGAGGTACCGAACCATTGCGGCCGGAAGCCCCGGTCCGCCGCGATCTTCACGAGGCGGCCCATCTCGGCGGCGTCGCCGCCGTAGTAGACGACCTCGATCCCCGCGCCCTTGAGGCGGTCGACCAGGGCGGCGTCGTCGGCGTCGCTCGGCGAGAACGACAGGAACAGCGCCTCGTTCACGCCAATGCGGTTGAGGTTGTCCTTGGTGGCGGCGGCGAGGCTGCGCGCCGCCGGCGTCTGGTCCTGGATCAGCGCGATCTTCCGGTCGCGGAACCGCTCGGCCAGCACGGCGGCGGACAGGCGCGCCTGGTCGTCGTCGCGGCCGCAGACCCGGAAGATGTTCGGCAGCCCCCGGTCGGTGAGCCGGGCCGCCACCGAGGCCGCGGTGATCATCACCACCCCGTTCTGGGCGTAGATGTCGGAGGCCGCGATGGAGGCGTTGGAGCAGACATGGCCGACGACGAGACGGACGTTCGACCGGACGAAGTGGTTGGCCACCGCCATGGCGGTGTTCGAGTCGCAGGCATCGTCCTGCACGTCGAGGGTGACGGGCTGGCCGTCGAGGCCGCCCATGGCGTTGGCGTCCCGGGCGGCGGCCTCGACACCGCGCAGAACCTGCTCGCCGACCGCCACGTAGGGACCAGACCGCGGAACCGCGACGCCGACCACCACGTCGGCCACCGCTTGGGTGGCCGGCAGGAGCGCGAGACACAGGCTCAGGGCGATCAGCGCGGGCCGGAGCGGCCCGTGGGCGGGGACGAAACGTCCGATCTTCATCGGGCTCTTCTGGGCATCCTTGCGCGACACGTCGGCGCGACGGCGGATGCGGCTCCGTAGCCTCGATCCCGCCCCGCACCCAGTGCCCATACGCGAGGACGCGGCGAAACGCGATTTTTTTCCGCGGCGGTCCTGTCGACGACCTGGTCCCTACTTGGCGTAGGCGTAGGCCGTCGCGGCGGAGGCGACCGGTCCGGTGACGCCGTTGAAGGCGGTGAGGACCTTCTGGACCTCGGTGAAGGGGGCGTTCGACACGTAGATCAGGTCGCGGTTGCGCATCCGGAACGCCTGGGACACGAACAGGCTGTTGGGGTCGCGCATGTCGATCCGGTAGACCACCGGCACCAGAGGCGTGCCGAGCAGCTTCGAGCCGGGGCTGAGCCGGCGCACGACGCTGGCCGGCTCGAACCGGAAGATGAACGTCCCGGCCGGGTCGGCGGCGAAGTCCGACAGGCCGCGCGCCTTGGCCAGCGCCTGCGCCAGCGTGATGCCGTCGGCCTGGAACGGCAGCTCGGTGCTGTTGCCCAGCGCGCCCACCGCGATGAAGGTCTGCGGGTCGCGCACCAGCGTCAGCACGTCGTTGGGCCGCAGGTAGATGTTCTCACGCGGGTTCGACACCACCGTGGTCAGCGGCACGGTCGCGGTCACCGGCCCGCGTGAGAGCCGCACGAAGG